>CANQMT010000004.1 GCA_947625055.1 uncultured Monoglobus sp. | reverse complement strand
ATCATAAAGCGCTTATTGGTAATGGTCGTCAGCTTTAGCCGCTGTTCCATGTCCTTTAAATAAATATCAATAAAATCACCGAACTTCATATTAAGACTTGCGGACGCCTTACTTAAAAATTCTCTTTCCCATGCAAGCGCTTCGCCCTTGTTGACAGCCCCCAAATAAATAGAGCAACCAAATTTACTAAATAATCTGCTAAACCAGACTAATTATTTCTACGTAAATAGAGTGCAGTAAGCTTATCCATCTGCGCTTTTTTATGCTCGTCTAATGGTATTCGCTATTTTCCTCGATCTGCATTTTAATAGCTTTTCCCTTATTTCAGCGTAACTCTTTGCGTAAACATATCCATATACCGCTTTCCCGTCTACATCATACTGCTTGATATACCGTCCCTCGTAACGTCCATCTTTTCTTTTGTAAGTATTTTCGCCCTACGAACCATAAAAAACTCTCCTTATCTGACTTAAATTCTGACGGCAAATTGCCACATGCAAAAAATATATTAGTCAAATTTAACATAAATACTTGACATAGTACTGTTTATATGCTAGACTCATATTATAGTTAATTTTATCAATTTGTGGTATAAAACAGCAATAATTGAGTGATTATGCAGATTGTTGTCTTTGTCCTGAAATTATAGTTTCAGAACAAGCGTATTTCCATTTGTATTAGTTATTATGGACAATGAGTGTCATAATAATTATTTGATTGTTATTAGAAAGGTCAAGATTCAGGAAAAAAGAATCGTAGAATTTAGCGATAGGTTGAGAGATAAACAAACGAATGTCTTGGATAATTTCTTGACGGTAGGTAGCAATCACCCTCCTTGGGCGGCATGACATAAGACAGTATAAACAATAATTTTATGACAGGCTGTCAAAACGGGATTATGAAAGAGCGTATCAGCAAAAATGATACGCTCTTTTGCTTTTAAACTCGTTAGTGGAATAATAGAGTTTTGTAAACAGCGCAAAAACGTTGATTTTAAAGCCATAATCAAGCGTGGTTATATATTTTTATTCAAATCCTTCAAAACGGGGTTCTATTGTTCCATCCCTTGTGATATCGGATGGACGTAAGGTGATCAAACAGAAAAACAATGCTCCCCAAAACAACGTGAGTGTCACGCAGTAGAAACTCAGGATTAACGTAAATATGTTAGTTTTAGGCTCAAAACTAAGTCATTTGATATCGTTATTCAAATACCCCCTAAAAACACGGTTTAACTGCGTGACAATAAAGAAATTTATCGAAAATTTGAATTTAGTTCATAGCTCGAATACCGTGTGCAGTCATCGAAGAAATCGCGGTCAAAGTTTATTCGCCGCCGCGGTGCGTGATTTCGGGCATATTAAATAGCTACATTGCGGTCAAAAACGAAATTGAATAGTTTTATGAGAGTCGGACATAAAATCACCCGGCTCTCAGTTTCTGTGTAAACGGATATTTAGTTAGGTAAAACATATGGATTTGTCCTAAAATCTTGAAAAAACATAAAAATAGTGTATAATTAAAATAATAAATCTTGTTTAGTTTAGTTTCAGTTTATAAAAAGGCTGTAATATATAGGTGTATAAAAATTTTAAGGAGATTTTTTTATGTTTCATATACTTGTTGTTGATGATGATAAGCATACCAGACGCCTTCTGAAAGCTGTACTCGAAAATGACGGTTACAAGGTTTCGCTTGCTGAAAATGGTGAAGACGCCCTTGATGTCATGGACAGCGAAGTAATAGACTTGGTTGTTCTTGATATTATGATGCCCAAAATGGACGGCTATGAATTCACCAAGACATTACGGGATGTGAATAATAATTTACCAATACTTATGGTTTCGGCAAAACAGCTTCCCGAAGATAAACGTAAGGGCTTTTTGGTAGGTACTGATGATTATATGACAAAGCCTATTGATGAAACCGAAATGCTTCTTCGAATAAAGGCTCTTTTGCGCCGTGCAAAAATTGCAACAGAGCACAAAATAACAATTGGTGATATTGTTATTGATTATGATTCTTTAAGTGTTACAAAAGACGGGCAAACACAAGAATTGCCGCAAAAGGAATTTATGCTTCTGTATAAGCTGTTGTCCTATCCCGGCAAAATTTTTACAAGGATTCAGCTTATGGATGAAATTTGGGGCGCTGAGAGCGATACCGGCTGGGAAACCGTGACGGTTCACATCGGACGGCTGCGCAAGAGATTTGAAGGTTGGCCTGAGTTTGAAATACAATCCGTAAGAGGATTGGGATATAAGGCGGTGAAAAAAGTATGAATAAACCAAAACACAAACTAAGTAAAAAACAGCGACGAGAACTGTTTTCACTTTTTTCGCTGATTACATTTTCGGTCTTTTTTGTCTCAATACTTCTTGTTTCGGTAATATCATATTTTGTTGTACGCAATGGAATATTTCATATAGATGAAAAAGACATCCCCGGCGCCGGAAGACTGATTATGTTTATTGCATTACTCAGCGTTTTATTTAATATTATTTTTATTTTAATCAGCGGAAAAGTTTGGTTAAAACCCGTAAAACGACTGATTGACGGAATGAAACAGCTTGCAGGCGGAGATTACTCAGCAAGAATGACTATTGGCAAACCCTTTGGAGATATGGCGGTTATGCGAGCTGTATCGGACAGCTTTAATTCTATGGCTGAAGAACTTGAAAATACCGAAGTTCTGCGTTCTGACTTTATTAATAATTTTTCTCACGAGTTTAAAACACCAATTGTTTCGATAGCGGGGTTTGCAAAACTGTTAAAACGAGGCGATCTTTCAGATGATGAGAAAAAAGAATATGTTGATATCATCGAAGAAGAATCTATGCGTCTTTCGTATATGGCAACCAATGTTCTAAATTTGACAAAGGTTGAAAATCAAACAATACTTACAGATGTATCTGAATTTAATTTGTCAGAACAGATTCGCTCCTGTATTCTGTTGTTGGAAGAAAAATGGTCAAGAAAGAACCTTGAACTGTATATTGATTTTGATGAGTATTTAATTTCCGGCAACGAGGAAATCTTAAAGCATATATGGATAAATTTGCTTGATAATGCAATAAAGTTCTCTCCTGATTATGGCAGTCTGAAAGTAAAAATTGAGCAGGATGACAAAAATATTTCTGTATCTATTTCAAACAATGGCACACCTATTCCGCCAGATATTCAGAATAATATATTCAATAAATTTTATCAGGCAGATGAATCTCATTCTGCTGCCGGTAATGGTATCGGTCTTGCCATTGTAAAAAAGGTGGTAGAATTGCACGATGGAACGGTTTCTGTTCAAAGCGCAAACAACCTTACCATGTTTACGGTCACATTGCCGAAATCGCGGCCAAACGCAGGAGAATGAGGTCAGTGAAACTGATTTTTGTCAGAGCGCTTCCGAACGATGCTTTTCTGCTTTGCAGCCCTTTTCCGCGACCAACATCAAGCATTTGATTAATTATGATAAACGAAAATCGGCAGTGTGTTGTGGCATACGCCGTTTTCAATGTAAGATTATGAGAACTTTCTTTGTGGCGGTTCTTTATTTAGGTTTATACTCTCAGCAATGTGTCAACAGGCCTATCGGAACCGAGCTTGCCGAAATAATAGGCCTAAAGAAAATTTTTCCAATAGTTTAGTTTCAGTTTAGATTTCTCTGCTATTATTATTTGGTGAGAAACGGCGAAGCCGGTATCGATCCAACAAGTTTTGTTTTTGGAAAGGAAGACCCATAATGTCTGAATGGAATCAAGAGGATGAAAATATAAAAACACGAATGCTCTCTATTGTGGACGATCGGGCAATCGATTGGATGCAGAGAAAGTCTGCACCGTTTATCCGACTGATGTCTTATTACAAATGTGCTATGATGGAGATTGAAACAAAATTCAATGTGTTGAATGAAGAATATTCTTTGGAGTTTGATCGTAATCCGATCAGCAGTATCAAAACCAGACTGAAAAATCCCCGCAGTATAAAAGAAAAATTGGCGCGGCGCGGCTTTACACCCACACTCACCTCAATAGAAGAAAATCTAAACGATATTGCCGGCGTTCGTGTAATCTGCTCTTTTCCGGAAGATGTCTATGCACTATCAGAGGCATTGCTCATACAGGATGACATTACCCTGATTGAAAAGAAGGATTACATAAAAGATCCGAAACCCAACGGGTATAGAAGTCTGCATCTGATTGTAGCAATTCCGATCTTTTTGGCACATGAAAAACGAATGATGAAAGTAGAGATTCAGTTGCGCACAATAGCGATGGATTTCTGGGCCAGCCTTGAACATCAGCTTCGTTATAAAAAGGATTCTGAATTCACCCCGGAAATGGCTGAAGAACTTTATCAGTGCGCGAACCTCAGCGCGGAACTTGATCGCAGAATGGAGGGTCTCCTGGAAAAGACCCAACAATATACCGCGAAATGCTTCGGCAGCACGATAAAAACGGCAGAGTTTATGGGTGAATGAAGAAAACTATATACAACATAAGAAACAAAAAAGAAACAGGAGGGAACAAGTTGAATTTCATACCAACCAATCCGATCAATATTCTTGTTACTTTGGATGGAAACTACATCCCCTATTTGAATGTGATGCTTTCAACCTTGATTCGTTTCAACCCGGACTGCGTATTCCATGTGTATCTTCTTCATTCCTCAATTTCAATACGGGCGCTTGGATCAACCGAAAAAATGCTTTCTGATGCAGGCGGATGTCTGATTCCGATAAAGGCCGATAATTTGGCGCTTGACGAGGTCCCGACTACTTCACGCTATCCAAAAGAGATTTACTACCGTATTTTTGCCGCAAGTTATCTGCCGGAGACAGTGGATCGTGTACTTTATCTTGACCCTGATCTTGTTCTCAATGGCTCGATCCTTCCGCTGTACCGGCTCCCGATGGAAGAATATTATTACGCAGCAGCGTCCCATATTGACAGTTTGGGGTTGCTCCACAAATTAAATGAGCTGCGTCTGGACATGGATGATGACAGCCCGTATATCAATTCCGGCGTACTGCTCATGAATCTCTCGCTTTTGCGGAAAGAACAGGACTTTGCGGATGTGTTTCGTTTCATAGAAAAGCGAAAATCCCTGCTTGTCCTTCCGGACCAGGACATTATCAGCAGTCTTTACGGGAGTAAGATCTACACGCTGGATCCCTTCCGATACAATATGACGGAGCGACTTTATCGAATGCACAGTCCGTTTGAAAAGGGCCTTGATCTGAATTGGGTGCGTGCTCATTCCATCGTAATCTATTACTGCGGACGCAACAAGCCTTGGAAGGAAAATTATATTGGAGATCTGGATGTGTTCTATAAAGAGGCTGTTGCCGGAATGCACGCAGGCAAAGAGACATAATGTGTTACGCCGTGAGGTCACCTAAAAACCAGCTGATTGCTGCCTGCGATAAGCTGCTTGACCCCAACCGGCAGCAAACAATGAAGGAAAACCAGCATAAGGTTATTTCGGCGGACGCAGCAACTGCGATTTGCCGTCTGATAGAACGATCACAAAAGAGAGGAGAAACCACATGAAAGAAGTAAAGCGTCCTAAGAAACCATTACTATATTATTACGGCATTGTCATGCTTGTACTTGTTCTTATTAATCTGATTGCCATGCCATGGATCGAGCAGCGTCAGATTCAAGAGGTCGATTACGGCACGTTTATGACAATGACGGAAGAAAAGAATATCGGTCGGGTTGAAATTCAGAGTAATCAGATTCTATTTACAGACAAAGAAGAAACTGCCATCTACAAGACAGGTATAATATCTGATTTAGATCTCGTAAACCGCCTCCACGAGTCCGGAGCGCAATTTTCGGGTAAAATTGTAGAACAAGCCTCACCGCTGCTCAGCTTTCTTTTGTCTTGGATACTCCCAATTGCATTATTCTTTATCATTGGTCAGATTATTTCCAAGAGAATGACAAATAAAGCCGGTGGGCCGAACTCTCTCATGTTCAATATTGGGAAAAGTAATGCTAAGATCTATGTAAAATCCTCGGACGGCATCAGATTCTCCGATGTGGAAGGTGTAGATGAGGCTGAAGAAAGCCTGCGGGAGATTGTGGACTATCTGCATAATCCAAACAAATATAAGGAAATCGGTGCATCCATGCCGAAAGGAATTCTGTTGGTCGGCCCGCCCGGCACCGGAAAAACGATGCTTGCAAAGGCGGTCGCAGGCGAGGCTAATGTACCGTTTTTCTCCATGTCCGGTTCCGAGTTTGTAGAAATGTTTGTAGGCATGGGTGCTTCCAAAGTCCGGGATCTGTTCAAACAGGCCAAGGAAAAATCCCCTTGTATCGTCTTTATTGATGAGATCGATGCCATAGGGCAAAAACGCAACAGCGGAAATCTGGGCGGCAACGATGAACGGGAGCAAACGCTGAACCAGCTGCTCACGGAAATGGACGGATTTGAGGATAACAGCGGCGTTATGATTTTGGCAGCAACCAACCGCCCCGAAGCGCTCGATCCCGCTCTGACAAGACCCGGCCGTTTTGACCGCCGTATTCCTGTGGAACTTCCCGATTTGAAAGGCAGGGAAGCAATTCTGATGGTTCATGCAAAAAAAGTAAAAATCGCTTCCGATGTTGATTTCTTAAAGGTGGCGCGCATGGCCTCCGGCGCTTCCGGCGCAGAGCTTGCCAATATCATAAACGAGGCTGCCCTGCGTGCTGTCCGGGCAGGCAGAAAAGCTGCGGCTCAAAGCGATCTTGAAGAAAGTATTGAAGTCGTGATCGCCGGTTATCAGAGAAAGAACGCGATTCTGACCGACAAGGAAAAGATGATTGTCTCCTATCATGAGATCGGTCATGCACTGGTAGCCGCTAAGCAGACAAATTCCGCACCTGTGCAGAAAATTACTATCATTCCTCGCACTTCGGGCGCTTTGGGATATACCATGCAGGTGGATGAGGGCAATCACTATCTGATGAGCAAGGAAGAAATTGAAAACAAGATCGCCACTCTTACCGGTGGACGGGCTGCAGAGGAACTTGTTTTCAGCAATCCGACCACAGGCGCTTCCAATGATATCGAGCAGGCCACCAAGCTGGCTCGTTCGATGATCACGCGATTCGGTATGAGCAAAGATTTTGATATGGTGGCTATGGAAAACGTGACCGGACAATATCTTGGTGAAGATACCACTCTTGCCTGTGCCGCCGAAACGCAGGCTCAAATTGACCGGAAGGTCGTAGAACTGGTGAAAAAACAGCACGAGAAAGCGGCGGGGATCCTGATGGAAAATCGCGAGAAGCTTGACGAACTTGCAAAATACCTTTATGAGCACGAAACGATCACGGGAGAAGAGTTTATGAGAATTCTAAATAACTGAGCTTTGGCTCGGTTTAGGATTTCACAAATCGGCTCGCAATGTTTTTTAAGTAAATACTGTCGATTAAAAGACGCACAAGCGGCAAATTATGCTTGCCTGTGCGTCCTTTGCCATATCTGCAGCGTATCATAGGCATATTTATCCGGAAAACTTTTCTTTATAACGGTAATCCACGACTTATACATCAAGCAAATCCACCGCCGGAACAACGTTTCTTTTTATCGCATTATCCTGCGTTTCGCCCGCCTGTTCCGCAATTGCCAATCTCGAATAATACGCGAGCGTCTTGTCTTTCCAGTCCGCATATTGCTCTGTTGAGTAATTCTCTCTTGTGTCCGCCCAATCCTCAAGGAAGAGACACATATCGGCGTTAAGATCGGTCTTTGCTTTTCCGTCAAACTTTATGGAGCACTCCCAGTTGTCATCTCTCGGCGGGCGCTTTACGTCAATATCAAATTTCAGACCCGAAATCTTTTCAAGCTCAAACAGCATTACCACAACATCAGCGAACGTGGTTATCTGCGGCTTTACCGTTTCGGTTTTGTAGCCGAGCAGATAAGTCGTAGTCGTGTCAAGAGCCTTTGCGAGTTCATTGAGCATACTTATGGAAATTTCGATCTCGCCGTTTTCGTACTTCTGAATAGTACGGAGCGATTTGCCGAGAGCATTCGCAAGCTCCGTCTGGTTATACCCTTTTTCCTTCCGTGCCTTTCTTACGCGCCGGCCTATTGTCATTTCTTCGTTGTTCATCTTTACTTCACCTCAATAGCAGTATAACAAATCCGTTTATGAATTTCAAGTGCATAAATAAAAAATTTCAAAAAACTATTGACATATTTTTAATTCGTGATATAATAAATGTGTACTGTTAATACGGATATTCTCTGAAGGCAGATAAAATTGAGAAAAGCAACGTATTCATAGTTCTAATATTAGATAGGAAACTTTTTAGCAAGCATAACACTTTGGTACTCAAAGTATCGAAAGTGTGAAAATCCCGTTTCGGGATTTTGCAAAAAAGTTTCCTTTAATTTATGGAAAGAAGGTGAAATTTTTGAATAAGCGCAAACGGAATATTCAAGTGAAGTTTTATGTTGACGAGAAAGAACTGGAACAGATAAACAGGCGCGTCCGGCTGGCTAATGTGACTAATCGGGGCGCATACCTGCGGAAAATGGCTATTGACGGGTTTATTGTAAATGTTGATACTTCTGATTTAAAAGCGGCTGTCAAAGAGATGAACGCTATAGGAAAGAATATCAATCAAATCACGCGGAACGCCAATACCTATGGAATTATGGAACAAGATGTTACGGCTGTCAAAGCGAAGGTGGATGAGATATGGCAATTACTAAAATACACCCTATCAAACACACTCTCGGCAAGTTAATAACATATATCGGAAATGAGTGCAAAACCGAGGGCGGCAAATATATCTCAACTTTCGACTGCGCATACGAAACAGCGGAGCTTGAATTTGAATTAACGGCACAATCGGCAAAGGGCGGCGGTGAAAATCAAGCGTATCACCTTATCCAGTCCTTTAAGCCGAATGAAGTCACATCGGAACAATGTCATGAAATAGGAAAGAAATTCGCCGATGAGGTTTTGGGCGGAAAATATGAATATGTGCTTTGTACGCATACAGACAAAGACCATTATCATAATCACATCATATTTAACGCCGTAGGCTTTCAAGACCACAAGCGTTACCGCTCAGATAAGAAATCATACTACCGAATACGAGAAATCAGCGATAAGAAATGTGCCGAATACGGATTAAACATTGTTAAGCCGAGAGGACGGAAAAGGAACTATGAGCCAAAGAAAACGTATGTTTCAAATAAGTACAAAATCAAAAAGGCGATTGATGAGTGTATCCTGTTCTCGGTTGATTATGAGGATTTCCTGCGGCGAATGCGCGATAAGAAATATATTGTCCGTGAGGACGAGTTTCTGTGGTTTCGTGATACTGACAACAAGCGTTTTACCAAAACCGATATAATCGGCAGAGACTACGAAAAAGATAATATCGAACTTCGTATTAAAGGAAAATATCACCCCAAAACCGTTGACCTGCTCATTGATATCGAACACAATGTAAAGTGTCGGCAGTCAAAGGGATATGAACAATGGGCGAAAATCCACAATCTGAAGCTGATAGCGAAAACTCTTATCATCATAGACGAGAGAGGCATTGCGGACTACGATGATTTATCAAAGCGTGTATCGGAGAAATCCAAAAAATTAAATGAAACAGCGGATAAGATCAAATCCGATAAAAAACGGATAAACGAGCTTGACGCTTTGATGAAAAAGCTGAATGTGTATCGAAACCTAAAACCGCTTTATGAGGAATACACAAAGAAAAATCCGCTGATGAAAAATACATTCTATTCCAATCATAAGCAAAAGATAGACCTGTTCCGTCGATTAACGAATGAGCTAAAGCCGTACCTGACGAAAAACAACAGGCTGCCGAGCGTTAAACAAATCGAGACGGAAAAGCAGCGATTTATCGCTGATATTTCAAAGCTGTCGGCTCTACACGAGGACATTAAAGACGAATACAACGATATATTAGTATTAAAGAAAAATGTGGATATGTTCCTTGAAATAAAGCCGAGGCAGGAGGCGCCGAAGAAAAAGTCGAGTATTCTCAAAAAACTTGCCGAGCACAAAGAATATGCTGATCGGAAAAACGAGCAGACACAACATCACAAGAGACGTAACGCCCCCGAACTGTAAAAGGAGGATATTATGGATATTCAAACAATAACCGATAAGATAAATTACAAGACAGCGCGAGTGAAAAAACTTCAGGCGGAAATCAAAGCTCTTGAAACAAAGAAAACACAGCTTGAAAACGAGGAAATCATAAATACAGTCAAAAGTATTGATATTCCAATCAGCGAGTTAAAAAATTTACTGACATCACTAAAGGAAAGGAACGGTGAAATATGAAAGTTAAAAATCTGTTATCTGCGGAACTTCCGAAGATAACGCTTACCCTTGAAAGCGGCAACACGACCTACCGTTTCAGCGGTGTGTACGCCGGACACAAATCTTTGCCGTCAAAATTGTTGAAATTGGTGGCTGAAAATCCCGAAAAAGGCAGTGACAAACAGAATGAAATGTGATATACTATTGATACAATCCTGTTTGGCAGGCTGTCGGAAAGTGAGGAATATATGAACAGACAGTCTGAAAAGATAACAGCGTTATACTGCCGCCTCAGCCGCGATGATGAATTGCAGGGCGACAGCAACAGTATTGTGAACCAAAAGGCGATTTTGAGCAAGTACGCAAAGGATAACAATTTCAAAAATCCAAGGTATTTCGTAGATGACGGTGTGAGTGGAACTACGTTCGAGCGCGAGGGATTTAAGGCTATGATAGCCGAAGTCAAGGACGGAAACGTCGGTACGATCATCGTAAAAGATATGAGCCGTTTCGGACGTGACTACCTGAAAGTCGGCTTTTACACGGAAATCTTGTTTGCAGAAAAAGACGTGAGGTTTATTGCCATCAATAACGGCATTGACAGCGCGAACCAAACCGACAGCGATTTCACACCGTTTCTGAATATCATGAATGAATGGTATGCGAGGGATTCTTCAAAGAAAGTGCGGGCAGTATTCAAGGCAAAAGGTGAGTCGGGCAAGCTGCTTACGACCACGCCGCCGTACGGATATATGAAAGCTCCCGATGACAAAGACCGATGGATAATCGATGAGGAATCCGCCGAGATTGTGAAACGGATTTACAGTCTGTGTATGGCGGGTTACGGAACATCGCAAATCTGCAAACTGCTCGAAAAAGAGCAAGTACTGTGTCCGCGGGCATACTGGGTAAAGAACGGATTTTACAACTATGATATGCCGGAAAGACCGTATAAGTGGCACCCAAACACCATATCGCGTATTCTTTCAAAAAAGGAATATCTGGGGCACACGGTAAACTTCAAAACTTATCGGAAGTCGTACAAGTCAAAGAAAAAACTTGATAATCCCGAAGATAATCAAATGATATTTGAGAATACTCACGAGCCGATCATTGACATTGACACTTGGGAAAAAGTACAGGAATTGCGTAAGAACAAACGCAGACCGACGAGAGCGGGCAAGACAAATATGTTTTCGGGTATAGTTTACTGTGCCGACTGCGGACAAAAACTGTACTACTGCACAAGCAAATACTTTGAAAGCCGCCAAGACCACTTCGTGTGCTCGACCTCACGAAAACAAGGTACGGACGTATGCGGCACTCACTTCATAAGAGCGGTCATTCTTGAACAAGGTGTGTTACAGCACTTACGGTATGTAATCAATTTTGTATCAAGCTTTGAAGACAAATTTCGTGAGATTATGGGCTCGAAACACAAAGCCGAAACCAAAAAAGAGCTTAGCGCCAAGCGCAGAGCGATAGCCAAAGCCGAGAAGCGGATTGCCGAGTTAGACCGATTATTTAAATCGATCTATGAGGATAAGGCGAACGGTACGCTCAACGAAAGCCGTTTCAAAATGCTTGCCGACGATTACGAACGGGAACAACAGGAATTATCCGAAAAGATAACTGTCCTTGCCGATGAGATTGAACAACAAGAGGAGCAGTCCGACAACATAGAGCGGTTCATCGGAAAAGTTCACAAATACTTTGACTTACAGGAATTAACGCCGACAATATTAAACGATATGGTTCAGCGCGTTTATGTCCACGCGCCGGAAAAGATAAACGGCAAACGGACGCAGCAAATTGACATCTACTACGACTTGGTAGGCTTCCTGCCTATGTCGCTATTTCAAAATGAAAAGCAGGGTAAAGTCGCATAATGCGGCTTTACCCCACAAAAACAAACTTAATGTTTTATCTCACACCGCCTTTGTGTTTTGTTTTTTGAGTTAATGAAATGGATATAATATAAATATACTATAAGAGGTTGATTATTTCTATATAAATATGGAGTAATAAGAAAAAACTTAATATGAGTAAACTCACGTAAAAACGTACTTTTCGGAGTTTTGCTCATGGCTATGAAAAAATACATAAGAAAACGGGAAATTAAAGAGCAGAATTGTTTATTACATGAAAGAGCAGATAAAAATGCTTGGTTAATAGCTGATAAAATGGCAAAGGTAAAAACGGCAGTGTGAAGAAAATCTTCTTATATGATAAAATTTATAGTTTTTAGTGACACCGCGGAAAAAGAAGTGTAAAAAGGAATAAAAGAATACCTATTTAGTGAAAATTATGGTGAAAATAATTTTTATCAAGAATGTTTTTAACACGAAAATACCAAAAGAAGTTATCAAGGAATATGTAAAAAGCGAAAAATTTACAAACACTGCCGACATCATGGAAAGTATCAAAGCTATGTTTGCTGATGTTCTGAACGAGGTGCTTCAGTGCGAGCTTGACGAACTGCTAGGCTACGAAAAGCATGAACGATCGAATTTCGGCAGCGAAAAGAAAAACTACAGAAACGGCTCTACCAAGCGCAGAATGAAAACTCAGCTCGGAGAGGTTGAGATTTCCGTTCCCCGCGACAGAAACGGCGAGTGTGAGCCTAAGATTATCGAAAAGTATCAGCGTAACGTAGACGGCTTGGAGGATAAGATATTTTCACGGCATGTCTACACGGAATATACAAGAGCAGATAAAAGATTTGTATGATATAAATATATCATCGGAGCTTGTGTCAAAGATAAGTGAAAAGATAATACCTCAGGTAAACGAGTCTCAAAACAGACCTCTTGAAGAATATTATCTGTTTGTCTTCATGGACGCCATACACCACAAATTGAGAGGAAATCATCAGATCATAAACAAGGCGGCATATGTGGTATTAGGAGTAAACTCCGATGGATACAAGGATATACTCGGTATATGGGTAAGAGCAAATGAAAGCAGTAAGTTTTGGCTTGGGGTATTAAATGAACTTAAAAGGACTTTCTACATATCCTGTGGAAATTTGCAAGATAATATATACAACAAATATTATTGAGGGTTTAAACCGACAGTTCAGGAAAGTAACAAAGACCAATTCTGTGTTTTCGACAGATGTTTCACTGAGGAAAATGTTGTATCTTGTCTCGCGAAACATCACAAAGAAATGGACGCAGAGGCACAAGAATTGAGATATAGTGATCCGACATCTCGAGAAAATGCACGAGGAAAAAACAGCATAAGCGGGGCTCTGCCCCGAACCCCGAAGTTTAGCGTATTGGTTTTCCCTGAAACGGGAAAACGAGTGGCAAGCCGCCCGTTTCAGTGCAAGATCCGCAAGAACGTTCCGGTTACTCTTCAGTAGAGATGTACTCTGCCTTACGGCAAAAGCCAATATATGATTATTGACACATTAAACAAAATTTAAACCCATGATTTTTGCCATGTCGAAATCAGTTGTTTATTACCTACATATCTTTTTCCGCAGCGCCATCCTTGATAAAAATTATTTTTACCATAATTTTCACCAAATAGGTATTCTTTTATTTCTTTTACACATCTTTTTCCGCGCCATCATCTCATCGCTTATGCTCGCCTTGCGTATATTTGCTATCATCTCAAAGATGCCGGAAAGTCAACAAGTAAAATCAGAACACGGAAAGCGGGACACAAATTCGGTCTTTTTTTGCCGGGTCATACATATTATTAGTTATAATACTTTGAAACGGGTGTGACGGAATGGCTAAAAAACGCGGTGAAAGGGAAGAGGCTCCCACGCTTAAAGAGAAAATCGCTGACGCGGTCGATATATCAAAAAACATTATGCTGGGCATGCCGCTTGTCACAATGGTGGGCGACCGTGAGCTTACGATCGAGAATTACGCCGGAATTATCGAGTACGGCGACGAGATCATACGGATAAAATGCAAGGCGGTTAACGTTAGCATAGTCGGAAAGAACATGGAGCTTAAGACGATGACCGAGGAATTTCTGTACATAACCGGGAGGTTTAAATGCTTTTCATTCGAATACTGAACTACTTAAAAGGTTATCTCGTTATAACGGTCGGGGGCAGATTCCCCGAGCGCTTCATTAATATATGTGTTCGCCGCGGGATAAGGCTGTGGAATGTCAGTTCGGAAGGCGGGGTTTTCACATGCGGGATCGCCGTTCGGGATTTTCCGCTGCTGCGCGATGTGGCAAGGATAACCGGTTCGCGCCCACGGATAGCGGAGCGGCGGGGACTGCCTTTTTTGCTGCGCCGCTACAGACGGAGATCCGCGGCTGCGATCTTGGGGATAGTTTTGTTTGCCGCGATACTCTATCTGGCTTCTACCCGCGTTACGAATGTGGACATTGTGGGAAACGAACGGATACCCGAGGATACGCTGCGCGCTCAGCTCGGAGAGTGCGGAGTCAGGCCCGGCGTCGAGGCTGCCGATATTGAGCCTGACCGCGTGCGCAACGAGATGATCATGAAAAACGATCAACTGGCGTGGGTGGGTGTTAATGTGCGAGGTTCAAGAGTCTACATCGAGATCGTAGAGCGGCTTGACAGCGAGAGCGTGCCGCATATTACCGACGAGGAGTGTAATCTTGTGGCGGCAAAGGACGGCGTGATTGCAAGGCTTGAAGTCAAGCAGGGTCAGACTATGGTCCGAAAGGGCGACGGAGTGCGGGCCGGAGACGTGCTGGTAAGCGGAGTCATGGACAGCGTTTACGGCGGCTACAGACTTGTCCACGCCTATGGCGATGTTTTCGCTTCGACCGAGTACAGCATGAGCCGCGAATATCCGCTGAATTATACCGAGAAGGTCTACACCGGGAACGAAAAAAAGCTTTACGCAGTGAAGCTTTTCGGCCGCGAGTTCGATCTTTACACCAAAGGCATGGTGCCCGAAGGATTTGATGAGGAACGGAACGAAAGCTGCTTCACCTTTACCGAGAACGGAGCGGGATTCGGCGGCGTGTGCAGAATATTCCGCGAGTACACTCTCGAGAACAGACACAGGACAGTTAGTGAGGCGGTGGAGACAGGAGCTGCCGAGCTGACTCCCGAGGTCGAGAAAATGGTTCCCGAAAACGCGGAAATAATAAATAAAATAAACGACCATAATATATTGGGGGACTCGGTCGAGGTCACGGTCACATACGAGTGTCTGGAAAATATTGCCGAGGAAAAGGAAATTGACAAAAGTTTGATTGACAAAAGCGGAAATTTGGATTATGATATAGATAGCGGAGATCCGACAAACACGGAGGCTCCCGAATAAAAACTTTTTAGAGGTTAATGAATGGAAAGATACATTGATGTTGAGAAAATGGAATATGTCATCAACCTTTTCGGCAGCTTTGACGAGAACGTCAGAATTATCGAAAAGGAGCTTGATGTGGCAGTTATAAACCGCGGCTCCGCGATAAAGGTCGGCGGCGCACCCGAGAACGTTGACAAGGCGGTCTCGGCGATCAATCAGCTTATGGCCTACGCGGCCCGCGGCGCGACTATAGGAGAGCAGGAGGTCCGCTACGTCATGGGCCAGATCGACGACGGCAATGAGGAAGAGCTCAAAGATCTCGGCAAGGACGTTATATGCGTCACCTCAAACGGAACGCCCTTAAAAGCGAAAACTCTCGGCCAGAAAAACTATGTGGAGAAGATAAAAAACAATCCTATCGTGTTCGGCATAGGCCCCGCGGGAACCGGAAAGACATATCTCGCGGTCGCGATGGCGGTTGCGGCATTTAAGAACAAAGAGGTAAACCGCATAATCCTCACCCGTCCCGCGATCGAGGCGGGCGAGAGCCTCGGCTTTCTGCCCGGCGACATGCAGGAAAAGGTCGATCCGTACCTGAGACCGCTCTATGACGCGCTCGGTGAGATGCTCGGCTTTGAGACGTTCCATAAGGTTCTGGAGCGCGGTCAGATCGAGGTCGCTCCCCTCGCTTACATGCGCGGCAGGACTCTTGACGACGCGTTCATTATACTTGACGAGGCACAGAACACCACGCGCGAGCAGATGAAGATGTTCCTGACCCGAATGGGCTTCGCCTCGAAGATCGTCGTGACCGGAGACGTAACTCAGGTCGATCTGCCGAGGGACAAGCAGTCGGGCCTGAGAGACGCCGAGATCGTGCTTAAAAACATTGAGGGCATAGAGTTTATGTATCTGTCCGAAAAGGATGTAGTGCGCCACCCGCTGGTGCAGAAAATAGTTAAGGCGTATGAGAAAAAGACCCTTGAACGGGAGCGCGTTGCGCTCCAGCGCAGAGAGAAAAGCAGGAAACAGACATGAAGGTCGTAATTCTTAACAATCAGAGCAAAATAACAGTGAGCCGTAAACTGCGCGAGCTCATCAAGAGCGCTGCGCGGTCAACCTTGGGCTTTTTCGGTCTGAGAGACGACGTTGAGATCAGCGTCATGCTTACCGACAACGAGGATATACGAAATCTTAACAGACTGCATCGCGGGATAGACCGCGCGACCGACGTGCTGTCGTTCCCGATGTTCGAGTATGACGAGAAGGGCGAGATCCACGAGGACTACGCCGAACTCAGTGAGATGGGCGAGATAGTGCTGGGAGATATTGTCATATCCCTTGAGCGCGCCCGCGAGCAGGCCGAGGAATACGGCCACTCGTTTGAGCGCGAGGTCGGATTTTTGACGGTGCACTCGATGCTTCATCTTTTGGGATACGACCACATGACGCCCGAGGATGAGGATGAGATGTTCGGTTATCAGAAAGAGATTTTGGACCAAATGGGGCTTGAGCGATGAAAAATTTGTTGGCGCTTATCAAAAGTTTCGGCTATGCGGGCAGGGGGATCTTCGCCTGCGCCGCGAGGGAACGGAATTTCAGAATACATATCTGCGCCGCAGTGACTGTCGCGATTTTTGCCGCGCTCTACGGCGCGACTCGGATCGAGGCGGCGATCCTCGCGCTTGTCATAGCCTTGGTCATGGGCCTTGAGGCAGTCAACACCGCGGTTGAGGCCGCGGCTGATCTGGTCTCGTCCGAACGTTCGGAGCTCGCTCGGCTCGCCAAGGACGCGGCGGCCGGGGCGGTGCTTATCGCGGCTGTCGGATCGGTCATTGTGGCGGTGTTCGTTTTCGGCGACGCCGCGCGGCTCGCGCCGGCATTAATGACGCTGCTTAAACATTGGTACCTCACCGCGGCGTATATTGTGATCATGGCGCTTTTTGTTTTCGGCTTAAAATATAAAAATTGAACCGCCGATAAGGAGGACACAATTGTGAAAGTTCGGTTTAAAAAATCTGCCGTAAAGGCGATCAACGCGATGGACAGTCCGACCAAAAAAAGAATTAAAACCGCTATTGAGGGCTTGAAAGAAACGCCTCCGCTGGGAGACATCAAGCCGCTGCAAGGCTCTAAAGACGGAACAATGCGTCTCAGAGTCGGTAAATACCGCGTTTTGTTCAGATACGATAAAGATAACGAGATAGAAATTTTATTAATACTTGACATTGGCCCCAGAGGTAATATTTATAAGCGAGGTGAATTATAATGTCAACAAAAACAGCGGAAATTACAGAAATGCTTGATATTTTGCCCGAAAGCGATTTGAATCTCGCGTATGAGATCATTAAAAAAATGGTTCTTGCATGGGATCCCGATTTTACAAAATTAACCGAAGCGGAACGCGCCCGTTTGGAGCAATCGGAAAAAGATCCTGAATTTGTGGATATGGATGATATCGACTGGGAATAAGGGCATTATAATGATTTATACGTCGTTTGGAATATCGCCGCTTGCGCTGTTCTATTCGGGAAAATCATGCCTTTAATGAGGAGGAATTTATGAAATCGGGATTTATTGCAATTACCGGCAGGCCCAACGCGGGCAAATCGACCTTGCTCAACCGCTTGGTGGGCGAGAAGGTTGCTATCGTTTCGCGCAAGCCGCAGACCACGCGGACAAAAATTCTCGGCGTTCACACAAGCGACGACTGTCAGCTTGTGCTGATCGACACGCCCGGAATTCACAAGCCCCACAACAAGCTGGGCAGGCGAATGGAAAGGTATATCTACTCCGCCACTCAGGATATTGACGCGCTTATCTATATGATCGACGCGGGCATTTCCGAGAGCGAGCTTGAGGCGGAAAAGGAGGCTCTGGGCGGCCTTAAAACCTCGGACGTGCCGGTGATCCTCGCGGTCAACAAGATCGACACAATGCCGAGGCTCAATCTGTTGCCGGTTTTGGACAGGCTGCAGCATATTTATGACTTTGCCGCGATCGTGCCGATCTCGGCCCAAAAAGGCGAAAACGTGGACAAGCTGCTCGAGATCATCGAGGGCATGATGGAGGACGGGCCGAAGTTCTTTCCCGACGACGTTATAACCGACCAGCCCGAGCGTCAGATCGTAGCCGAGTTCATCCGCGAAAAGGCGCTGCGCCTTTTAAACAAAGAGATACCCCACGGCATCGCGGTCGAGATCGAGAAGATGAAGCAGCGCGAAAACGGCACCTATGACATCTCGGCGGTGATCTATTGCGAAAAGCAGAGCCACAAGGGCATAATTATCGGCAAGAGGGGCGACAAGCTCAAAGACATAGGCCGTCAGGCGCGGCAGGACATAGAGCGGTTCCTAGGCGAGAAGGTTTATCTTGAGCTTTGGGTCAAGGTCAAGGAAAACTGGCGCAATATTGAGAATTTTATAACCGAAATGGGCTTTGATAAGAATTAAGACATAATCAGAATTTTGAGAAGGTGTATTTTTCATGAGGCGTTTTTTGTGCGTATTGCTTGTTTTTTGCATGATGGTTCCCGCGGCGGCGGTAAGCGCGGCGGACGGATTAGAGATCACGGATGCCCGCGGCGGGTTTGAGTCGATCGCGGTTTTGTGGACGAACACCGCGGCGGCGGACGGCTATAACGTGTATGTCAAAAAATCGTCTGACGCGGACTATCCGCTGCAGCCGATCGACAAGGAGCTTATCAGATATTACGGGAACTATTACCGCGCCGACGCTTTGGGCCTCGCCGCGGGCGAGTATGACATAAAGGTCGAGACAGCGGGCGGCTCCGCCGAGCGGAAAAACATTGCGGTTTCGGCATACAGGCGCGAGGGCTTCGCGTTCTCGTCAAACTCGCCGAACAAGAGCGCCTCGGGCGGCTATAATGACGACGGCACGGTGAAAGCCGACGCGCAAATTCTCTACATAACAAACGAGAACGTCAACACCGTCAAACTCGGTATCAAGGACGGCGGCAAAATCAAGGAATACATCGGGCTTAGAAATATTCTTCAGTCCTACAGAAAGGACTCGAGGCCGCTAATCGTGCGCTTTATCGGCATGATCGACGGCACAAAAATAAATGATCTGAGCGTTGCGGACGGCAAGCCCGCGTTTCTGGAGTCAAAGGAGTCAAAAAACATCACGTTCGAGGGCGTGGGCGACGACGCGACGCTCAAATGGTTCGGCCTTAACCTGAACGGCAACAAAAACACCGAGATCAGAAATCTCGGTCTCGTGCTGTTCACCGACGATGGAATTTCTATCAACGGCTCGAATGAAAATATATGGGTCCACAACAACGACTTTTATTACGGCAAGACCGACCCCAAGGTAACCGACAAGGTAAAAGGCGACGGCTCGCTTGACATCAAGAAAGGCGCGAAATACTGCACGCTCTCATACAACCATTTCTGGGACAGCGGAAAATGCTCGCTGATACAGGCCGACAGCAAGAGCGACACGGGCGACGGAACCGACTATCTCACATACCATCATAACTGGTTTGACCATTCCGATTCCCGCCACCCCAGAACCAGATACTCAAACGTGCATATGTACAACAACTATTTCGACGGCAACAGCGGCTATGGCATCGGTGTGACCTCGGGCGCCTCGGTGTTCGCGGAAAATAATGTTTTCCGCGGCGTGAAATCGCCCATGCTTTCATCAATGCAGGGCCACGACGACGGAACCTTCAGCAAAGAGGCCGGAGGAATTATAAAATCGTATAACAACCTGATGATCGACTGCGGAGCTGTCACATACTACAGCGGAACCAAGGATTTTGACGCTTATAACGCGTCTTCAAGAAACGAGGAAGTGCCCTCGTCGGTCACCACCAAGCAAAATACTTATGTAAAGAGTGGAACTGCTTACATATGTAAGAATACATACAGCAATTTTGACACAAAGGTCGATCTCGCTTCAAATCCCGATCCCGCGGAGAGCGTTGCAGCGGACGTCAAAAGCCACGCAGGAAGAAGCGGCGGAGGCGACATTAAATTTGATCTGAGCAATTACACGCCCACCGACACCAAAAATCCCGACACCAGCCACGACATAGCGCCCGAGCTTAAACAGATGCTTGAGGATTATCAATCGTCCGTAGTGAAAAACTACGTCGGCGATGAGACCGAGTATCCCGCGACAAGCGGCGAGGCGCCCACTCCCGCCCCGACGGAGCCTCCGGTGGGTCCGACCGAAAACCCGGGCGGCGTGTTCTATGCTGCGGAGCCGTCGGTCAGCGGAAAGACGGTCGCGGCCTCGGTCATGAACTTGTCCGATGAGAGTGGAGTTCTGTTCGTTGCCGCGGCGTATGAAAACGATATTGTGAGCGAGGTCCTGACCGAGCTTGTGCCGGTCGGCGAAACAAAGCGTGACATATCCCTTGAATTTTCACATGAATATGACGACGTGAGGTGTTATCTCTGGTCAAACGGCAGCCTCGCGCCTTACGTTGACGTTATCAAACGGTAATTTTAATTTACGGACCTATCAGCCTCCCGTTGCGGGAGGCTGCTTAATTAAAATTTTTTAATATATCTATTGACAAAACTTTTGTTTTGGTGTATTATTACATAGTAAACACGTAGGTTATATATATTTTAAAGAAAAGAGGTAATGTTTTATGGCAAAAGTATATTCGGAGATCACAGAGCTTATCGGGGGCACACCCCTGCTTGAGCTTAAAAGGTTCGCGGTCGCCAACGGGCTTGACGCGAAGATCCTGGGCAAGCTTGAGTTTTTTAATCCCGCGGGCTCGGTAAAAGACAGAATTGCCGCGGCAATGATCGACGACGCGGAGAAGAGCGGCGCGCTCAAGCCCGGTTCGGTTATAATCGAGCCTACCTCGGGCAATACCGGTATCGGCTTGGCGTCGGTCGCGGCGGCAAGAGGCTACAGAATAATTATAACCATGCCCGATACCATGAGCGTTGAGCGCAGAAATTTGCTCAAGGCGTACGGCGCGGAGCTGGTACTGACCGACGGCTCAAAAGGAATGTCGGGCGCGATCGCGAAAGCCGATGAGCTTCATGCCGAGATCCCCGACAGCTTTATACCGGGCCAGTTTGTGAACCCGGCAAATCCCGCTTGTCATCTGGCGTCGACCGGTCCCGAGATCTGGAACGATACAGACGGCGAAATAGATATTTTTGTTGCGGGCGTCGGAACCGGCGGCACGGTTTCGGGCGTCGGAAAATACTTAAAATCCAAAAACCCCGGCGTAAAGATCATCGCGGTCGAGCCCGCATCGTCTCCGGTGCTTTCCGAGGGTAAGAGCGGCCCTCACAAAATTCAGGGCATAGGCGCGGGCTTTGTGCCCGACACTCTTGACACAAGAGTTTATGACGAGATCATTCCCGTCAAGAACGAGGACGCCTTCAAGACGGGCAAGCAGTTTGCGAGGACCGAGGGCGCGCTTGTCGGCATATCAAGCGGCGCCGCGCTGTGGGCGGCCGCGAAGCTTGCGAAGCGTCCCGAGAACAAAGGCAAGACCATAGTCGCGCTCCTGCCCGATACCGGCGAGAGGTATTTATCGACAGCGATGTATGATTAATAATAAAACGACACCGTTCCTTGGAGCGGGTTCGCCCCACCGAATCGGTGGGGCGAATTAGGGGACTTCGTACCCTAAAACCCCTTAAAATATGCAGTTTGTGCGAGCCAAAAATAGTTTCTTTGCCGTCCGGGAGTGGCATGACGGAAGCGGGTCCGGCGATCAAATCAGAGCTATTTTTAGCTCGCAGCTTTATTATATCAATAACCCTTTTTTGATACTCTGAGGCGGAGCGGCGGCTCCGCCTTAACTTTTACCAATCCGCGGGGATTTCGGGCGGGGATATTTGTTAAAGTTTTTACAAATTCGGGTTGACGATTTTATGTTTTAGTTATATAATATTTAAGTTAGGTTTTTTATAAAACAATTATACACTATTGGAGGAGATATTTTTATGAGCAGAGTATTCAATTTCTCGGCGGGTCCGTCTATGCTTCCCGTTGAGGTACTCAAGAAGGCGCAGGAAGAGATGCTTGACATGGGCGGCAGCGGCCAGTCCGTTATGGAAATGAGCCACAGAAGCCCCGAGTATCAGGCAATTATCGACAAGGCGGAGGCGACCTTCCGCGAAATCATGAACGTTCCCGATAACTACAAGATCCTGTTTTTGCAGGGCGGAGCCTCGACGCAGTTCGCAATGGTCCCGATGAATCTCGGCGGAAAGTCGAAAAAGGCGGACTATGTTACGACCGGCCAGTGGGCGAAAAAGGCGCTGGCCGAGGCAAAGCGCTACATTGACGCGAAGGAGATCGCGTCGAGCGCGGACAAGACGTTCTCGTATCTGCCCGAGGTCGACAAGAGCATGCTGACTGACGGCGCCGACTACGTTCATATTACATATAACAACACGATCTACGGCACGCATTACAACACGATGCCCGATTTCGGGGACAGAACGGTCGTTACCGATATGTCGTCCTGCATCCTTTCCGAGGAAGTCGACTTCACAAAATTCGGTCTGGTTTACGCCGGAGCGCAGAAGAACATGGGCCCTGCGGGCGTGACGGTGGTCGTTGTGCGCGACGATCTGATCGGAAACGCGCTTGACATAACGCCCACGATGCTGAACTATCAGACGCACGCCGACAACGGTTCGATGTTCAACACCCCGCCGACCTACGGTATTTATATCTGCGGTCTGGTGTTTGAGTGGATAAAGAACATGGGCGGCGTTAAGGTTATGCACGAGACAAACGTTGAGAAGGCGAAGATCCTCTATGACTTCCTTGACAACTCGAAGATGTTCAAGGGCACGGTCGTTCCCAGGGACCGCTCGCTGATGAACGTTCCGTTCGTCACCGACAGCGACGAGCTCAACGCCAAATTCGTGGCCGAGTCCAAGGCTCAGGGCTTTGTGAATCTCAAGGGCCACAGAACGGTCGGCGGAATGAGAGCCAGCATTTACAACGCGATGCCCGTTGAGGGCGTGAAGGCGCTGGTTGACTTTATGACTAAGTTTGAGAAGGAGAATTCATAATGTATAAAATTCAGACACTTAACAAGATTTCCAAAAAGGGACTCGGAGTGCTCAAGAGCGACAAGTATGAGGTCTCGGACGAGTGCCAAAGCCCCGACGGGATTATTTTGAGAAGCTTTAAGATGCACGACATGGAGCTGCCCGACAGCCTCAAGGCGGTCGCCAGAGCCGGAGCGGGCGTCAACAATATTCCCATTGACAAGTGCAGCGAAAAGGGCATTGTGGTGTTCAACACCCCCGGCGCCAACGCGAACGCGGTCAAGGAGCTGGTTATCTGCGCGCTGCTGCTTTCGTCGCGAAAGGTCGTTCAGGGAATTAACTGGGCCAAGACCTTGAAGGACGAGGGCGATCAGGCGGGCGCTTTGGTTGAGAAGGGCAAGTCGAACTTTGTCGGCCCCGAGATCGAGGGCAAGACTCTCGGCGTTGTCGGCCTCGGCGCCATCGGCGTTCAGGTCGCGAACGCGGCGCACCACCTCGGAATGGACGTTATCGGATATGACCCGTATCTTTCGGTCGACTCGGCGTGGAACCTGACGAGATTTGCAGAGAAGGCCGAGAACCTTGACGACCTGCTCGCGAAGTGCGACTATATCACGATCCACGTTCCGGCGCTGCCTTCAACAAAGGGCATGTTTGATTCCGAGGCGTTCAGCAAAATGAAGAAGGGCGCGAGACTGCTCAACTTCTCGCGCGACACTCTGGTTGACACGGGCGATGTTATTGACGCGCTGAACGACGGCACGGTTTCGTGCTATATCACCGACTTCGCCACGGCGGAGCTTTTGAACCACGACAAGGTGATCTGCATGCCGCATCTGGGCGCGTCGACTCCCGAGAGCGAGGAGAACTGCGCGGTCATGGCCTCTAAGGAGATCAAGGACTTTCTGGAGAACGGAAACATCAACAACAGCGTTAATTATCCGACCTGCGACATGGGCGCTAAAACCGGCGAGCGCATAACCGTCGCGCACAAGAATATCCCGAATATTCTACACAAAATAACGGTTATCATATCCGGCAAAGACAACCTCAATATCGACCATATGCTCAACAAGAGCCGCGGCGATTACGCCTACACAATGTATGACGTGAGCGATAAGATCGATCCCAAGGTTAAAAAAGAGATCGAAAGCCTCGACGGCGTTATCAAGGTAAGGATACTGTAGGTCCCACTCAGCCGCCTTCGTAAGCCCGCTTGCCTCGCCCTCCGGGGAGGGAGAGGTGGCGCCGAAGGCGACGGAGAGGGAGGCGAGCGAATGTAGGAATATTACTCCCTCTCAGTCTGCTCCGGCCGCAGTTCGTTTACGTTAATGATTTGTGGCCTCGTTTATCCGTGGAAACGGAATACGATTGTGCCGCGAACCCGCTGCGCGGCTCCGGCCGCAGACAGCTCTCCCCCTTAAAAGGAGGAGAGCCTGACGGACGGCAATCTGCCGCCCATCTGAAGGCTCCCCTTGGGGGGAGCTGTCAGCGAAGCTGACTGAGAGGGGAACCTAATCACTAATAACTATGTTGAGAGGAACCACATACAAGCACCCCTCTCCGTCTTTCCGCCGTTGGCGGAAATCCACCTCTCCCCCGGGAGAGGCGGACGACCCGGCCGCCCGCAGATTCTCGAAAAGCGCCAACGAAGCACAGACAGGGCTCCCGAAAACGCTTGCGTTTTTGGGAAGAAGGAACAAATTCGCAGCGATGAGCAAAAGGCGCATGCGGCTTTTGTGATAAGCGAAGAAATTTGTGACGCGGGAAAGAGGAGCCGACCCGAAACGGGTGAGACTTTCGCGTGAAACGCGAAAGCGAACAAGTGTAGGGATCGGCGACGACGAGGATAACTGATGATTGCGCGCGTAACGCGTGAGGAAAGTCCGAGCTCCATAGGGCAGAGCGCAAGCTAACGGCTTGTGGAGGCGACTCCAAGGATAGTGCAACAGAAATAAACCGCAGTTATTTTTAATAGCTGTAAGGGTGGAAAGGCGAGGCAAGAGCTCACCCGGCGGTCTGGCGACTTACCGCTGATGTAAACCCCGCTCGGAGCAACACCTGAATCGAAGATTAAGCCGGCCCGGCGCCTTCGGAGATTGGTGGCTGGAGGCGCGCGGTGACGCGCGTCCAAGATAGATAATCATCTGATACAGAACTCGGCTTATGTTATGCTCGTCATAAAACAGGACAGCCCCCAATCGGGCTGTTCTTTTTAGTTATCAGCGAATAGCGAATAGCGAATAGTGATTAAGCGGAAATAATTTTGCGGATATTTCCAAAACCGTATACGAAACAAAGCAGCCCGTATTTTTAACAAAAAACGGATTTGGCGATATGGTGGTTATGAGCATGGAGGCATATGAGGATCTTCGCTTTGAAAGCGAGATTTACTCAAAACTTAAGGAAGCGGAATACGAAGCGGAGCTTCCCGCACCGAAACCGAAAAGGAGATGAAGCGCATGGAAGTTTTTTGTATACCTTTTGTGATATAATTTAATTGTCAAGCGGAAAGGCATGAGATAAAATAGTGTCCGAAATATTGCGCATATTGACAGAATTATTGTGCCGGATTATAATTGATCTGTGTTTTCTGCAAAAATTATTAAATAAATTTACGGAGTGTGATTTTAAATGAACGAAAATTTCAATGCCCTCGGAACCGATAAGGAAAAAATTTGCGGTATTGAAAGTGATGACATTATAAAATTCTGTTTCGCCGAAATGCTTGGCAGCGATGCTTATGCCGATCTGACAAAGGCGGCAGAGCTCTCAAGCGATCCCGAAAAAACCGAAGATGCTAAACGTTTTGTCTCGCTCGCCTGTTTAAAAAAAGCATGGCGCGACGCGGTTACGCATGAGCCCAACAAGATCGACAAGTTAAGCGAGAAGGAAAGAAAACGGAAAAGAGATGAGGCCTTGTGTTCCTGCGTAGGTTTGGACAAGTCGGGCGGGAGCGACATGCTTCGGGAGGTTATGTTGATATATTCAAAAGATATTGAGCGGCAGGAATATGTTGACAAACTTGATGAAATATTCCGCGGCAAAGCCTTGGACAGGATAAAAGAATTTAAGGATGAATTTAATTTCGGTCGTTTCCAAAAGCTGTTTAACATGGCGGTAAAATACTATGTCTGCGTTTACGCTTTCAGAAACGAATTAGGCATAAAGAATGTTTTAAGCGGATATAATGGTCTTAAGGGAGCGCATTGCCCCATTGACAGCAATATTTTAGGTAAAATATCGAAAGAGGACAAAAAATACTCGAAATTTACAAAGTGCAAGTGGACGCAAATAACAGATACGGCAGAATACGCGGAAATACAGGACGCGATACAAGATATAAAAAGCGGGGAGCGAACGTCCAATCTGGCGTATGATTTTAAGTTTTGAAAAAAGTCCCGATAATCGGCGAAAGGCCCACTATGCGTTAAGCATAGCGGGCCTTTTTCGTGAAACTCAAATATTATTTTTTCTTTTTGCCTTGGCCGGCGGCTGCTCTCTTGGCGTTCACGGCCGAGTCTCTCCATGTCGCCCACAGAGGACCGGTGATGAATACCGAGGAGAAGAAACCGACAACGATACCGATGATGATCGGCAGCGCGAAGGCCTTGATCGACGCAACGCCGATGATGAATACCATACCGATCGTGAGCAGCGTGGTGATCGTCGTGTTGATCGAGCGCGTCATGGTCTGCCAGATACTGTTGTTGGCGATCTCGCCGTAAGTCTCTTTTCTCGAGTTGCGCGTGTTCTCGCGAATTCTGTCCATGATAACGATCGTGTTGTTGATCGAGTAACCCAGAACCGTGAGCACGGCCGCTATGAAGTTGATGTTGACCGAGATCTGAAGGATCGAATAAACGCCGAGCAGGATCAGAACGTCGTGGATAAGCGCGATGATCGCAACACAGCCCGATGTGAACTCAAATCTGAACGTTACATAGAGCAGGATCGCGGCGCATGCCAGCAGCGACATCCACAGAGCGCTTCTCGCCAGCTCGCGGCCGGACGAGGGTGAAATGTCATCCATGCTCTTGAGTCTTACGCCGCTTGTGAGCTCGCCGTCCGCGTTAGCCGCGGGAGCCTCGGTGGCTGCTGCCTCCGCAGCGGCGGGATCGGTTGAAGCCGCGGGGTCTGCTGTGGCCTCGGTGGCCGCCGTCTCATCGGGAGCCGCAGTCGCCTCGGCGGCTGCCGCGCTGTCAACGACCGGAGCGCCGAATTTGCCCTCAAGTGCGGTCGTTATGCTGTCTCTGACTGTGTTCGAGAACTCGGTTCTCTCCTCGTCGGTGATGTCTTTGTCATATCCGACCTTGATGATAACGTCGCTGCCCGATTTCTGTACCGACGACGCGGCCTTGCCGGCGCCGAGGGCCTCGCTGACGAGCGCGCTCATATCCTCGGTCGAAAAGTCATCGCCTTTGACCTCATAGGTAAGAGCAATACCGCCCGAGAAGTCGGTGTCGAGGTTAAATCCTCTGAAAATCAGTGAAACAATACTGATCAAGCATAAAGCGAGTGAAATGCCAAAGAAAATCCATTTTTTCTGTACTATATCAAACATTACGCTTTACCTCCTTTCACGCTTTCAGAGCCTGTTTTTGATTTGTTAAGGCCGTAAAGCCAAGGGTTTTTAACATTCATTCCGATCATCTGTTTAAGCAAAAATCTGGTAACGAATATCGCGGATATCATCGAAACAACGATACCCATGAACAGTGTGATACCGAAGCCCTTGATCGTTCCGGTTCCGAGCCACCAAAGGATGACCGCCGAAATGATCGTGGTGACGTTCGAGTCGATAACCGCGGAGAGGGCTCTGTGGAAGCCGGCGTCAACGGCGCTTCTTACCGTCTTGCCGAGCTTGAGCTCTTCCTTGACGCGCTCGAAGATAACGACGTTCGCGTCAACCGCCATACCTATCGCAAGTATGATACCCGCAATGCCGGGCAGTGTGATGTTGATGTGGAAGTTAGCCAGCAGAATTAGGACGACCGCTACATAGAACATGAGAGCGAAGTCCGCCATAAGTCCCTGCAGGCGGTAAATGAGGAGCATGAACAGCAGCACAAGGATAAGACCTATGATACCCGCTGTGATCGCCTTTGAAAGCGCTTCCTCACCAAGCGTGGCGCTGACAACCTTAACCTCGTCAACCGCGAGAGAGAAGGGGAGCTGGCCCGACTTGATGTTGGCGGCGAGAGCGCTGGCCTCGTCGGCTGTGAACTCGCCCGTGATGATACATGAGTCGCTGTCGATCTGCTCGTTAACTCTGGGAGCCGTGAGGACGTTGCCGTCCATCTCAATCGTGATGTAGTTCATGTTGCTCGATTTCGCGGCGGCCGCGGTTCTTGTGGCCTCCGAGAACTTTTGCTGACCCTCGGGAGTGAACTCCATGCTGATGTAGTACGAATTCCTTGAGATACCCTGCTCGGTCTGACCGTATTCTGACGAGGCGTTCGTAACCTCGCTGCCGGTCATGATCGTGTTTCCGTTGGCGTCTTTGAACTCGAGCTGCGCGGTGGCGCCGAGCGTCTCGACCGCTGTGTCGGAATCCTGAACATCGGGGATCTCGACTCTTACCTTGTTTGAACCCTGCATAGTAACGCTTGCCTCGGTGTAGCCCTGGAAGTCAAGACGTCTGCGCAGAAGGTTCACTACGTTATCCATATCCTCCTCGGACGGGTCTGTTGTCGCCGCCCGGAACACAATAACGGTACCGCCTTTAAGGTCAAGGCCCTGGGTGATGCCGTCGCTGTCCATAACGCCGGGAATTCTGTACTTGTCCGTGAAATCCAGACCGTACACTCCGACATACAGGAGCGCCGCGATAACCAGAATTATAGCGGCAAATTTAACTAAGCTTCTGGACAAATCTGTTTCCTCCTTTAAATTTTTATGTGTTATATTGGGTTAATTATTTTTTCGTGATCAACGCGCGTTTAGCAAAGCATGACCTCGCTGCGCTTTGAACGGACTGCGGCGACGTTCGCGCCCGCCGCGGCCAAAAGAAGCGCGATAATGATCAAAACGCTGTTTAATGTTCCTCCCGACGCGGCAGCGGAGTCCTCTCTGAACTCGCCGTCGGCCGACACTCCGCCCGAAGAAAAGGCGGTTTTGGCGCCGCTGTTTTCCATGTTGGGAGGCATAGCCGGGGCAAGGCCTGTCCCGCTGAGCCCGGTCTGTTCGGGAGCGGGAGCGCGGCTCAAAAGCGCAGCCCGCGAAACCGGCGAAAGCAGGCCGGAAATCAAAATAAAGCATGAAACAAAAACCGCTAAATATCCGTTCCGCCGCATCGCCGCGCCTCCTTTACACATAATTATCACAGCATACCAAATTATTATAGTTCAAGCATTCATCAAAGTCAAGAAAAATTTGTAATTTGTTATTAAAAAGTAAAAATAGGGACTGGGACACACGTTGGTTCGCCTCCCTCTCCGTCTTTCCGCCTACGGCGGAAATCCACCTCAAAGGAAGCGCTTGGTGAAAATCGCAAGCGATTTTCAAAGTTCGCTTTGAACCCGCAAGCAAGCTTGCTGATTACTCCCTCCCCGGAGGGCGAGGCGGGCGGGCGGATAATATCCGCCCCTACGACGTTTTGCGCACTTTGGCCGTAGGGGCGGACGACCCCGGCCGCCCGTCCTATTCTCTATTCCCTAATCCCTATTCCCTACGTTGGCACCACATGGCACTTTCTGTCTATTACAATTAAGACACAGGGTAATTATTGCACTGTTTAAATTTCAATTTTAATAGAAAGGAGGCATTTTTATGCCAAACCTAACAACCCCCGTTCCGGCGCGGCTCACGGGCGATACCGCGAGGGATCTCGGCGCGATAAAAAAGTGGGGGACAGCGCTGATCGACGAGCTTGCGTATATTCTTGACAATCTCGACTCGGGCAATGTGATCGAGGCCTCAAGCGTCAAGGCCGAGAATATTGACACCACGAGCGCCAGGATCAGCAACGCTCAGGTAGGGAGCCTGAGCGCGGACAAACTCAGAGCGGGAACGGTTGACACTGATCTGGTCGTGCTCAAAAGCGAAAGCGGAAACATGAGCATCAGCGGAAACTCGATCAAGATCGATGACGGCGAATTCAACCGTTTCACCGCAGAGTATGACAAGGAGAAGGATATTTTCAGATTTGTGCTGTGCAACTCGCAGGGTGAGCCCACGGTCAGCATAAACAGCTTTGGAAACGCGGTTTTCACCGGAAAAATCGACGGCTCTGAGATCTACTCATCCACGATCGTGGGAACCGACAGCCTTTCATACGAGGCGCTGGAGGGCGGAGTTTTCGCCATGATGGACTCGCAGGGAATAAAGATCATGCGCGACACCGAGGAAGGACGCAGCCAGAAGATCGGAATGTCGGTGGGCGACGACGGCACGGCCTACATGGTGCTCGGCTCGGGCGACGGGACCGACGAGCACACGATAAACGGCGTGAGATATTCACACGGCAGCTTCCTTATTAAAAAAGAGGACGGATCGGCTACGCTGAACATTGTGGGCGGAAACGGCATAATCGCATTTACGGACAGCGGCGAGCTGTGGCTCAGCGGCGGCAAAGTCCTTGTAAACGGGCGCGACATACTGGCTGAGATAGACGAACTAAAAGGAGGAAATTAAATTATGAAAATCGATAATTATAACGGAAAGATAAGCCCCGAGTTTTTCGGGAAGGTGCAGGACAGCTTCAAATTATATAAGGAACATAAACAGCTATTCGACCGCAGGATAATCGACAACAACAGATGGTACAAAAGCAGATACGGAAGCGATCCCGACGCGGCGATCCCCGAGCCTTCGACACCGTATTTGTTTAACGTTATCGCCAACAAGCACGCCGACGCTATGGACAACTATCCCGAGGCAAACATTCTGGAGCGCGACGAGCTTGACAGCGAGGCGGCCGAGAAGCTCACCAAGATATTGCCGATGCAGCTTGACTTGTGCGATTTCAGACGAACATACAGCCGCGCGTGGTGGTACAAGCTCAAAAACGGAGCATCATGCTATGGAGTGTTCTATAATCCGAACTTGGGCGGCGGACACGGGGATATCGACATCAAGCGGATAGATCTTTTAAATCTGTTTTGGGAGCCGGGAGTGATAGATATCCAGGACAGCAGATTTCTGTTTCTGACAGCTCTGATCGACAATGAGGATCTTAAACGCCGTTACCCGCATTTAGCCGATAAGTTCAGCGGCGGCAGCGCCATGGACATCCTGACGTATGACGACATGCAGAACACCGCTTCGCGGGATCTGCTGCGCGACAAAACACTGGTTGTGGATTGTTATTATAAGCGCCGTGCCTGCGGGCGACAGACCGTGGAGCTTATAAAATTTACGGATAATTTTATTCTTGAGGCCTCGGAAGATATGGGAGACAAAGGTCTTTACGATCACGGCATGTATCCGTTTGTGCTCGATGTGCTCTATCCCGATGAGGACAGTCCGGTGGGATTCGGCTTTGTCGATATAGTAAAAAATCCGCAGCTCTACATAGACAAGCTCGACAGCCTTATCTCGAAGAACGCGCTCATCTCGGGCAAGATAAGGTTCATGGTCAAGGATAACGGCGGGATCAACGAATATGAGCTTTCCGACGTGAGCCGCGACGTTATCCATGTCGCAGGCTCGGTGAGCGACGAGAACATACGCGAGCTCCAGGCCAAGCCCATGCACGGATTTATAATCCAGCACCGCCAGAATAAGATCCAGGAGCTTAAAGAGATCGCGGGCAACCGCGACTTCCAGCAGGGCGACACCCACGGCGGGGTTACGGCTTACTCGGCGATCGTTGCGCTTCAGCAGGCGGGAGAAAAGCTTGCGCGCGATATGCTTGTGACGGGCTATGACGCGTTCCGAGACGTGGTATATTTTTGCGTTGAGCTGATACGTCAGTTCTATACCGATCCGCATTCCTACAGGATCACGTGCGATAACGGCAAGAGCGAGTATGTGACGCTTTCCAAAAAGGATCTTGGAACCGACTATCATCGCGCCGAGTTCGATATCAGCGTAAGCGCCGAAAAGAATAACCCCTACAGCCAAATCGCTCACAATCAGACGATGACCGAGCTCTGGCAGATGGGCGTTTTTGACCCTTCAAGAGCGGATGCGGCTATCCTGATGCTGGAGGCCATGCACATAGACGGCAAGGAAAAACTGATCGAGGGGATCAAAAACATGAAGACGGAATTTGAGGCAAAAGGCGCCGCGGTTATAAACGCGGGCAGTGAAAAAGCCCTGCCGCGGCAGACAGAGTCGGCCGCAGGGGCTCCGGGCAAAACGCTTCACAAGGCAACGGAAATCTCTTAAAGCAGAACCTTGCCAACGGTGCGTATCTCCTCGTTTTCGTTGATCGGTATCGGAAGATACTTCGGGTTGATTGAAACCAGACACGGTTTGCCGTCGATTATATCGAGCTTTTTGCAGTAGGCCTCGCCGCGGTACACGAAAATTCCGATGTCGCCGGGCGAAACGTACGGCATGTACTTGATGCAGACGATCTCACCGTCGCATATCTCGGGCTCCATACTGTCGCCCGAAATGCGGATGCCGGCATCGGTATCCGGCGGAGCGGCTATCGACATGATCTCGGCGTCATCGTCGGTTATGTAGTTGCCGAGGCCTGCCGCGGCGGGCTGCATATAGACAGGCACGGGGATCGTGCCGAACTCATAGCGGCGGGCCTTTTGGGTCAGATGTTCGGCGTATTCAAAGTCGAGGCAGTTCATGACTCTGCGGAACGCGGCGTCATCACGGTGAAGCTCTTTCAATTTGCTGACAGCGAGGCTCAGTTCGGCCGAAAGCGCGGATTTACTGCGGCTCGTGCCGGACCCGCAAAAATACTCATATATATCATCGATTCCGTAGATGCGGCACAACTCGAGAAAAATACGGATCTCGGGTTCGGCGTTTCCGGTTTCCCAGGAACTGAACCGCGACTGCTTTATTTTAAGCTTTTCGTAAACGTCCTTCTGGCTGAGCCCGCTGCTTAGACGGGCGTGTTTCAGTCTGTCGCTTATGTTCTTGTTGGCCATGTTTTGACACCTCCAAACATAATATAACACATTTTTCGGAATAAATCAAGAGTAAAAATAAAAAATTTGGTATATTTTATACCCGAAAATATATGGGGAGCGACATGGAAAAACACAAAATACGGTAAAAATATTGAAAAAAATGTTAAATTAATACTTGACAAACAAAAAATTTGTTGTATAATGTAAATATCAACTCCAATAATTCTGTTCAATTGTTTTTTGATATATCAAGTTTTTTGTTAATCGTGTCAAAGAAACGGAAGTGAAAAAATGACTCATCCCGATATTGATTTTGTTGAGCGTCACGGTTACACCCGTGCGGAACTCCCGTACACGAGGCCGATAGGCGTGTGCTTGTTCTGCGGGAGCGATATTGTCCGCTCCCGAGAGGGACATGTCAAAAGCTTTGACGGTTTGTTCTGCAACATGGAATGCTGCCACAGCTATTACGAGATCGACTCCGAGGAGTATTGATTCTCGATTATATTATAAGATAGCAGGAATATTAGTAAAATGAAAGGAGAATCTTTATATGAAATTTGAAAACGCGTCACAGGTGAAAAAATGGCTCAGGCTGCTGCCTGTGGCAAAGAAGGAAATGAAGGCAAAAATTGATCTTTACAGCGAGCTTATCGCGGATCTGAACCGCGTGGGCCTGGCTGATGAGGCGGCGGGGAATTTAAAGGGCGTTACATACGGTGATGCGCTGTCAAACGTTGAACGCTACCGGGAAAAGATCAGAGAGTCCCGTGAAAAGTTTGACAATATGATGCGGGACTGGGAGCGTCTCCGCGAGCTGCTTGACAGTGAGGAGATCACGGTGCTGACCGAGAAATACTTAAAAGGCACAAGCTGGACAGCTATGGAATTTGTGGTGTTCTACAGCCGCAGGCAATGTTTCCGCATACTTGACAGGGCGGCGGAAAAACTTGTGGGCCAGACGGTGAGCGGTGACGGCAATGCCTGAAAATAACGCGAGGAAAAAACTCACTGAGACTGTTCCGCAGAAGCCGGACGAGAACCGGTCCGAAAAGGCCTTGAGCAAGCTCTGCGAGCTGGTCGAATGCGGCGACAAGCGGATCGAGCTCTCGTCCGCCAAAGAGGTGCTGAGCCTGTTGGGGCTGCCGGAGGCGATCGCCGACAAAACAGAGGGCGGTAAGCTTGAAGTGGAGATAAAGATCGTTTAGTTTTATAAAGGAGAGACGTAATGGATGCAAAGCTTAAGCTTGAGATAACGAAGACCCAGCTTGATTTTATCACCGCGGATGCGGACGAGGTCCTGTTCGGAGGCGCGGCGGGCGGCGGGAAGTCATACGGTCAGCTTGTTGACGCGCTGCTGTTCGCGCTGAAATATCCGGGCAGCCGTCAGTTGGTGCTGCGCCGCACTTTTCCGGAGCTTGAACATTCATTGATAATGAACGCGCTGCTTATATATCCGAAGGAGGCTTGCCGTTACCGAAGCTCCGACAGGAAATGGCTTTTTCGCAACGGTTCGGTTATAGAGTTCGGTTTTTGCGCCGCGGAGAGCGACGTGCTGAGGTACCAGGGCGCGGAGTATGACGTGGCGCGCTTCGATGAGCTGACTCATTTTACCGAGACGCAGTACACTTATCTGCTGTCGCGCGTCCGCGGTACCAACGGATATCCCAAACAGATAAAATCGAGCACCAACCCGGGCGGCATCGGCCACAACTGGGTCAAGGAGCGCTTCATAGACGGAGCCGAACCGGGAAAGGTGCGGACGACCGAATTCGGCACAAAGCGGCTGTTCATACCGTCATTCGTCCAGGACAACAAGTTTCTGATGAAATCGGACGGAGCGTATATACGTCGCCTTGAGCAGCTTCCCGAAAACGAGAGGCGCGCGCTGCTTTACGGCGAGTGGGAGATATTTGACGGCCAGGTGTTCAATGAGTGGCGGAACGATCCGAAGGGCTACAGGACGCGTAGGTTCAGTCATGTGATAGAGCCGTTTGAGATCCCGAAAGAATGGCGCAGATTCCGCGCCTTTGATTTCGGATATTCAAAGCCTTTCGCGGTATCGTGGTACGCGGTGGACAACGACGGCAGGGCGTATAACTACCGCGAACTTTACGGCTGCTCCGGCAAACCCGACACGGGCGTAAAATGGACGGCGCAAAAAATTGCCGACAAAATCTATGAGCTTGAGCGCGAAGAACGCGAGGCGGAGATAAAGATAACCGGCGTCGCAGATCCTGCCATATGGAACGCGACCGGCGGCAGCGAGGGCAGCATAGCGGAGATGATGGAGAGGCGCGGCGTTTATTTTGAAAAAGGGAACAACAACCGTCTGGCGGGCAAAATGCAGGTGCATTACCGGCTGGCCTTTGACGGCGAGGGACTGCCGATGATATATTTTTTTAAAGATAGGTGTCCGGTTATGATAAGGACGCTGCCAAAGCTCAAGTATGACGAGATCAGCCCCGAGGATGTTGACACAAGACAGGAGGATCACCTTTACGACGAGCTGAAATATTTTCTTATGCTCGACCCGATAGGCCCGCGCGAACCCGAGCCTCTGAAAAAGATCAAGGAATATTCGCCTCTTGAACCGCCGCCGGACAGATTTATAATATGAGCTTTAAAGAAATATAGGGCGATTTTTTTAAAAACCCTTGTTTTTTTCGGAAGAACATGGTATTATATATAAAAATGCGCGGCGGGAGGCGATGGGACCGTGAGATCATTGGGAATAGATTTCGGTGACAGCCGCACGGGTTTCGCCGTATCGGACGAGCTTGGCTTTGGCGCGGCGACGCTTCCGTGCCTTCAATCGGGCAGTATCGGCAAGGTTGCAGCCCGCGCGGCGGCTCTCGCGGAGGAACACGGAGCGGGAGAGATCGTTTTGGGATATCCCAAAAATATGGACGGAACGCCCGGCATCAGGGCGGCGCGAACGGAGGAACTGGCGGAGAAGATCCGCGAATTATCCGGACTTCCGGTGATTTTGTGGGATGAGAGGCTTACGACGGTTTCGGCCCACAGGCTGATGAACGTTACAAACGTGCGCGGCAAAAAGCGCAAGGCTGCTGTCGACAGCATATCGGCCGCGATAATACTTGAGTCATATCTTGACAGCAAAAAATAAGCCGGTCTGACGCCCGCTCGTCGGACGGGACCGTATAAAGGAGAGTAATTATGAGTGAAAATGTAAATTACGGAGAGGAAAATCCGTATGTGATCGATCTTATCGATTATGAAACGGGAGAGACGGTGCCGTTTGAGCATCTTGACACCGTGCGCCTCGGGGATGACGATTACATCGTATGTATTCCATATGACGATGAGGAGGAAGAAGTAACGGAGATCGCCATGTTTAAGATCGACAAGGATGAAAACAGCGAGGACTGCTTAAGTCAGGTCGTTGACGATGACCTGGCCGATAAAATATACGTTGAATTTAAAAAGCGCAACAAAGACAAGTTTATATTCGATAATTGATAACTGCATAAGGAGGAGAGTTTATGTACACTATCGCTTGTGAGGCTCATTTTGACGCGGCTCATTTTTTGCTCGGACATCCGGGGAAATGTTCGAACATTCACGGACACCGTTGGAGGATCCGCGCTTATTTCGGTTCGGAGAGTCTGATCGAAGACGGAGGAAGCAAAGGTATGGTTATGGATTTCGGAGAAATCAAGCCTGCGCTTAACCGCATTGCCGATGAATTTGATCACAAACTCATCGTTGAGCGGGACACTCTCCGCAGCAGCACTCTGCTTATGCTTGAGGAAGAGAGTTTCGAGCTTAAAGACGTTGATTTCAGACCCACGGCTGAAAATTTTGCCAAGTATATTTTTGACAGGCTCAAGGATGACGGGCTTGATCCGAGCAAGGTGAGAGTTTATGAATCGGATGACGCGTATGCCGAGTACAGTGAATAAGATCGAAAAATTCCCGGTCTGTGAGAAGTTCGTCAGCATTAACGGCGAGGGCAGACGGGCGGGCCAGCTTGCGGTGTTTATAAGGTTCCGCGGCTGTGATCTGCGCTGTTCATACTGCGACACCGCGTGGGCAAATGACGCCTCCGCGGCGGCGGAGATGCTGACAGCGGATGAGATCTGCAAATATGTGAGATCGACCGGAGTTAAAAATGTTACTCTGACCGGCGGCGAGCCGCTGCTCCGGCCCGGAATAGGCGGCCTGACGGCGGCCTTGAAAGAGCTCGGTCTAAGCGTTGAGGTCGAGACCAACGGCGCCGTGGCGCTTGACGAGTTTTGCGTAAGCGGCGTAAGACCCGACTGCTTTACTATGGATTATAAGCTGCCGTCGAGCGGTATGGAAGATAAGATGATAGTCGGAAATTTCGAGCTTCTCGGGAGCGGCGACTGCGTTAAGTTCGTTTCGGGCAGCGAGGAGGATCTGAACCGCGCGCTGGATATTATAAAAACATACGGCCTCATCGGACGCTGCGGGGTTTATATAAGCCCTGTGTTCGGCGCGATCGAACCTAAACGGATAGTTGAGTTCATGAAGGAACACTGCATGAACGGAGTTAACTTGCAAATTCAGCTTCACAAGGTGATCTGGGAGCCTGACAGGAGAGGTGTTTAATGATAGACACAAAAGCCATTGAAAAACATATTCGGGGAATACTCAAGGCCTTGGGCGACGACCCCGAACGCGAGGGGCTGATCGACACGCCCAAGCGCGTTGCGGGGATGTACGCCGAGGTCTTTGAGGGAATGAACTATACCAACGCGGAAATAGCCGAGATGTTCAACAAAACCTTTGAGGACGATCCCGATTCATATCATAGCACAAACGATATGGTAATGGTTAAGGATATTGAGGTGTTCAGCTACTGCGAGCACCACATGGCGCTTATGTACAACATGACCGTCTCGGTCGCGTATATTCCGCGCGGTAAGGTTATCGGCCTCAGCAAGATCGCCAGAATAGCGGACATGGTGTCAAAGCGTCTTCAGATACAGGAGCGTATCGGAGCGGATATTGCCGAGATCATGCAGGTGATAACCGGAAGCCCGGATGTGGCCGTCATAATCGACGCCAGCCATAGCTGCATGACCGCGAGGGGCATAAGCAAGCCCTCGGCAAAGACGCGGACGCGCACCCTTCGCGGAAAATTCGAGACCGACGAGAGTCTGGTCGAGCGGATAATGGGATAAATTCACGGAACGGAGAGAAATATGAGCAAAAAAGCATTGGTTTTGTCAAGCGGCGGAGTGGACAGCACGACCGCCCTCGCCATGGCGGTCAGCGAGTACGGCGCGGAAAATGTGACCGCGCTTTCGATATATTACGGGCAGAAACATTCAAAGGAGATCGAGGCGGCGCGGAATATCGCGGAATACTACGGTGTGCGGCGGCTCGAGCTTGATCTGACCGATATGTTTAAGTTCAGCGACTGCTCGCTGCTCAGCAAAAACGCTGACGCTGAAATCCCGAAAGAGAGCTACGCGGAACAGATAAGCAAGACGGGCGGCGCGCCGGTTTCGACCTATGTTCCGTTTCGGAACGGCCTGTTTCTCGCGTCGGCTGCGGCATACGCGGTGAGCCTGGGCGCGGACGAGATCCTCTACGGCGCGCACAGCGACGACGCGGCGGGCAGCGCCTATCCCGACTGCAGCGAGGCTTTTAACGCCGCGATGAACGCGGCGGTTTACGAGGGAACCGGCAGGAAGGTAAAAATACGCGCGCCGTTTGTCGGCATAACCAAGAGCGAGGTCGTCGCGATCGGCGTGAAGCTCGGTGTTCCTTACGAAATGACGTGGAGCTGCTATGAGGGCGGAGACGAGCCGTGCGGCGTGTGCGGCACCTGCCGCGACCGAAAAGCCGCGTTTGAGGCGAACGGATTGGAGGGCCTGTCATGAACAGAGAAAACGAGAATTTGACGCTGCTCGGCGGCGGAAAGACCGAGTACAGATCGGACTACGCTCCCGAGGTTCTGGAAACCTTCGAGAACAAGCACAGGGATAATGATTATTGGGTGCGCTTTAACTGCCCCGAGTTCACGTCGCTGTGCCCGATAACCGGCCAGCCCGATTTTGCGGAGATAATAATTTCTTACGTCCCGGACGTTAAAATGGTCGAGAGCAAGTCGCTCAAGCTGTATCTGTTCAGCTTCAGGAACCACGGCGACTTTCACGAGGACTGCGTGAACACGATCATGAAGGATCTGATCGAGCTCATGGATCCGAAATATATCGAGGTTTTCGGCAGGTTCACGCCGCGCGGCGGGATCTCGATCCACCCATACGCCAACTACGGCAGGCCGGGGAGCAAGTGGGAGCGGATCGCTTTTGAGCGGCTGACTTCAAGGCCTGTTGAATAGGCCGCCGCGGGAATATAGAATAAATTATCAAAAAGCCCTTGAACTTTGGGCTTTTTTGTTATATAATAGCATTGCTGTGTATTATAGCATAAAATATGTGTTTAAGGAGATTTATATGAATATTTACAAATTATCGGAATTAACGCCCGAAAAGAAGGACTTCATAATGAAGCGGGCCGAGCTTGACATCACCGAACAGATGAAGGTAGCCAAGGAGGTTTCCGACGACATCAGGAAGCGCGGCGACGAGGCCGTGCTTGAGTATACCGAAAAGTTTGACCGCGTTAAGCTCACCGCCGACCGTATGAAGGTGAAGCCCGAGGAAATTGAGGAAGGCTATAACCGTCTTGACGAAAAAACGCGTGAGGCTTTGGCTTACGCCATAGGCAACATACGCGACTTCCATTCAAAGCAGATGCCCGAGGAAATGTGGTTCACCGAGGTCGATAAGGGACTTATGGTGGGAGAGAAAACCACGCCTATCGTTGATGTCTGCCTGTATGTTCCCCGCGGCAAGGGAAGCTTTCCGTCGGTTCTGTGCATGCTGGCCACTCCCGCGGTCGTTGCGGGAGTTGAAAAAATAGTGGTCGTGACCCCTCCGAACGAGCAGGGCAACGTTGACGACGCGATACTGGCAGCCGCCAAGATAATCGGCGTTTCCGAGATATATAAGGTTGGAGGCATCCAGGCCGTGGCCGCTGTAGCCTACGGAACCGAGACCATTCCCAAGTGCCACAAGATAATCGGCCCCGGCAACGCTTACGCTACGGCGGCGAAGCGCGTGTTGGCGAATTACATAGACTCCGGACTTCCCGCGGGACCGAGCGAGTGCATAATCCTCGCCGATGAGAACGCCGACCCCGAAAAGGTCGCCCTCGACTGGATGATCGAGGCGGAGCACGGCCCCGACTCGGCGGCGCTGCTGGTTACGAACAGCGAGGAACTGGTGCATAAGGCGGTGAAGATCGTGGAACGGCAGCTTGAAAAGATCTCGGACAAGCGCCGCGAGTTCGTGACGATAAACTTTAACACCTACGGCGGAGCGATCATAACCGGCAGTCTTGAGGAGAGCATTGATTTTGTCAACGAGTACGCGCCCGAGCATATGGAGGTCATGACAAAGGAGCCGTTCACAGTTCTGCCCAAGATCAAGAACGCGGGCGAGATACTTCTGGGCGACTATACGCCTGTGACGCTATGCAACTTTGTGCTGGGCCCCAACGCTATACTGCCGACGGGCCAGTTCGCGAAAACGTATTCGAGCGTGTCGGTGCTTGACTTTTTAAAGCGCTCGTCCGTCGGCTACGCCAGCCGCGAGGGCTTTGAGCGTGTCCGCGACTACGCTTACAGGATCGCGACGGTCGAGGGCTTTGACACCCACGGCCTTGCCGTCAAAGAAAGAAAATAAATTTTTGGGGTGATATTATGAAAAATACAATTACCGTTACCAGAAAATCGACCGAGACGGTGATAATCGTCAAAATCGAAAAGGGCGAGCTTGTTCCGAATTACAGAAAGCGGATAAAAACGCCGCTGCCGTTCCTCAACCACATGATCGAGCATATCGCGTGGAGAGCGGGGCTGAATATCTCGATCAGCATGAATTTTGACGCCTTCGAGCTTAATCACCTCGTCTGCGAGGACGTGGGCATGACTCTCGGAAAAGCCGTCGGCGAGTTCGTGCGCCTCAATGTGCCCTCTGGCTACGGCTCGGGAACGGGCATGATAGACGAGGCTGTCGCGGACGCGGTCATCTCGTTCGAGGACCGCTCACTGTTTAATTTTAAGACCGCCGTGAAGTACGGAGAGACTGTGGAAAATATGCCGTCGGAGGAGCTTTTGACATTTCTGGACGGTTTCGCGCAGGGAGCGCGCTGCACATTGTTTGTCGATCTGCGCTGCGGCGAGAACGGCCACCACATCTGGGAGGCGGTCTACCGCGCGGTCGGCATCGCCTTGGGCGCGGCGCTTTCGGTTGATCCGAACAGAGTAGGAAAGACCTCGGGGGTCGCGGGAGAAGTGAAGTATGAAATTTCAGCCGAATAAATTTAAAAGCGTAATATTTGACATGGACGGCGTTATCACAAGCGAGTATATCTATTGGGATACCGCCGCTCTTACTGTGTATGAGCTGCTGCTCGACTATCGGTTCTACGGCAGGACCGAGATCGACCGCGAGGGCTGCCTGAAAAGCTTTAAAGAGCTGCGCCGCGTGATTTTTGACAGCGACAAGACGATCCGCGCGGTGAAGGCGCTTGGCGTCAATACCAACTGGGATCTGGCCTACATGACGTTCTGCGTGTCGCGGTATATCGACCCTGAACTTTCGAGGCTTGATGAGAGCCACTTCGCGTCGGTGCGCATGTTTATTGAGAACATCGAGGCCAAAGCGCCTGAAGTTTACGGGCTTGTGGGCGAGCTTGCGGCAAACGCCTGCGGCAGGCCGAAAGAGGAATTTGAGCGCACATACGGCGAACTGTGGAAAAAATTGCAGTTCTGCTTTCAGCGCTGGTTCAAGGATGACGGTCTGTGCATGCATGAGACGCCGCTGGTGCCTCTTGACAAAACGCGCGAGACGCTTGAGTATCTGCGTGACAGCGGATTGAAGCTGGGAATAGGCACGGGCAGGCTGAGAGATGAGATCATGTATCCGCTTAAAGCGTGGGACCTTCTGAAGTATTTTGACGAAAACATGATCGTCACTTATGATGAGGTTTCGGCAGCCGAGAAAAATCTGCGGCTCACAACGTCGATCGCAAAGCCGCATCCGTATGTGTTTCTGAAGGCGGCGCTTGGGCTTGACTATCCGGACAAAAAGATCGTCGGCAGCGCCTATGCCAGAAGCGCGGCGAGGGCCGCGGCAGTTGTGGGCGACGCGCCCAGCGACTTTCTGGCGGCGAGAGTGGCGGAGATGCCGTTCGTCGGCGTGCTGACCGGAATTGACAAGGCTGCTGCCGAGGCGTATTTTAAGACAAACAAAGCGGACTATATTTTTGACGACATAACCGGGTTTTTGCCCGAAAAATAAGAAAAGGCGGGATGATTATGAGTGAAGCAATACGGCTTGAAACGCCGCTCACGAAGGACAAGATAAAAAATCTGAGGGCGGGCGACAGCGTACTGCTCAGCGGCACGATATACACCGCCCGCGACGCGGCGCACAAGCGGATGATCGAGGCCTTGGGCCGCGGCGAAAAGCTGCCGATTGAGCTCGAAAACCTGACAATATACTACGCGGGCCCGGCGCCCGCGAAGCCGGGGCGGGTCATCGGCTCCTGCGGGCCCACCACCAGCGGACGCATGGACGCGTACGCTCCGACGCTTATCGGGCTCGGCCTTACCGGAATGATAGGAAAAGGCGAGCGCTCAGACGAGGTCGTCGCCGCCATGACCGAGCACGGAGCAGTATATTTCGGCGCGATAGGCGGAGCGGGAGCGCTGATCTCAAAATGCGTGACCTCGGCCGAGGTCGTTGCCTATGAGGATCTCGGCACCGAAGCGATCCGCCGCCTGACCGTTAAAGATTTCCCCCTCACCGTCGTGATCGACACTAAGGGCAGGAACTTATATCACGACAGATAGATTTTCGGAGAATAATCATGAATAAATCCAAGATAATCGTGACGGCCGCCGTATTGATTTTCATTGCCGCGGTATTGTGCGCGACTTTATTCAGGAATACTAAACAGGAGCCCGCCGAGACAAATTCCGGCGAAGGCTCCGTAATTTTCGGTGCCGAAGAAACCGCGGACGGCGCTCTGCGTTTTTCGGCTGTGCCCGATGATTTTATAGATGCTTTTAACAACGTCTATAAAGCCGACAATGGCGCTGATTTTTTGCCCGCTCTTTCCAACTGGACAGCCTCTGACTATACAGAAAACGATAGCCGCGAAACGGCGCTCTACATATTCAGCCGAGAACCGGACATCTGGTCGCTGCCGACTGTTTCCATATACTCTTTTTTAGATAACGATTATATTCGAGAAATCAGTCTTAGCTTTGACGACCACAGCTATGCGCCAAATCTCTTTAAACAATATGAGGAATTGTGCTATTACGCGATAAAAGCGATAATGCCCGATTTATCGGGAGACGACATTAAAACAATTTATCAGGACTTAAATCAAAAGGCATATGATTTCATCACGACAATGCCATATGCCTTAAACATCTCGCCGCCGATTATTTATTATAAGGACGGAATTGGCTTATATCCATACTTTGCCATAGGCGAGCGGATGCATCTCTGTATTGTGCCGGTGACACATGAATATTTGGAGCTGCTAAAGGATCAAGGCGCTCAAGTAATTGAAATTTCAGAATTTCTTGAATTTAGTCAAGTATGATTTAGTAAATCGTACTTGACTAAATTGAAATTGTGTGATACAATATGATCATCAAAATGATCGGAGGCTGTGACATGTTTATTGGCAGAGAACGAGAGCTTTCGGCTCTTGACGGATTATACAATTCGGATAAATATGAATTCGCGGTTATTTACGGCAGACGTCGCGTGGGCAAAACCGCGCTTATCAACAGGTTTATTGACGGTAAAAACGCGATATATTTTACAGGCGTTGAGAGCAACGCGAAGCAAAATCTTGAAAATTTTTCAAAAAGTATTATGGAATATGCAAGCGGAACTGATGCGGAAATGACATTCCAATCTTTTCAGGCGGCTTTTGAATATGTTTTTAAGCTTGCGGAAAACAAGAGGCTTGTGCTCGCAATCGATGAGTATCCTTATGCCGCCCGTTCGTCCGAGAGCCTTGCTTCGACCTTGCAGCTTTTAATTGACAAATATAAAGATAGATCAAAGCTGATGTTGATTTTGTGCGGCTCGTCAATGTCATACATGGAGGATCGCGTTCTCGCTTATAAAGCGCCGCTCTACGGCAGGAGAACGGCTCAAATGAAGCTTTTGCCGTTTGATTTTGAAGAAGTCTGCCGCTGTCTCAAAGGTTTTTCTGATGAGAACAAGGCCTTGATTTACGGAATTGTCGGCGGTACTCCGCAATATCTTTTGCAGATCGACAATAAATTGAGTGTTGAAGAAAATATTAAAAATACTTTTTTAAACCCTGTTTCATTTTTATACGAAGAGCCGATAAACCTGTTAAAACAGGAGGTCAGAGAACCCGCGATCTATACGGCGGTTATTTCCGCGATAGCGGCGGGAGCTTCAAGAATGTCGGAGATTTCAAGCAAGGTCGGCGAGGACGCAAGCGTTTGCGCGATGTATTTAAAAAATCTTGTAAACCTCGGCATCGTAAGAAAAGAAACGCCTTACGGAGAAAAATTGTCGCGCAAGTCAATTTATTCGATCGAGGATAATATGTTCCGATTTTGGTATCGTTTTGTGTTTGAAAATAACTCGATTATCGCCCGCGGCGCGGCGGATCTGCTCTATAAGCGCATTGAACCGCATTTTTCGGAGTATATGGGTAAGGTCTTTGAGGAGATCTGCAAGCAGTATCTCTGGAAAAAACTGTTGAGCGGCAATTGTCCGGTTGAGTTTTCCTCTCTCGGCCGCTGGTGGGGCAATAACCCGAGGGAAAAGCGGCAGGAAGAGATCGACATTATGGGCGAGCAGGATAAAAATACAGCCTTGTTTGCGGAGTGCAAGTGGACAAACGAAAAGATTGATCTCGGCATTTTGGAAACGCTTGTAAACCGTAGTGAGATGTTTAATTATAAAACGAAGCATTTTTATTTGTTTTCAAAATCCGGTTTTACAAAAGGCTGTAAGGATAAGGCAAATGATATGGGCAATGTGACGTTAGTTGAGTACACGGATATAGTGGATGAAATGTAAATCGGAAAATAAAATCGTTTACAGGAATTGAGTGTGTGATAGAGTTGCAAGGTATGCAGTTGTTCAAAAAGGCTCCGCGGCGGCGGAGCCTTTTGTGCTGTTATTGAACAGGAATTTTAAAAGCCGAACAAGCATATAGTTATATATAAATTGCTTGGGGGGTTGATCTTGTGTCGTTTGATCTGCGAAGTATTTTTGTTTATATATTCGGGCTGGGGCTGCTGCTGATATTGATAAAGCTGCTCAAAAGTCCGCTCAAATGGGCGGCGCGCTTCTTTTTGAGCTGCGTCCTGGGAGTCGCGGCGATCGTTGTGTTTAACCTCATTTTCGCCAAGGCGGGGATTTACCTGCCGCCAAACCCGTTTAACGCGGTGACGATCGGCGTGTTCGGTGTTCCGGGGTTCGCGGTGCTGCTGGTGCTCGCGTCGGTTATCTGAGATTTTCGCGGTCTATGAGATCAAGCATTTCGGCGGAGCTCTCGCAGCGGTTTATCCGCGCCCTGAGCGCCGCGCCGCCGGGGAGGCCCTTGAAATACCAAGCCATATGCTTGCGTCCCTCCAAAGTGCCGCGCCGCTCGCCCTTGAATTTTACCAAAAGTTTGAGGTGCCGCGCGGCGACCTCGCAGCGCTCATCAAGGGACGGCGGAGGAAGGGTTTTCCCGGTTTTCAGATATTCGTTGATTTCGGCGAAGATCCAAGGGTTGCCCTGGGCGGCTCTGCCTATCATGACCCCGTCGCAGCCGGTCGCGTCGAGCATGTGCTTTGCCGACTCTCCGCCGCATATGTCGCCGTTGCCGATAACCGGAATTTTTACCGCGTTTTTGACCTGCCTTATAATTTCAAGATCCGCCTTTCCGGAGTAAAACTGCATTCTTGTCCGCCCGTGGACCGTGATCGCATCGGCGCCGTTTTGTTCGGCGGTCTTCGCGAGTTCTACGGCGTTTATGCAATTCTCGTCCCAGCCCATGCGGATCTTGACCGTCACAGGGCATGGAACGGCATTTTTAACGCTTTTTATGATCTCGCCCGCGAGACGCGGATCTTTCATTAAGGCGCAGCCGTCGCCGTTTCCTACTATTTTCGGAGCGGGGCAGCCCATGTTTATGTCAACGATCTCCGCACCGTACCTCAGCGCGCCTTCGGCTATCGCGGCCATGACCTCGGGCTCGTGACCGAAGATCTGCGCCGCCGTCGGGCGTTCCTCGTCGAGGACCTCAAGCAGGACCTCGGTCTTTTTGTTTTTGTATAAGAGCCCCTTTCCCGACACCATTTCGGTGTACATCAGCGCCGGGCCGAAAGGTTTGGCGATAAGGCGGAACGCCTTGTCTGTGACTCCCGCCATGGGCGCGAGCAGCGCGTTCCCATTTAAGCTTATGTTTCCTATCCGCATGTTTTTCTCCTTGTTATTGATCGGTCTTTAACAATTATATAATAATATCTCAGATCTTGCAACAAAATTTGGGTTTTCCCTTAAAAAAAACACGGCGAACCCGCATCGGTCCTGCTCGGTAGCGCCGATTTGAGAGGCGGACGCTCCTTTGCCATTGAGCCTTTTCCCGAAATGCGGTATTGACTTGGGTGCCGTAAATTGGTATAATATTAGGGTAGGCTTTGGCCTTATACGATTACAGAACAGGAGACGACATAAATGATAATTGACGTTCACGCCCATGTGTTTCCGGACAAGATCGCCGAAAAGGCGTCGCACGGGATACAGGTGTTTTACGATCTTGACGTAGTGAACAACGGCACCCTCGACAGACTGCTTGAAATGGAGGACGAGGCGGGGGTCGGAAAGGCGGTTATACACTCGCCTGCCACCACTCCGCATCAGGTCACATCTATCAATGATTTTATATATGAATGTACCCGAAAATACCCCGACAGGATCATCGGATTTATGACCATGCATCCGGATTTTGAGGACATTGAGGGCGAGGTCAAACGCTGCATTGATCTGGGTCTTAAAGGGCTGAAGATACATCCGGATTTTCAGCGGTTCTGCATTGACGATCCGAAAGCCTATGATATATACGAGGCGATCGCGGGAAAGATCCCGCTGCTTGTGCACACCGGCGACTTCCGCTATCAGTGGAGCAAGCCGGAAAAAATGGCAAAAGTTATGAGGGATCTTCCGAACTTGACAGTGATCGGGGCGCACTTTGGCGGCTGGTCGGAATGGGACGACGCGGCGGATGTTTTTGCTGGAATGAAAAACCGCATATATGTTGACACGTCAAGCACTATGTATGAGGTTCCGCCCGAGCGGATCCGCGAGCTTATCAAAATATACGGCGAGGAATATGTTATGTTCGGCACAGACTATCCCATGTGGAACGCGGTCGATGAGCTGAAGCATATTGATCGCCTTGGGCTTGACGACTCGGTCCGCGAGCTTATCCTGCACGAAAACGCCGAAAGGCTGCTTAATTTGTAAATTTACGGCTCTCCTAAGGGAGAGCTCCGAGTGTAGAAAAACTCCGTTTTTTAAAAATAATTCGCCCGCCCGGTTGCGCGAGCCGCCTCCGCCCCTCGCGCTTTTGTCGCGTCACAAATTTCTTCGCTTATCACATTTGCGCGAGCTAAAAACAGCTTCTTTGCCGTCCGGGAGCGGCATGACGGAACCGGGTCCGGCGATCATATCAGAGCTGTTTTTAGCTCGCTGCTTTATTACAGCTATTTTAATAACACTTTTTCTACATACCGTGCTCTCCGACGAGAGAGCTTTTTTATGTCCGAAAACAAAAAATTTTATCACGCTCCCGATTTGACAGATTTTTCAACGGGCTTGGATTATAATATTTGTCGGTGATAAAAATGACGGTGTATCTCGACGTTCTGTTTCTGAGCAACACGATCTTAAACTCGATTATCGTCCTTTGCTGCGAAATGGCGTTTCGCGACAGGATACGCGCATTTAAGACGATATCGGGCGGAGCGGCTCTTGCGCTGTATTCGGTTATCATATTTTTCCCGCGCGCGAGGCTGCTTTTTACCGTCATAGGGAAAACGCTCTGCACCGCCCTTTTTGTTCTTGTATATTTCCGTCCCTTGACGGTCTCGGAATGGTTCAGGCGCACGACCGCGTTCTTTGCGCTGTCGCTTGTCGTCTGCGGAGCGGCCTTCGCATTGGCCGCGGGGCTGTTTGAAGGCGGAACGGTGTCAAACGGCGTTCCTTATTTTGAGATCGATCTTAAAAAGCTGCTGATCGCCGCAGGGGCCTCGCTGATATTGATCAAAGTGATCGCCGCCGCGTTTGCCCGGAACCTGAGCCGGCGCACAGTCAATATGACGATCGCCGCGGATGGCCGCGAAATAAGCGTTAAAGCGCTTGTCGACACGGGATGCGAGGCGAGGGAGCCTATGAGCGGAAAACCGATTGTGATCATCAGCGGAAAGAGCTTTGAAAGCGGCGTTCCGGTCGCGGTCGGCACGGTGACGTCGGGCGGGATAATATACGCCCGCAAGGCTGACCGCGTCGAGTGCCGCGACAGGGAGCTTGGCACCGACAAGGACAGATGCCTTATCGCCTTTGTTGACGCGAAGCTTTCGGGCAGCGGATCTTATAACGCCGTGGCGCCGCCCGAGGCGTTTTACATAAAGCGCAAAAAAATAATTTCAGGAGGACACAGAATGAACTTGCTCAAAGAAAAACTCATAGCCCGCGTAAAACGGGCTTACCTGAAGCTGATTACATTGAAGCGGGGAAATGTTAATTACGTGGGCGGCAGCGATACTTTGCCGCCGCCGCTTGACAAGGAGGAGGAAGGAATATGGATCGCGCGTCTGCGTGAGCCCGATTTTGCCGAGGAAGCGAAGAGGCTGCTTATCGAGCATAATTTAAGGCTCGTGGTGTATATAGCAAAGCGTTTTGACAGCACAGGGATAGGGATCGAAGATCTGATCTCAATAGGGACGATCGGGCTTATAAAGGCGATAAACACCTTTAAAGCGGAAAAAAAGATCAAACTCGCCACCTACGCCTCGCGCTGCATTGAAAACGAGATACTTATGTTCCTTCGCAAAAGCAGCAACACAAAATCAGAAGTCTCGATCGACGAGCCGCTTAACGTTGACTGGGACGGAAAAGAATTGCTGCTTTCGGATGTTTTGGGCACAGACGGCGATGTTACTCAAAAAAATATAGAAGATGAGACAGACCGCCGCCTGCTCAAGATCGCGCTTGACGGCCTGGGGAGCCGCGAAAGGAACATTGTTGAGATGCGCTTCGGACTGAGCGGCGGAGGAGATGAGATGACCCAAAAAGAAGTTGCGGATCGGCTGGGGATCTCACAGTCATATATATCAAGACTTGAAAAACGGATAATCAAGCGGCTGCGCAAGGACATGACGAGGATGCTCACGAGCTAACCTATGTTGTATGCGGTGAGCAAATCGTGGATCCTCTCAAACAGCAGACCCACGGCGAACCATACGGGAGCGTAATCGAGGCGGATAAGCCCGAGAACAGAAAAATCTCCCGTATAGCGCCAGGGTTCTATACCGAATAGGCGGAGCAGACCGCCGCTCAAAAACTCAATGGCAAAAATCAATGTCGACCAGACACAGCCCCTCAGGAACCAGCTTCGGCCTGAGATAAGAGAGTGGACAGGCTCCAGGACGACCGCGGCAAGCCCGTATATGAAAAACATCCAGATAGACGTGTGGCCGATGAGATTAGCGGTCTTGCCGCCCGCGGGCGCAAGTCCCGTCCATATTATTTCCATATTCATTCCCAGAAGTCCGTAGATAATGTATCGTATTAGCATATTTTTATTATTTCAAGGCGGGGGCGGATTATACCAAAATTTTTTAAAAAATTTCTTCAAAAAGTCTTGACATATTAAAACTATTTTGCTATAATTGTCAATGTTGTTTGTGAGTTGTCCGTTTTGACTCGCGGATACGAGACTTGGCGGTATAGCTCAGTTGGCTAGAGCATACGGTTCATACCCGTAGTGTCACTGGTTCAAATCCAGTTACCGCTACCATAACGGCTCCTTGGTCAAGTGGTTAAGACTCCGGCCTCTCACGCCGGCTACAGGGGTTCGAATCCCCTAGGAGTCACCAAAACTCCCGCGGAATTTCTGCGGGAGTTATTTTTGTATCAACATATTTTCAGGGGCTAGCCGGGACGGGCGGCAGGTTGCCGCCCGCTATGCAAAAGGTTTTTGCTTCTTTGCCGCCCTTTTGGTTGTAGGGGACGACGACCTCGGCGTCCCGCAGAGCGGCGCCATGCGCCGCTCATTTGCCTCTCCCTTTGGGGAGAGGTGGCGCCGAAGGCGACGGAGAGGGGATAACGTAGCGACTAGAGATTAGGAACTAGATACTAGCAATACGCCCGACTATTTACGGCGTAGGGCCGGATGCCCACATCCGGCCGGCGGCATGTGGGCATGCCGCCCTACACCAAAAGTTAACCAAACCCCTCATTGTAGGGGCGGATATTATCCGCCCGTTTGAGCCGCCCTACGCAAAAGGTTTTTGCTTCTTTGCCGCCCCCGCGGCTTGGCAGGGCGGAATATGGGCTTTGGGCAATCAATTCAACGCAAAAACCTTTTGCGGAAATCCAGCTCCCCCAAAGAGGAGCCGGTAGCCCGATTGGTCGTTGGCATTGTCAAACGCCTTTGAAGGCGTAGCGTTTAAACTGAGCCCCTTTGGGGCGTTTATGGAAAAACCCCCGGCCTTGCCGGGGGTTGGTTATTGATTTTATTCGAATCCTTTTGCCCATGAAGACTGGCCGACCGAAACATAAGTTCTGTCACCGACTTCTGTGCTCGGCTTTTCACTGAGTTTTGAAACGGTTATAACGTCAGCGCACTCGAACTCTGTTATCTCCGCAAGCGGCGTTTTATATTCTTTTTTATTTATCATATCGATATACCTCCAAAATTATTAATTATTTCGTTTGCTGCGGTGTCAGATCAATCCGACGCCACCGGTTTTGATACTTGCTTTGCGCCGACGCCGACACTTCCGGATATCGGTGTTCCGTAAACTATTTCTCCACCGATCTTTACAAACGGCAGCGCGTAATATGTAGTGCCGAAATGATCATACTGGATTTCAACCAAATCGCCGTACATTCCCGGGAGTGTGTTAATATTTACAGTTCCCTGCTCTGACGCTTTGTTTGCGTAACCGTCAACGACAGATCCTTGTTTGCTGTTAAGGAAATAGAATCCGTATTCCTCAACAGACGTGTCTCCTTCAAATGACTGGAAGAATCTGATTACGCCTTTTGCGCTATCGTCAGCCGTTTTTTCAACGTCGCCTTCTGTGTAATAACCCGACTCGGTTCCTGTTGTTGTGCCGAATACATTAATGGGATCAAAATATACCGCATAAACATTTGTTCCGCCGCCACTGCCGTAAATTTGTACAAGTTCATTTGCTTTGACCACAAGACTGAAATTAATGTTATCTGTATCTGCAGTGCCGTCTATCGTCTTTTCGCCTTGTTTGATATGTAGATTTCTGTTTCCACTTCCTGAATGTGATGTGTTTCCGTAAACCGTTATTGTTCCGGCAACAGCAGGCATTATCTCTGCAACGCGATCAGTATTACCAGAAGATGGGCCTCCTTGGAAGTTTAAATAATGCTGTACTTTTCCATCTCTTACGGTTTTTTCTTCTCCTATATCAATTCTGATGGGTTTTTTCGAAGTAGCACGAATTAAGAGGGTATTATTTTCACCAACAAAGACATTATCACTATATGTTATATTACTACCGCCACCAATAGCGTCAAAGGTCCATGTAGTGCTTTCGCTTACCGGATTTAATTTGTCCGCTTCTTTAACATTTATGGTAAATGTTTTTGCGGGCGCGTTTGCATCATCGGGCAGTTTGGCCTCAACGGTCAATTGCTCATTCGCCTGAGCTTTATCTGTAACAGATATCGTTACCGGAGTGCCGCCTTCACCTTTTGAAACTTGTACTTTCTCAGAGTCTGAAGGAGTCCATGTTACATCACTGGCTGTATACGTTTTGTAATTTCTGACTGTTACCGAAACATCCTGAGACTTGCCTATCTGAATATCTGCACTCTCGGGTTCTATAGTGAATGTGGGGTCATCAGTTGCGGGAGTGAATGTGATCGTTCCGAAAGTTGATTTTGAGCCGGGAACAAAAGCATAATAGTAATATCCGGCTTTAGCGTCAATTTCGGGCTCCCATTTATGCTTTTCTGTAGTTGATTGGTTGGTATACGTGGCAACATAAGTACCGGTACTGTCACCATTCTTTACTTCAAGAATGTATCCGGTTAATTGTCTTGTGCCATTACCGACGCTCATCGTAAATTTCAATTTTCCGTCTTTTGCAACCGAAACTTTTAAGACTGTTCCGCTTGCGGGTATATTTGTTTCGCTGGGGTTTCCATTATATCCGCTCGGTTTTGGATTTCCGGCGCCTGTTATGCCTGTTACGGTATCAGTACCTTTTTTCCATGCATCATTATCGTCTTCTGCAGCAGAATCTCTATTATCCAAAGGATCAACGGTTAAAACTTCGCCGACAGTCATTTCTGGAGGATCAACAACGCCATCTATCTGCTGTTCATATTGTGAAGGATCCCATGTTACAGGCTCGCTTGCCGCGCTTGCGGTCAGTGGTACCGCGATTAACATTGTTGCCATTACTGCCACTGCCAGCAACAGCGATAAAATTCTACTTTTTCTCATTTTGAATCCCTTTCTTTCTTTGAAGTTTATATGTAATTAATTTATTTTTCGTTGTTTGCCCCTCTCAGCCAACGTAGGTACTAGTGATTAGTAACTAGGAACTAGGATTGAAAAAATCACTGTGTGATATTTCTAGTCTCTAGTGCCTATTTCCTAGTCTCTACGTTGACCCCTCTCCGTCAGGCTGCGCCTGACACCTCTCCCCAAGGGGAGAGGCTGACGGGCGGCTGGGGTCGTCCGCCCCTACAGCGTTTTACATACTTTGGTCGTAGGGGACGACGACCTCGGCGTCCCGTAGGCCGGATGTGGGCATCCGGCCCTACGAAATGTTGGTATGACCCCTTTAGGCGGGCGGATAATATCCGCCCCTACAGGGTGAGGCCCTAGGCCCTAGATCCTATTCCCCAGTCCCTATGCAAATACATCATATGTTGTATTTTCAAAGTAAAAATAAAAACTTGTTGTATTATGATTATATACCAAGCATAAATAGGTGGAGACAATTATGGTTGGTTGATTAACGTTGATTAATATTTACGGACAGACAACGGAAATTTTATAGAGAAGGGAAACTTCAGTGTCTTTAACGCCCGATCAGTATTAAATTTTGTTATTAATTGCCTCCGCCTATTTATGTTTAGGCTTCCAAATACATCATATGTTGTATTTTCTTATATCATTATACCTTAAAGATATCATGCTGTCAATAACTATTTTTAATTTTTTCGAATGATTTTTTTGAAAAAATAGTTAAATATAGAACATGGAGGCAAGTTTTATGGCATACTACAGGAGACTAAGAGACCTGAGGGAAGACCACGATCTGACCCAGGACCAGCTCGTGAAGATTTTAGGGATACATAAAACGACATACACAAATTACGAGCAGGGAAAGCGCGAAATACCGTTTGCCTTGGTTATAAGGCTGGCGAAATTTTATAACGTCTCTATTGATTTTATCGCGGATCTGATACCCGCGCCCAAGAAGCTCGAAAGTAAAACATGAAACTGAAAATTTAAAAACGAAAGACCGGCTATACCCGGTCAAGACGTTCGCGCAGGCCCTCGAATATCTGCTCGGCAATGGCGTCATAGTTCTTTTCGGGGGCGGCGTTTATTTTCTTTTTGAGACTGCCGCTCATTCGGGTCAATGCCTTTAACAAGTCGGGGTTAAACGCTCCGCACTCGCCGCCGGTTATCATGTCAATGGCCTTTTCGTGGCTGTAGGCCGCCTTGTAGACCCTTTCGCTGGTCAGCGCGTCATAAACGTCCGCCAGGGCCACTACCTGAGCGGGGATCGGGATCTCGTCGCCTTTGAGACCGTCGGGATAGCCCTTGCCGTCCCAGCGCTCGTGGTGCCAGCGGCAGATCTGCTTAGCCGCTTCGATCAGGGGCGAGCGGTGCCAGTTCAAATGGTCGAGGATCTCATAGCCGTATATCGAGTGTTTCTTCATTATATTATATTCCTCATCCGTGAGCCTGCCGGGCTTGTTGAGGATCTTGTCGTCAATAGCGATCTTGCCGATGTCGTGCATGGCCGAGGCGGTGGCCCACATTGCCACATCCTGAGGGGGCATGACATATTTGGAGTCAAGGCGCGCCAGTTCTTTGAGCAGCAGTTCGGTCAAACGGCGTATGTGCAGCACGTGGGGGCCGGACTCGCCGTTCCTGAACTCCACGACCGAACTCAGCACGTCAATGAGCATGCTGTTGTTTTCCTCACGCTGAGAGATCTGCTCTTTGATAAGCTCGGTCAGGACGTTCTGCTTGGCGTAAAGCATGACAACGTTGCTGAGACGGCGATGGACAATGTTGGGGTCGAACGGCCTGCCGATATAGTCGACGACGCCGAGGTCGTAACCGCGGGCTATGTATTCCGGCGAGTTTTCCGCCGAAATCATAATTACGGGTATGTTCTCAAGAAGTCCGCGGCGCGAGAGGGCCTTAAGGACTTCAAATCCGTCCAGATCGGGCATCATCGCGTCAAGCAGCACAGCCGAGATCTTATCCGCGTTCTCCTCAATGATCTCGATCGCCTCGCTGCCGCCGGACGCCTCCATTATTTCAAAGTCGTGCGTCAGTATGTCGCGAAGCATTACACGGTTCATTTCCATATCGTCCACGATCAGCACTGTGGGTTTTGTTTTGGTCATATTATTCCTCCGGTCAAAATGTAGCAGTCGTTGTGTTATGGGGCGGCGAAGCGCTAATCAAGGCATCTGCCGAGCACCTCCGCCGTTTTCTCGTATTCGCTCTTGATCGGAGCGTAAAGCTGATCCAGGTCATACTCGCCGCCGCGGACCGCGTCTACCAGATCCGAGCACACGGTGCCGAGGCTGATAAGACCGAGGTTAAAGCACATGCCTTTTAAGGAGTGCGCAGCGCGAAGCGCGTCCTCGGCGCTGCCGGCGCTGACTGCGTTTGTCAGGGCGTCGTATGTGGCGTCGTTTTTAAACATGGTGAGGTATTTTATCACAAGGTTTTCCTTGCCCATAAGACGGCTCAGCACCGCATCGTAATTTTCGTTAAGTTCCGAGTATGCCTCCGCAACAGTAATCATTTTTAATTCTCCTTGTAATTGTTTTGTTTATCAACAATAGTAAGTGATTTTTCCAAAAAAATCATTCCATTTGCTTACAATCTCAATGTGACGGGCCTCGATTATTTTAATTATATAGTTCAAAGTTTTCTTTGAGATGTGCGAATTATTATTCGCAACAAGGCAATGACCGCTTTTGGTTATCCAGATTTTAGTGGAATTACCGGAAGGAACTCCACGAGATACATGAACATGGATAGGTTCCAAAGGATCGTTTTCATCAGCCCCAAAATATATCAGGTAAGAGCCGATCCTAAAAATTTGCGGCATTGTCAATTCCACCTTCTCTGGATAATTCAAGTATCACATGTGATACGGAATGAATTAACTCATCGTAATATTTTAATTCATCTTTAGTGAAGCCGTCTATGTTTTTCCAGTCATATCCGGGAATATAACATTCCGCGGATTTGAATCCGTTATATATAGGTTTTTCGATATATACTTTTACTTTTTCATCAGGCAGCAATTCGGAATGAACGATTTCCGTGTTGTCGCTCAGTGTCATAAATGGATACATCATAGCCGTCACCTCCGTGATTTATGGCGATGTACTACCGCTGTTTTCAGTATAGCATTAGCATTTTTCTTTGTCAAGATTATTATTCGATCCCCTTTGTTATGAGAATGTATCACCAGATTTTTTCGAGTTTTTTTATCGCGTCTTCGATCTCGGCGAGGGTCAGGCCGGCGTAGCCGAAAACAAACGCGCCGCGCTCAATGTCGGGGTTTGGCGTAAGTAAAAATTTGCTCATGTCAAAAATCTTGACGCCCTCATCATATGCGGCGCGGGTCAGTTCGGGGCCGCTTTTGTCGCTGTTTATCAGGCCCAAAAAGTTCATTCCGGTGTCGCTGTTGAGCGCGGTGAACCTGCTGCCTATTTTTGAGTTTTTGAGGCCCGATATAAGAAAAGCGCGCTTTTCTTTCATTATTTTATTGTTTTTTGAGATCAGCCGCCTCATGTGGCCATCGTTTATCAGGTTTGAGTAAATAAGCTGCTCGCATACCGTGATCGCCGGAGAATACATTTCCAGACGCTTTATGACCGAGTCCATGCTTTCGGGCGGCAGGACCATATAGGCCGTTTTAACATTGGGCGACAGGGTGTGTTCAAAACTTTCGATATGAATGACGTTCGTTCCGCCTGAGAGCGTGTATATAGTGCTTATTTTGTTGCCGGCGTAGTTGAGATTGCCGTCGGTGCCGACTTCTATCACATACTTGCCGGTCCCGGACGCGCACCAATCCGCAAGCGCGCGGCGCTCTTTAAACTCCATTCTGCGACCGGTCGGCAGTTGATTTTCGGGCATGAGAAACATAACGTCTATTCCGGCCTCGTCAATGGCGGCGGGAGTAACCGGCTTCCCGGCGGAAATGTTCAAAAGTCTGATATCCGCGCCAAGGTTTTTGAGCCACACGTACATTTTGTAGTCGGTAGGGTTCTCAAACCCGTAGACGCGGTCGCGGCCCAAGATCATGACAATGACCGTCAGAAGATATTGGATGCCCGCTCCCACGATTATGTCGCTTATCGTGCAGTCGATGCCGCGGGTCTCGCTCAAAAACCGCGACAGTGAAATCCGAAACGCGCTTTCGCCCCTCTTGTTGCCGTGGCCGAAAAGCGCCGGGGTATCTCCGTGTGAGTTAAGCATATATTTTCCTAAGGGCTTCGCGAAATATTCCTTGAGCGCGGCGCTTTCGCACTCGTTATAGCTGAAGCTGTATTTGTAGTCGGACGCGCCTTCCCACGTGATATCGTCGTATGTCTCAAAACCCGGGTCGCCCGCTTTGACATAGAATCCGCTTCTGTCCACGGTGATCGCAAGACCGTCGTCGACCAAGGCCTGATACGCGTTGTTTATCGTGGTGGTGCTGAGCCCCAGCTCCCGCGCCAGTCTGCGGCGCGAGGGGAGTCTTTGCATGTTGTCGTATTTTCCGGATCTGATATCCCGGGTCAGCTCCTGCTGGAGCTGACGGTAGACCGGTATTCCGTTGTCTTTGGCAATAAAGCTGTAAACTGACATAAAATCCATCTCCGTATTCATATAACATTTACCCGCAAATACATAATAATTATACCACAAATCAGAAAAAAGTTCAAGATTACATATTATAATTTTACAAAATTTACAGAATGGCAAAAACTTTATTGATATTATTGTTGCGAAAAATTTTTTGTTGTGATATAATTTATAAATATATTGGCAAATAGGAGGGGTATAATGCTTTGCTGCAGATGCCATAAAAATATTGCTGTTGTTTTTATATCAAAAATCAGCCCGGACGGTTCCCAGCGCAACGAGGGCTATTGTCTGTCCTGTGCGAAGGAGCTTAACCTTGGCCCGATAGATAATATCCTGAGCAAAATGGGAATAGACGCAGAGGAAATGGACCGTCTCAACGGTGAGATGAAAAACGTGCTCGACGAAATGGGCGACGATTTTGACATCGGCGACAGCATAAATATGCTTCGTCAGGAGCTCAGCGGCGACGCGGACATAGTTTCGATGGAGGCGGCCGAGGAAGAGCCGGACGATGACAAAAGCGGCGACGAGCCGATGAGCCGAAGCCGGCAGCGGAACCCTTTCAGCCTGTTCGGCAGCTTTATGGGCGGCCCTCGGCAGGAGCCGCATGGCGACAGCCGCGGCGGCCCGAGGAAGGCTGTTAAGGAAAAGCAGCGAAAAAAGAACCGCATGCTCGATACCTACGGCGTGAACCTTACCGCCAAGGCCGCGGCGGGCGGGATCGACGCGGTTATCGGCAGAGACACAGAGATCGAGCGCACGATCCAGATCCTGAACCGCCGCACAAAAAACAATCCGTGCCTGATCGGCGAGCCCGGAGTCGGCAAAACGGCGATCGCCGAGGGACTTGCGCTCAAGATATCAAACGGTGAGGTCCCGCACAAGCTGATGAATACCGAGATATATCTGCTCGATATGACCTCGGTCATTGCGGGCACCCAGTTCCGCGGCCAGTTTGAATCGAGGCTCAAGAACATTATAGAGGAAGTGAAACGGGCGGGCAATATCGTGCTCGTGATCGACGAGATACACACGATCGTCTCCGCCGGAGACGCCGAGGGCGGCATGAACGCCGGAAACATTTTAAAGCCCGCGCTTTCAAAGGGCGAGATCCAGGTTATCGGCGCGACAACGATCGACGAGTACAGAAAGCATATCGAGAAGGACTCTGCCCTTGAGCGCAGGTTCCAGACCGTTATGATCGACGAGCCCACGGTCGATGAGACGATCGAGATACTGAAGGGAATAAGGAGTTATTACGAGAATTTCCATAGAGTGAAGATCACCGACGAGATCATAAGAACCGCGGCGGTGCTTTCCGAGCGCTATATCCAGGACAGATTTCTCCCCGACAAGGCGATCGACGTTATCGACGAGGCGGCCAGTAAGGTGAACCTCAATAACCGCGAGCTTATCGAGCTTGAGAGGCTGAGCGCCGAGCTTGAGGAAACAATGTCAAAGAAGGACGCCGCGGCCGAGGCAGACAATTATCAAGAGGCGGCCGACCTTAAAGTGCATGAACTGCAGCTTAAAGCCAAGATCGCCGAGGTTGAGAAGTCGGCGGTGAAATATCTTGAGCCCGAGGACGTCGCGGCGGTCATCGAAAACTGGACCAAGATTCCGGTGAAGCACATCACCGAGTATGAGTCCGAGCGGCTCACGGATCTTGAGAACCGCCTTCACAAGGGCGTTATCGGACAGGACGAGGCTGTGAGCGGCGCGGCCAACGCCATCAGGCGCAAGAGGGCCGGAATAAACCTGAAGCGCAGGCCGGTATCGTTTATTTTCGTGGGCCCCACCGGAGTCGGAAAGACCGAGCTCGCCAAGCAGATCGCGCGCGAGGTGTTCGACGGCGAGGAGTCGCTGATACGCCTTGACATGTCTGAATACATGGAAAAGCATTCGGTTTCAAAAATAATCGGCTCGCCGCCGGGCTACGTCGGATATGACGAGGCGGGACAGCTCACCGAGAAGATCCGCCGCAGGCCTTACAGCGTGGTGCTGCTTGACGAGATCGAGAAAGCGCACGAGGACGTGTTTAACATTCTGCTGCAAATTCTCGACGACGGCAGGATCACCGACAGCCACGGCAAGGTCGTGTCATTTGAAAACACGATAATAATAATGACCTCAAACGCCGGAAGCGACAACAAATCAAACGTAGTCGGCTTTAACGAGGCCGAAGAGGCCACCCGCATCAAGATCGAGCGTGCGCTTAAACAGTTGTTCAGACCCGAGTTTTTGAACCGCGTTGACGATGTGATCATTTTCAGCGAGCTTAAAAAAGAGGAGCTTGTGGACATTGTCGATCTGATGCTCGACGATCTCCGCGCGGGGCTCCGCGAAAAAGAGATCACTCTTGATGTTTCGGAAAACGCGAAGGAGCTGGTCGTTGAAAAGTCTTACGACAGGCTTTACGGCGCGCGTCCCATGCGCAGATATATCGAAAAGAACATTGAGGATGAGCTGGCGCGGCTGCTTATCGGCGGAAAGCTTGTTCACGGCATGACCGCGCGGGTGGACGCGCGCGATGACAAGATAAGCGTGGAGCTTCTCGGGGATTGACGCGCAATTCCGGCAAAATACTTATTCGGAGAATAAAACATGATATTAAAAAGCATTGAGATGCAGGGCTTTAAGTCCTTTGCCGACAAGATTTATCTGGATTTCAACTCGGGGATCACAGCGATAGTTGGCCCGAACGGCTCGGGAAAGAGCAATATTTCGGACGCGATCCGATGGGTAATGGGAGAGCAGAGCATAAAGTCCCTTCGCGGCAGCCGCATGGAGGACGTAATATTCGCGGGAACCGAAAGCCGCAAGGCTTTGGGCTTTGCCGAGGTCGTCCTGAACCTTGACAACGAGAGCGGAATATTCAATATCGACTTTCCTGAGATACGCGTTTCGCGCCGCCTTTACCGCAGCGGCGAGAGCGAGTATTACATAAACAAGACGTTGTGCCGCTTAAAGGACGTGCACGAGCTGTTTATGGACACGGGTCTCGGACGCGACGGATACTCGATTATCGGTCAGGGCCAGATCGACAATATTCTGAGCACCAAGTCGGAGGACCGCCGCCATATCTTTGAGGAAGCGTCGGGAATTTCAAAATATAAATACAGAAAGATAGAAGCGGAGCGCAAACTTGAGCGCACCGCCGACAACATAACGAGAGTAGAGGATATCCTCGGCGAGCTTGAGGAGCGGCTCGAGCCCCTCAGACGGCAGTCGGAGAAGGCGAAAAAATATCTGATCCTGCGCGATGAGATGAAGGACCTTGAGATCAACGCCTCGGTCATCAGTATTGATAAAAAGCGCGAGGCCATGAAAAAACTCGGAGCCGATATTGAGATCTATGAGGGCCAGATGGAAAAAATGCGCGGAGAGATCGCCGATAACGACAAAAAGGTCGAGGCGCTCTACGCCGCGATGGAAAAGATCGACGCGGACGCCGAAAAGGGACGCGAGAGCGAAAAGGCTCTTACCGCCGAGGGGCACGAGATACGCGGGAAAATAAGTCTGGCCGAAAATGAGATAAGCCATTCGGAGGGCACGATCGACCGTTTAAGAAACGAGATCGGCGAAGGCGACAAACGGGCGATGGAGCTGGACAAACGGATCGAGGAGCTCAGATCGAGCCTCGATACGTTGAATTCGCAGAGCGGCGCGCTGGAGAAAAGCGTTGAAGAGTTCACGGAAAAATCGCGCAAATCGGGCGTTGACGTCAGCGAGGAGAGCCGCGTGATAGAGGAGCTCAGGGCCGAAATAATCGAAAAGACTGCGGCGGCGGGCAGCAAACGGAGCGAAGTGTCGAGCAGGCAGATCCTTCTGGACAGCTTTGTGTCCCGCGCCGAAGTTATAAAAAACGAGCTCGAAAACAAGAGCCTGAGCTTAAAAGAGATGAAAGAACGGCTCGTCGAGCTTGACGGTGAGATCGAGAAATCCGAGGCGTACAGCGAGAGCCTTAAAAAAGAGACAAACAAATCGGACGAGCTCTACGGGCTGAAAAACGCCGAGATGCAGAAAATGATCAACGACAAAAACCGGAGCACCATAAAACTCGGAGAGCTGAATTCCAGAAAGAAAATGCTGGAGGATATGGAGCGCGACCTTGAGGGCTACAGCCGCGGCGTAAAAGGGGTAATGACCGCCTTTAAAAGCGGCAGGCTCAGCGCAGGTATCCACGGCCCGCTGTCCCGGCTCATCAAGACCGACAAGAAATACATAACGGCGATCGAAACCGCGCTTGGAAGCGCGGCCCAGAACATAGTCACCGACGACGCGGACGACGCGAAGCGCGCGATAAAATATTTGAAGGACAGACGGCTTGGACGAGCGACGTTCCTGCCTATATCCAATATACGCGCCCGCGGACTTGATGATAAAAAGGCGGAAAAACTGCCCGGTTTTATCGGCACGGCTGATTCATTGGTGGAGTATGACGAGAAATATACCGAGATCGTAAGCAATATTCTCGGGCCGGTTGTGATAGTTGACAATATCGACAACGCCGCCGCAATGGGCAAAAAATGCGGCTATAAGTTCAGGATCGTCACGCTGGGCGGAGACGTTGTCCAGCCCGGCGGAGCAATGACCGGCGGCAGCGCGCTGAAAACCATCGGCTCGCTGTCGAGAGTCAGCGAGATAGCCGAACTTGACGGAAAGATCAAGAAAGCCGAGAAGGATATTGTAGGACAGACCAAGAGTATAAACACACTGTCGATCGAGACTGCTGATCTGCTTGAGGATATAAAGAAAAACAACCAGCGCCTCTCGGAATGCGGCGAGGAGCTGGCGCGCCTCAGCTCGGAACGGCTGCATCTGAGCAGCGTTATCAAGACGAGCGGCGACGACCGTGAAAAAATGGCAGCCGAGCTTGAGGAGCTGAACAAAAATATTGAGTCGGTAAAAGGCGAGATCGACGAGGCCGTCCTGAGCGCCGAAAAGCTTGAAGCGGAGACGGAGGAACTCAGCAGGGCGGCGGATAAGCGTGAAAAGTCATACGCCGAGCTGAGCGGAGAAAACGAAAAACTCAGCCGCGCGCTTCTGGATCTGACGATCAGGCGCAGCTCGGTCATAAAGGATATCGAGCAGACAAACGAGTTGATCAGAAGCGTGAACAACGAAAAAGCGCAGATCATTTCTTCTACCGCGGCACGGCTTGACGAGATCCGGAGCCTTGAAAAGCATATCGCAGAAACCGAGGCGGAGATCAAGCGCCTCGAAAAAAGCGCCGAGACCAATCGCGAGACCCTTGAAGAACTGAGCGTGTCTTTGAGCGGCATGACGGAAAAACGCCGAGAGGCGGAAAACCGCGTTAAAAAACAGCAAGAGGCGGTCAACGATGTGCGCGACAGACTGATAGAGCTTTCCAATGTTCACGCCAAGGCGCGTTCCGGCTATGAGAACCTGGACGCCGAGCTTGAAAGCGTGATCAACCGCCTTTGGGAGGAATACGAGCTGACATACAGCGACGCGCGCCAAGGCAGAGATCTTGAAAACTTTGATTTTGAGGCGGCGACCAAGCGCGTCAACACTTTGAGAAGGCAGATCAGGAACCTTGGCAGCATAAACGTTGACGCTATTGAGGAATATAAGAGCGTCAAGGAGCGCGCGGATTTCCTGACCGCGCAGGTTGATGATCTCAACAAATCCAAAAAGGAACTGAAGAAGATCATCGTTGAGATGATGAGCATAATGAAAACTCAGTTTGCGGAGCAGTTCGTTAAGATCAATGAGAGTTTCAATAAGGTGTTCGCCAGTCTGTTCGGCGGCGGACGCGCGAAACTCACGCTGACCGATCCGGATAATGTGCTTGAGAGCGGGATCGAGATCGAGGCGCAGCCGCCGGGCAAGAAGCTCCAGAGTCTGACGCTGCTTTCGGGCGGAGAGAAGGCGCTGTCGGCGATCGCGCTGCTGTTCGCGATCTTAAACGTGCGCCCCACGCCGTTCTGTATACTCGACGAGGTAGAGGCGGCTCTTGACGACGTTAACGTTTATCGGTTCGCGGCGTACCTCAAGCGTTACAGCGAAAATACGCAGTTTATCGTCGTTACTCACAAGCGCGGCACAATGGAGGCGGCGAATATGCTGTACGGCGTAACCATGCAGGAGAAAGGCGTGTCTAAATTGTTATCATTAAATATTGACGAGGTGAGCGAGTAATGGGATTATTCAACAAATTAAAAAACAGTTTAAGCAAAACAAGAGAATCTATTAACGATAAGTTCAACACGGTCATAAAATCGTTCAGAAAGATAGACGACGATCTGTTTGACGAGCTTGAAGAAGCGCTGATAACAGCGGATCTGGGCGTCAATACCTCAATGGATATAATCGAAAAGCTGCGCGAGGCGGCAGAGGAGAAGACGCTTCGCGACAGCATCGAGCTCCGAGGAGAGCTGAACAGGATAATGTCCGAGATATTGACCGAGGGCGACAATTCGGTCGAGCTCTGCGGCACACCCGCGGTCATTATGGTTATCGGCGTTAACGGAGTTGGCAAGACCACGTCGATCGGCAAGCTGGCGAACATGTATAAAAATCAAGGCAAGTCGGTGCTTATAGCGGCGGCGGATACCTTCCGCGCCGCGGCGATCGAGCAGCTTGAGGTATGGGCCGACAGAGCCGGCGTCGGCATTATAAAACAGCAGGAGGGCTCGGATCCCGCAGCGGTCATATTTGACGCGGTAAACGCCGCAAAGGCGAGAGGGATAGACGTGCTGCTGTGCGACACCGCCGGACGGCTCCACAACAAAAAGAACCTCATGGCCGAGCTTAAAAAGATATACCGCATACTTGACCGCGAGCTTCCGGAGTCAAGCAAAGAGGTATTGCTGGTGCTTGACGCAACGACAGGACAGAACGCGGTCCAGCAGGCCGAGCAGTTCAAGGAAGCCGCCGACATCACCGGCATTATCCTCACAAAGCTTGACGGCACTGCCAAGGGCGGGATCGTGTTGGCTATAAAGAACGACTATAACATTCCGGTGAAGTTTATCGGCGTGGGCGAGAAGATCGAAGATATTGAGCCTTTTGACCCTCAGGAGTTCGTGAACGCGATAATATCGCCCGAGGAGGAAGAATAGTTTATTTTTCACAATTGACGCAAATCCGTCTCGGACAATTTTGGTTAATTTAATCGAAATTTATATTTTTTGCAAAAAAACTTGCACTTTGGCCGAATATATGTTACTATAATGTAGTTAATATCAGACAGTCCGCTGTCCTTTCGGACATGAATGTCTAAGAATGGTATAATAGAAAGGATTATTTTAATGGACATTTTACAGCAAATCACACAGGAACAGATCAGGACCGATCTGCCCAAGCTTGCGATCGGTGACACAGTCCGCGTTTACGTTAAGGTAAAAGAGGGCAACAGAGAAAGAGTTCAGATGTTTGAGGGCGCCGTTATCAAGAAAAATCACGGCGGTATTCAGGAAACATTTACCGTAAGACGTATTTCATACGGCGTCGGCGTTGAGAGAACTTTCCCGTATAACTCGCCCAAGATCGACCGTATCGAGGTCGTAAGACACGGTAGAGTAAGACGCGCCAAGCTTTATTATCTGCGCGACAGAGCCGGCAAAGCGGCTAAGATCAAAGAAAAGCTTTAATAGTCAAAACGCGGTGGTGGTTATTTTTAATCACCACTCTTTGCCATTTTAACAAGTGAAAAACAGGGGTAATTATTATGGATAATAACAACAGAAATTCCGCCGGAGGAAAAGACAATGATCTGGACAGAATTTTAGACGAGGCGGCGAGCAAAGCTTCGCGCTCATCCTCCCCGGTTGATCCCGCAATTGAAAAGGCGCGGTCGGAAATAAACGCTCAGGCCGACTCAATGCTGAAGGAGATCGAAGAACGCCGGGCGCGGCGTCAGGCGCGCCAGCTTGAGATACAGCAGCAGCTTGCTGCGGAGGAAGAAGCCAAGGCCAGACGAATGGCGCGGGCGAAAGCCGGCGAGACGTCAGATCAGGTTGTCCGCCCGTCGGCAAAGCCGCGCGCGCAAAAGCCTGTGCCGACTGTTTCCTCAAGCGACAGCGTTTTCAGCAACCAGCAAAGGCCGTCGGCGCAGACGCCGCGAGCGGCCCGTCCTGCGGAGGACAGACCTATTCGGCGCAGATTCGCCGAAGCTCCGGCGCGCAGCGCGGACAAGCCTTCAAGGCGGCAGACGATAAAACCCGGACAGACCCAGGTGATGCCGAAAATCACCGAGGCTGTGCCTCAGAGACCGTTTGACGGCGATAAGGAGCAGCCTAAGCGCAAAAGCGGCGATCCGCAAAGGGCCGTCGGCGCGCCTGATGGCGCGGCGGGCGCACCCAAGAAAAAGGCAAAAGCCAAAAAGAATGGAGAAGTGAATATGCTTAAAGAAATAAGAGACTGGGTTGTGGCGATCGCCATAGCGGTTGTCCTGGCTTTGCTTATCAGGAATTTCGTATTTACGTTGGTAAAGGTTCAGGGCGCGTCGATGCAGCCCACTCTTCACGAAAATGACAGACTTTATGTAAACCGTTTTTTCTACAAGCCCGAAAAGGGAGACGTGGTCATATTCCGACCGGAAAGCGATCCTGACAGGCCTTATGTCAAGAGGGTTATCGCAACCGAAGGTGACACGGTCTATATCGATTTTGAAACGGGCGACGTTTACGTGAACGATCAGCTTCTCGATGAGCCGTATATCAAAGAAAGAACGACCCACACGGGCTCGTATATAATGGAGCTTATCGCGGACGGTCGGTACAGCAAGGACAATCCGATCGTTGTTGAGAAGGATAAGATCTTTGTAATGGGAGACAACAGGAACAACAGCAAGGACAGCCGCGAACTCGGACAGATCCCAGAAGACGAAATTATCGGAGGCGCGGTGTTCAGGTTCTGGCCGATAAGCGATTTCGGTTCGGTAGCTTATCCGATCGAGACTTCATACCTCGTTGAGGATAAGGATCATAATTTTACATTTATTTCTTAAAAACAAGGACTGTATCACCGGCGAACAGTGTGATACAGTCCATTTTTGTAAAATTGAACTAAAACAAGGAGAAAGTGTATGGAAAATCAATATCAGCTTCAGTGGTTCCCCGGCCATATGTCAAAGACGCGCCGCATGATAAAGGATAATCTGAAGCTTGTGGACGTTGTTATCGAACTTGTTGACGCGCGCATACCTCTGTCATCGCGCAACCCCGAGACCGACAGGATAACCGCTTCAAAACCGAGGATCCTCGTGCTTAACAAGGCGGATATCGCCGACAGGGCAGCCACCGACAAGTGGCTCAAATATTTCGGTGGTCTGGGGCTGACCGCTGTCGCGGCCGACAGCCGCTCGGGCAAAGGACTCAGGAAAAGTCTTGACGGCGCGATCGAAACCGTGCTGCGCGACAAGTTCCTTCGCGACGAGAAGCGCGGCATACAGCGCCACGCGGTAAAAATGATGGTGATAGGCATACCCAACGTGGGCAAATCGTCTTTCATAAACCGTCTGTCGGGCAGAGCCGCCGCGAAAACCGGCGACCGCCCGGGCATAACCCAGACCAAGCAGTGGATAAAGATCGCGGGCAAATACGAGCTTCTTGACACGCCCGGCATCTTATGGCCCAAGTTTGAGAGCGAGGACGTCGCGAGAAAAATCGCGTTCACGGGCGGCATAAAAGACGAGATACTCGACGTTGAGGATCTGGCGTACGAGCTTTTGGGCTACCTTAAAGAAAATTATTTTGAGAGCCTCAAGACGGTGTATAAGCTGGACGGAAATGCGGATAAATACGAGCTTCTCGAGCTGATCGGAAGAAAACGCGGCTGCGTAGTGTCCGGCGGCGAGATCGACACGTTCCGCGCCGCGAATATAGTGTTAAACGATTTCCGCGCCGCGAACCTCGGAAACATCACGCTTGAGATACCGGAGAATTAACGCGCGTCGGCGCTTTTGAGGCAAAACGGGGGAAAAACTATGAATATGCTGGAAATTGAAACCGAATTGTACGGATCGGGAAAAAAACTGATATGCGGGATCGACGAGGCGGGACGCGGCCCTTTGGCGGGGCCCGTGTGCGCGGCCGCCGTTATCCTGCCCGAGGGCTTGATAATTGACGGGATAAACGACTCGAAAAAGCTTTCCGAAAAAAAGCGCGAGGCGCTTTTTGACGTGATTTGCGAAAAGGCCGCCGCATATTCGGTAAGTCTTGTGCCCGAGAGCGTGATCGACGAGATCAACATCCGCCGCGCGACGCATGAGGCCATGCAGAACGCGGTGAACGGGCTTAAGATCAAGCCGGATATTCTGCTTGTTGACGGCAATGACGGAATTCCGTTTGAGAACATCGAGAGCCGATACATAGTAAAAGGTGACGCGAAGTCGCAGACGATCGCCGCGGCGTCGATTTTGGCCAAGGTGACAAGGGACAGATACATGGTCGAGCTTTCGGAAAAATATCCGGGCTACGGATTTGAAAAACACAAAGGCTACGGGACCAAGGCGCATTGCGAGGCGATACGCGCGCTCGGCGTAAGCGAGGTCCACAGAAAAACCTTTATGACCGACAAGGTGCTGGGGATCGCGAAATGAGCAGATACAAGAAAAACATGGGTGATTTCGGCGAGAATGCTGCTGAGGGAATGTTAACGTCAAAGGGCTATTGCATTTTGGAGCGGCAGTACCGCACAAAATTCGGCGAGCTTGATATAATAGCAGTAACACCGGACAAAAGCGCGGTAGTGTTTGCCGAGGTCAAGACGCGCAGGAACATTGAGCACGGACTTGCCGCCGAGAGCGTAAACAGGACCAAGGTCTCAAGAATGGTAAAGTCCGCGCAGCAGTACCTGCTTGAAAATCCGATCGAGGCGGATTTTCGGTTCGACGTGATCGAGGTGTACACCGACCTCGCGGAGCTTGAGATAAATCACATCGAAAACGCGTTCCCAGATGTCGGCGAATTTATCGATTTTTAAGAATGTTGCAAAATAGTCTCGCAAGTATGCAAATTTTGTTGAATATAACCTTGCATTTTGCGGGTCAATATATTAAAATATTAACAGTTAATTTATATCAGGAGGTAGATTATGTCACTGTATATTTCTGAAAAAGCTAAAAAGATTTCTCCTTCACCCACACTCGCCATTGACGCGAGATATAAGGAAATGAAAAAAGAGGGCATCCCTGTTGTCGGATTTGGAGCGGGCGAGCCTGACTTTGACACCCCCGAAAACGTAAAACAAGCTGGAATTCAAGCAATTAACGACAACTTCACGAGGTACACCCCCGCCTCCGGAACGCTTGAGCTCAAGCGCGCGATCTGCCGCAAGATCAAGCGCGACACGGGCCTTGACTATGACGTTTCAAACATAGCTGTCAGCAACGGCGGAAAGCATGCGCTGTCAAACGTGTTTATCTGCATATGCGATCCCGGCGACGAGGTCATTCTGCCCGCGCCGTACTGGGTAAGCTATCCCGAGATGATAAAGATCGCTGACGCGGTCCCGGTTTACATCGACACCACCGAGGAGAACGAGTTCAAGTTCACCCCCGACCAGCTTCGGGCGGCGATCACTCCGAAGACGAGAGCGCTTGTCCTCAACACCCCGAGCAACCCAACGGGCATGCTTTACACCAAGTCGGAGCTTGAGGAGATCGCGAAGATCTGCGTCGAGCATAATATCTATGTTGTGTTTGACGAAATATATGAAAAGCTGGCCTATGAGGGAGAGCATGTTAACATCGCGACTTTGGGCGATGATATAAGAAAGCTGACAATAATCGTAAACGGAATGGCAAAAGCCTACTGCATGACCGGCTGGAGAATAGGCTATATAGCGGCCGAGCCCGAGATCGCCAAGGCTGTGTCGAATATTCAGAGCCACATGACCTCGAACCCCTGCTCGATCGCGCAGGCCGCCTCGGTCGAGGCGCTTGACGGCGACCAGAGCGTGATCGACGACATGAGACGCGAATACATATCCCGCCGCGACTACATGGTGAAGCGCATCAACTCGATAGACGGCGTAAGCTGCCTCAATCCCCACGGCGCGTTTTATATCTTTATGAACGTGCGCGATTCTCTGGGAAAGGAGCATTACGGAAAGATGATCAATACCGCCAACGAGTTCTGTGCCGACGTGCTTGACAAGGCGCAGGTGGCTATGGTTCCCAGCGAGGGCTTCGGGATCGACGGCTATGTCCGTCTGTCCTACGCCACGTCAATGGAAAATATCAAAACCGGACTTGACCGTCTGGAGAAGTATTTAAAAGGAGAATGTAAATGAGCAAGGATATATACGAAAGCCCGTTAAGCTCGCGTTACGCGAGCAGCGAGATGAAGTATCTCTTCTCGCCCGACAAGAAATTTAAAACATGGCGCAGACTGTGGGTCGCTCTGGCCGAGTCCGAAATGGAATTGGGCCTTAACGTGACCCGCGAGCAGGTCGACGAGCTGAAGGCCAATATGGACAACATAAATTACGCCGAGGCCGAAGCCCGCGAAAAAGAGGTGCGCCATGATGTTATGTCCCATGTTTACGCCTACGGCCTGCAGTGCCCCAAGGCGAAGGGCATAATTCATCTCGGCGCCACATCGTGCTATGTGGGCGACAACACCGACCTTATTATCATGAACGAGGCGCTTGAGCTTATCCGCGGCAAGGTGGTCAAGGTGATCTCGCTGCTGCGCGATTTCGCGCTTAAATATAAGTCTATGCCCACGCTCGGATTTACTCATTTTCAGGCGGCGCAGCTCACGACCGTGGGCAAGCGCGCGTCGCTGTGGATCTGGGAGCTTTTGATGGATCTTGAGAATATCGACTTTCAGCTCTCGCGCAAGGCGCTGCTCGGCTGCAAGGGGACGACCGGAACTCAGGCCAGCTTTATGGAGCTGTTTGACAATGATATAGAGAAGGTCAAGGAACTTGACAAAAAGATCTGCGAAAAAATGGGATATGACAAGTTCTATCCGGTTTCGGGACAGACCTATTCGAGAAAGGTAGACTATCACATGCTGTCGGTGCTGAGCGACATAGCGCAGAGTGCGTATAAGTTCGCCAACGACATACGTCTGCTCCAGCACCTCAAGGAGATCGAGGAGCCGTTTGAAAAATCTCAGATCGGCTCGTCGGCGATGGCGTACAAGCGCAACCCGATGCGCAGCGAGCGCATATGCTCGCTGGCCCGCTATGTGCTGGTTGACGCGGTGAACCCTGCCATAACCTCGTCCACACAGTGGTTCGAGCGCACTCTCGACGATTCGGCCAACAAACGCCTGAGCGTAGCCGAGGGATTTCTGGCGGTTGACGCGATACTCAATATTTATATGAACGTCGCTTCGGGGCTTGTGGTTTATCCCAAAGTAATACGCAACAGGATAATGTCGGAGCTGCCGTTTATGGCCACCGAAAACATTCTTATGGACGCGGTCAAGGCGGGCGGGGACCGTCAGGAGCTTCACGAGCTTATCCGCGAACATTCAATGGAGGCCGGCAAGGTCGTTAAAGAGCAGGGCGGCGCCAACGATCTGATCGAGCGCATAATCGCTGACCCGGCGTTTAATTTAAGCAGAGACGACATTGAGGGCATATTAAAGCCCGAAAACTTCATAGGCAGAAGCGAAAGTCAAGTGACCGAGTTTATCGCCGAATACGTTGATCCGGTTCTCGCCGGAAGCGCCGCGGCTGACGAGGTGGAACTGACGGTATAATAACGGGGCGGATCTGATCCGCCCGTTATAATTTAGAAGACAGGAGAGATTATTATGACTATCGGATTTATCGGCGGCGGCAACATGGCCTCCGCGCTGATCAAAGGCTTTGTATCATCCGGAAAGGTTCCGGCGGAAAACATCGTTGTGTTTGACACCGACGCGGAAAAGCTCGGAGCGATGGCCGAAAATGAGGGAATAACGCCCGCGGGATCGGCTACCGGGGTCGAGGACGCGGCTGACGTTGTCGTCCTTGCGGTCAAGCCGAACGTTATGCCCGCCGTTTTGAATGAGCTCAGCGGCAAGGACGGCAGGATATATATTTCGATCGCCGCGGGAATAAGCCTTGAGACCTTGGAAAAATCGATCGGGAAAGATAAAAAAATTATCCGCACCATGCCCAACACCCCCGCGCTTGTGGGCTGCGGCATGACGGTTATAACGCCGAACAAGAACATAAGCGGCGGCGAGCTTGAGACGGTCGAGGATCTGTTCGGCGGAATAGGCGAGACAGTAATTCTTGAAGAGAAATACATGAACGCCGCGATAGCCCTCCACAGCAGCAGCCCGGCGTATATCTACATGCTGATCGACGCGATGGCCGACAGCGGAGTGAAATACGGGATCCCCAAAGTTTTGGCGCTTAAACTCGCGGCCAAGGCGGTTGAGGGCAGCGCCAAAATGGTTCTTGAGACCGGCGTGCATCCCGAGCAGCTCAAGGACAACGTGTGCAGCCCCGGCGGCACCACGATCGCGGCGGTGTGCGAGCTTGAGAGAACGGGCTTCAGACCGTCGGTGCAGAGCGCGATCGACGCCTGCGTCAGCAAAGCGGACGCGTTATAATTCGTAATTGCTTAATCCGTCGGGCATGCCCGACGGATAGATTTCAGGAGGTCATTCCATGAATGTATGCGGAGTGGTCTGTGAATTCAATCCGTTCCACAACGGCCACAAATATCTGATCGACATATTGAAAAATGAGTACGGCTTTGACGCCGTTGTCGGCATTATGAGCGGAAATTATATGCAGCGCGGCGACATAGCGGTTTTTGATAAAAACATACGCGCCGCGGCAGCGCTCAAATGCGGCATGGATCTTGTACTTGAGCTGCCCGCCGTCCACGCCGTGCAGACTGCGGAACGGTTCGCGCGGAACGCCGTTTACGTTCTGGAGAGCCTCGGAGTGATCGACGGCCTCGCTTTCGGGACCGAGGCGGCGGACACGGAGCTGCTCAAAAAAACCGCGGAGCTGCTGGCGTTTGAGCCGCCGCGTTTTAAGGACGCGCTGAAGTCGGAGCTTGATTTCGGAAAGCCGTTTTTCACCGCGCGGGCCGTGGCGGTCGGACGTATACTCGGCGGACGCGCGGCGGAGCTTATCTCGGGCCCAAACAATATTCTTGCGGTCGAGTATATAAAGGCGCTGCTGCGCTTTGAAAGCGGAATGAAGCCCATAGCCGTAAAGCGGCATGTGTCTGAGCATAACGACAGCGTAATAGATGGAAGGTTCGCCTCAGCCTCGGCGGTGCGAAAGGCGCTTCTGAGCGGTGACGGCGCCGCCTTAAACGCGGTGCCCGAAAATCTTGACAGACTTTACAGAAACGCCGGACTTCATGATATTGAAAACCTGGGCGCGGCAATAATTTCAAAACTGCTGCTTTCAAGCCCGAGTGAACTTAAAAACATTGCCGACGTCGGCGAGGGCCTTGAAAACAAACTGATCGCGGCGGCCCGCCGCTCGCGGTCTTTCTCCGAGCTCTGCGATAATATAAAATCCAAGCGATACGCCCACAGCAGGATAAGGCGGATCGTTTTGAGCGCGTTTCTGGGGATCACCCGCGCGGATGCCGCAGCGCCTCCAAAGTATATAAAAGTTCTTGATTTTAATGACTGCGGACGCGGCCTGCTCCACGCGGCTAAAAAGACAGCGTCGCTTCCGGTCGCCCAAAACCGCAACAGCATAAAAGGCGATCCCGGGGCCGTTAAGATCTGGGACAGAGAGCTTGCCTATGACGCGATATATGATTTGACGTAAGATAAAAGCCGGATTCTGCTAAATAGCGTCTCCGGCTTTTAATATGTAAAAACTCACCAAAGCTTTTACATATTAATTATATCGCTGATTATTTTTATATGGTCGCCCGTCGGGCGACTTTTTAACAGAATTTTAAAACCCGCATATAATAAATCGGGTGATTGCTATGAAACGGCGTTTCGGGAGGCTCAGGGGGAGATTTGCGGCAAAAAAGAGGAGAAGGCCGCGCGGGAGTTTCAAGAGGGCGAAAAAGCGGCTCAAGCCGTTCGTGATACTGATCTTGGCCGCCGCTGCTCTCGCGTATCCGCTCTCGGGGATCGAGCGTCGGATCGATCCGCTTGTGCGGGACATGGCGCTTTCAAACCTGAGCAGCATTGTCGTCAGGGAATGTAATGACGCGGTAAGCGACGCGGTCGAAAACGGCGGCATTGATTATGACGCGCTCGTACAAAAGGAGACGGACAGCCGAGGCAGGATATTGAGTCTTTCGGTAAATTACAAGAGCTTTAACAGCTTTAAATCGCGGCTGACCCGGGATATTCAAAACAGGATCGACAAGATAAACAGCGTTGAGGTTTTTATCCCTGTCATGTCAATGTTCACCGACCGGTTTTATTCCGCGCTGGGATTTCCGGTAAAAATCAAGGTCATGACCGACGAGAATATTCATATAGATTTCAGCGACTCGTTTGAGCCGGCGGGGATCAATCAGACGAGGCACCTGATAAGCGTGAAAGTGACCGCGGAGATGGGAGTTAACACTCCCGTGCGCGCAAGCGGTGACGACATAGTGACCGAGATCCCGATAGCCGAAACAATAATCGTGGGCGATACTCCTGCGGTTGCGCTGAGCGGCAGCGGTCAGGATATCGGAAAGCAATGAAAATATTTATATAAATCAATATTTTTGTAAAATTATATAAATTTTACATATATTTTTCTTGCATTTTTGTTTTTGTTGTTATATAATTATTTTATAGAGTATTTTCAAGGGAGGTCTGAATATGGACGTGAACGCTTTCGGAGATTATGTGACGGTCCTCGCCGAGGAAGACGGAGTCACGATCATCGGTCTCACCCGCGGCAGAGACACAAAATTTCATCACACAGAAAAGCTTGACAAGGGCGAGGCGTATATTGCCCAGTTTACCGAGAACACTTCGGCCATAAAAATAAGAGGAAAAGCAAAACTGTATACGAAAACAGGAGTAATAAACGTAGGGGAGGTATAAAAACATGACAAGAAAAACCAAAATCATTTGCACGCTGGGTCCCGCGACAGACGATCCCGATGTACTGAGAAAGCTTATGCTGGGCGGAATGAACTGCGCGAGGATCAACTTCTCGCACGGTACCCACGAGGAGCATCTTGTGCGCATAAACGCGGTCAAGAAAATGCGCGAGGAGCTCAATCTGCCGATAGCGCTGCTGCTTGACACCAAGGGCCCCGAGGTCAGGACAGGCGACTTTAAGGACGGAAAAATTATGCTTGAGACCGGTCAGATGTTCACTTTGACGCCCAAAAAGATTTTGGGCGACGAGAAGCGCACAATGATCACTTACAAGCACCTTGCCGAGGACGTGCGCCCGGGCGACAGAATTCTGATCGACGACGGACTGATCGAGATGATCGTGGCGAATGTCAAGGGCGGCGACGTGATCTGTGAGGTTATGAACGGCGGTCCGGTCAGCAACCACAAGAGCATCAACGTTCCCGGGATCGAGCTCAGCATGGAGTATATGAGCGAGAAGGATGAAGCCGACATCAAGTTCGGCATCGAGCAGGACTTTGACTTTATCGCGGCCTCGTTCGTGCGTTCGGCGTTTGACGTGCTCGAGATCAAGAGGATCCTTGAGCAGAACGGCGGAGAGGATATTCAGATAATTTCTAAGATCGAGAACAGACAGGGCGTTGACAATGTGGAATCTATCCTCAAGGTCAGCGACGGCATTATGGTCGCCAGAGGCGACATGGGCGTTGAGATCTCGTTCGACGAACTGCCCGCGATCCAGAAAAAGCTTATCCAACAGTGCTACAGCGCGGGCAAAATGGTTGTCACCGCGACCCAGATGCTCGAGAGCATAACCCACAATCCGCGCCCGACCCGTGCGGAGATATCCGACGTCGCGAACGCCGTTTATGACGGAACCTCGATCGTAATGCTGTCGGGCGAGACGGCGGTCGGTAAATATCCCGTCCGCGCGCTCAAGACGATGGCGCAGATCTGCAACAAGACCGAGGAAAAGATAGACTACATAGCTCAGTTCGAGTCGCGCCACATTGAGCAGTCGCCCAGCGTTTCAAACGCCATAAGCCACTCGTCATGCACCACCGCTCATGATTTGGGAGCCACAGCGATCATCACGGTTTCAAAGTCGGGCTACACTCCGCGCCAGATCGCCGCATACCGCCCGAGCTGCCCGATCATCGCGGGAACCATGAGCAAAAAGGCGTGGCGGCAGCTTAATCTGAGCTGGGGCATAACGCCGATACTGACCGAGATGAAGAACACCAGCGACGAGCTGTTTACCCACGCTGTTGACTGCGCCGTTGAGGAGACCGATATAGTTAAAAAGGGCGACGTTGTCGTTCTGACGGGCGGATCGCCGCTCGGCATCAGCGGAACCACAAATGTGCTCAAGGTTCAGCTTGTCGGAGATATGCTGGCTGCGGGCCAGAGCTTCTCGACCAATTCGGTCAGCGGCAAGGTTTGCGTCGCTGCCAGCAATAACGACGCGCTCAAGAACTTTGAAGACGGCGACATTTTGGTTATCCATGAGACGAATAACGAGCTCATTTCGCTGTGCAGACGCGCCTCGGCCATTATCACCGAGGTCGGCGGCGCCACGTCTCACGCTGCCGTTGTGGGAATGACTTTGGATATTCCCGTTCTGGTCGGCGTTGACGGAGCGACCAAGATCTTAAAACACGGCACGACTGTGACGATCGACGGCCCGAGAGGTCAGGTATATTCGGGCATCGCCAAGATCATGTAGAAACAAGGGGATCTGTGACGCGTTTTAAGGAGATTTTAAATTGTTCAGGACAAAGATAACGGTGCGCTACGCCGAGACAGACAGTATGGGCGTGGTGCACCACTCGAGATATTTTCCGTGGTTCGAGGTCGGCAGGACCGAATTTTTCAAAACCTGCGGAATGTCATATCGCGAAGTGGAGGAGCGGGGCGTGCTGCTGCCGCTCCTTGACTGCTACGCGAAATTTATCGAGGGCGCGCGCTATCAGGACGACGTGTGGATCGAGGTCAGATTAAGCCGCCTCGGCGTCGCGAAATGCGGATTTGAATATAAAATAATCCGCTGCGCCGACGACGCGCTGCTTGCCGAGGGCTATACCACCCACGGCTTCACCGACAAAAGCTTCAAGCCTTTGAACCTCAAGAAAAAATATCCGGAAATATATGAGGCGTTAAAAACGCTGCTTTAACAAACAGGGCCGCTCCGCGGCCCTGTTTTCGTATTATCATCTGTATCTGTCAATATCGCTCAGCGTGATCCCCTCGTTTACGGCTATGTTTATTCCGTTCGCGACCACCGAGGATATATCGTCAATTATCGTGTCAACGTCTTTCGGCGCGACGATAAAGCTGCCGAACTCGGGACGTATGACCTCGCGTATCAGATCGTATTTTTCGTCGGCCATGTCGCCTATGATCTTTAAAATCTTCGCGGTGGGTTTGTCCTTAATTTTGCTGTCGCCGCCCGCCGCGTCAACGAGCATGTCGAGAGTGTCGCCGGCTATCGTCGCCGCGTCCACCACGGTGGGCACACCGATCGCGATGACCGGAACGCCGAGCGTGTCGCGGTTCAGGCCCTTGCGCTTGTTGCCGACGCCCTCGCCGGGCGTTATTCCCGTGTCGGCGATCTGAATGGTGGTGTTTACCCTTTCCATTTTGCGCGAGCACAGCGCGTCTATCGCGATAACGAGCTTCGGTTTTATCCTGTCGGTCACGCCCTGGATTATCTCGCCGGTCTCGATCCCGGTCAGTCCCAGCACGCCGGGCACAATTCCGCAGACCGAGCGCACTCCCTTCTGGATCTCGTCGGGCACATATTCTTTAAGGTGCCTCGTTATCATCAGCGACGAGATTACCTTCGGCCCAAGCGCGTCCGCGGTGATGTTTTGGTTGCCGAGCCCCACAACGAGGACAACGTCGTCGTCGCCGCTTAAAAACTTGTCGGTCAGCGTTTTAAGCTCCTTCGCGCACACGCGGCACATTTCCTCGTATATCTTTTGCTCGCCGTAAAATCTGCTCGGCATCTCGATCGTTATATAGTCGCCGATCGGCTTGCCGAGGCTTTCCTCGCCCTTTGAGTTTTGGATAATGACCCGCGTCACCTTTATTATATCCTGCTCGGAGTATTCCTTGACGCTGATGCCGCTCATGTCGGGCTCCTGCTCGACGCTTTCGGAATACAGCTCCTTTGCCTCAAGCGCGAGATCGCATCTTATCTGTTCTTTCATAAAAATCACCTCAATATTGCTTAGAATAACCAAAAAAGCCCCGGCATATGTGCCGGGGCAAAAAATTTATGTTTTAGTCTCCGAAGCAAATTCCCATCTGGCGGGCCGTTACGACCTCGTTGCAGTCGGGGGTCACGACCTTGAGCTTTCCCGCAACGTCTTTCAGCGGAACGGGAACGATCTCGTTGTCCTTGAGTGCTATCATGTAGCCGTATTTTTTCTTCGCGATAAGCTGCGCCGCGCTTGTGCCTATGCGGGTCGTCAGGACTCTGTCGTAGGGGCAGGGGCTGCCGCCGCGCTGGAAGTGGCCCGGAACGCACACGCGTATCTCGTTCGGATGCTTGTCGCGCAGCTCGTCGGCCACGCGGTAGGCGATCGAAGGCTGCTTCATCTTGGCTCTGTGCTTTTTGAATTCTTTCTTGCTCATCGCGGCTTCCTCTTTCGAGATCGCGCCCTCGGCGACGGCAATTATCGAGAAGCTTTTGCCGATGCTGGCGCGCTTGGCGAGCTCGCGGTTGACGCTGTCGATGTCATAGGGGATCTCGGGCAGGAGTATAACGTCCGCGCCTCCGGCAATTCCCGCGTAAAGCGTGAGCCAGCCGACCTTGTGGCCCATTATCTCAACGATAAACACGCGGCTGTGCGATGTCGCGGTGGTGTGTATGCGGTCGATAACGTCGGTCGCGACGTTCAGCGCGCTGTAAAAACCGAAGGTCATGTCGGTGCCCCAAAGGTCATTGTCTATCGTCTTCGGCAGACCGATAACGTTAAGACCCTCCTCGCTGAGCAGATTGGCGGTCTTGTGCGTTCCGTTTCCGCCCAGAACGACCAGACAGTCGAGTTTCATCTTTTTGTAGTTCTTTTTCATCTTCTCGACTTTTGTCACACCGTCCTTGTCCTTGTCCTGCATGGTCTTAAAGGGCTGGCGCGACGTGCCGAGGATCGTGCCGCCTCGGATAAGCAGCCCCGAGAAATCTATCGGCTCCATTTTGCGGTAAACGCCGTTGATGAGGCCGTGATAACCGTTCTTAATTCCGTAGATCTCAAGGTCTGCCCCGAAGTGCTCGTAAAGCGCCTTCGCTACGCCTCTTATCGCCGAGTTAAGGCCCTGGCAGTCGCCGCCGCTCGTGAGAATACCAATTCTTTTCATCTTGTTACCTCCTGTATATGAATTTTATGAATTTTACTTAAATATTTTCGGGTTGTTTTTGTCGTAAAGTATTTTGGTTCGGTGGATATTGTATCCCGCGACATTGGGGCCGCGGTTTGATCTCAGATATTTGATCAGGGCCTCAACTGCGATCTCGGGCTTTAAGTTTTTCTGCCCGCCCGCCGACAGCGTGAGATAAAGCTCGATCCCCTCGTCCGTGATTTTCGGGGTCTCGGCGCCGATGACAAAATCCATAAGGTTCATCTCTTGCTCGCCTTTTTTCTTGGTGCGCTTGATTATCGCGGCCTCCGGCAGCGCGAAAAAATCATCGACCGCCCGCGCCGCGGTTCCGTCGGGATCATCGCAAAGCAGCGTCACTCTGTATTCCGCGGCGAAAATGTCGTTGGCGGAAATTTTGGGGTCGCCGACCGATATAATTCTTATGTCGGGCGGCAGGCTCGCGTTAAGGCGCTCCATAATTTCGGCGTTCGCGATCCCGTCGCGGAACTCAATGTCCGCGCACTCGCAGCCGCTTGTGACTCCGACCGACAGAGGAAGCGAGAACGTCATTTTCTGGTGGGGATTAAAGCCCTGGCTGTATACCACCGGCAGCTCCGCCCGCATGATCGAGCGGGTGAAGCTGCGCAGCAGGTCAAGGTGTGAGATATATTTCGCCATTCCGAGCTTTGAAAACATCAGCCGTCTTTTACTCAAAGCATACACCTCCCCCGAATGACGCCGCGCCGCAGCCGCTGCATTTCTCTCGGCAGCCGGGCGTGGTTCTGCCCTCATACGCCTTTTTGTGCTCTTTTATCAAAAACGATTTCGGGACTCCGATGTCGGCGTAGTCCCAGGGCAGGATCTCGTCGTACGGAATTCTGCGGTTTGCGTAAAACGCGGGGTCGATATCGTTTATCTTAAACGCCTCGAGCCACTTTTCGTAGTCGAAAAAGTCGCTCCAGCCGTCAAATTTGCAGCCCAGCCTCTGAGCTGTTATCAGCACTTCCGACAGCCGTCTGTCGCCCTTGGCGAACACCGCCTCAAGCAGGCTGATGTCGCTGTTGTGCCAGTTGTAGACGATTTTTTTCGAGCGGATATTTTCTTTTAAAAACCTCGCCTTGTCCTCCATTTCGGATATGAGGTTCTGCGGTTCCCACTGAAACGGCGTGAACGGCTTTGGCACAAAAAACGAGGTGCTCACCGTTATGCTGACGCTCCTGCCCTTGCGCTCCTCGGGCGGGATCGAGAAAAATCCCTCGTCGATGACCTTTTTGGCAAGGTCGGCGATGCCCTTAACGTCGTCGTATGTCTCGGTGGGCAGACCCAGCATGAAGTAAAGCTTAATTCGGTTATAGCCGCCGCCGAAGGCGATTTTTGAGGTTCTTATCAGGTCGCTCTCGACCACGTTTTTGTTGATAACGTCCCTGAGGCGCTGAGTTCCCGCCTCGGGAGCGAACGTGAGGCCGCTTTTTTTCACCTTCTGCACCTTTTCCATAAGATCCATTGAAAAGTTATCCACTCTGAGCGAGGGCAGCGAAAGGTTGATCCGTTTGTCCACGGTCAGCTCAAGCAGGCTGTCGATAAGCTCCTGCAAATTCCGGTAGTCGCTGGTCGAAAGCGACGTCATTGACATTTCGTCATATCCGGTGTTTTTGATGCAGCTCTCGGCGATGCCGGTCAGGCGCTCCACGCCGCGTTCGCGGACGGGGCGGTAGATATATCCCGCCTGACAGAAGCGGCAGCCGCGGATACAGCCGCGGAACAGCTCGAGCTGAATTCTGTCATGCACCGTCTCCATAAACGGCACGATCAGCTTCTCGGGCGCGTAGCATTTGTCAAAGTCAAGTATGATACGCTTCCTGACCCGCTTCGGAACGCCGGGACGGTTGGGCTCAAAACGCTTTATCGTGTTGTCGTCGTTAAACTCCACGTCGTAAAATTTCGGCACATAAACTCCGCCCAAAGCGACTATGGAGAGCAGAAAATCGTCGCGGCTCTTGCCGCTGCCCCGCCACTCTTTGTACGCGTCCATGATCTCGTTGTTGACTTCCTCGCCCTCGCCGAGAATGAAGAAATCAACAAGCTTCGCGAGCGGCTCCGCGTGGTAGGCGCAGGGACCGCCGCAGCAGACGAACGGGGCGCCCGGGCCGCGCTCGCTTGTCCTCAGCGGGATCCCCGCGAGGTCGAGCATGTTGACCACGTTTGAATAGCTCATCTCGTACTGCAGCGTGAAGCCGACAATGTCAAACTCGCGGACCGGTGTATAGCTTTCCATCGAAAGCAGGGGTATGCCGCGGCCGCGCATCTCGTCCTCCATATCGCCCCACGGGGCGAAAACGCGCTCGCACACCATGTCGTCGCGCTCGTTGAGCATGTGATAGAGGATTTTCATTCCAAGGTGCGACATGCCGACCTCGTACACATCCGGAAAACAGAACGCGAACGACATCATATCGTCGGTTTTTTCCTTGTGCACGCTGCCGAACTCGTTGCCGATATAGCGCGCGGGCTTCTGCACCCGCCGCAGACAGTCCTCGTATTGTGTTTTGTAGTCTCTCATCTGTTACCTCATTTGCGTAAATTATTTTTTAAACAGTTCGGATTCATTCTCGATTAGATCGTTTGCGAGATATTTATAATCCATATTCTCAATTCCGTATGAGCCGTCATTGATTTGCCGCGCAAGTCTGCTTTTGTAATAAATATTCAAGGCGTCTCGCAGAGAAATATTTTTTATTTTCGCGACCTGCGTTATAATGTCGTCCTCTAAATTCTGTTTGTATATAGAATTTTTATCATTCATGATTATTCACCAACCTTATACGATCCGACATAATTCAGCGCGGTGTCGAGCACGGCTTGATTTACAAAGCAGATCTGGTCATTCATTTTGTAAAATCTCAATTCTTCAAGGACTTTGGATTTGTCCCATATGCCGCGCGTGTACATGTCTATGGTTTTAAACACATCGTCATCGGCAACTTTGCCGATTATCACGTCATAATTTTTATACGCTTCACCGCCCTTGCGACAGTCGCATACAAAATCGAGCCAGTCTTCATTTTCGTTTTCAAATCTCAGTACATTGATATTATTGTCCGAAATATCCATTTCATAAATGTTAACAACGGGAGAGCGCCGCAGTCTGATCGACTTGCGTTTTGCCCATCTTTCGGCTTGATCTTTATAGGTCGTAACATAGAAGCCCGAGCCAAAATCCAGAAATTTTTTAGAAAATGCGGTATTTGGTTTTTCTATTTTTAAAACGGAACCGTGATACACTATCATACCGACGCACCCCGCTCTCTGACAAATTCGGTTATGTCTTCCACGAGGCATTCGCTTCCCAATGTGTGAAGCGTGTCATAACACGAAATAATATAGTCGTCAAATATTCCCGTGGAATTCAAAATATGATAAACCTCCGACGGGGCAATTTTCCAGCTTTCGGCTAAAATATATATTAAAAATAAAGAAAATTTAAGTTCTTTGTCTGTAAACACGTTCATCACCGATTTCTTTTATTTTGATAAATATAGCATAGCATAAATTTTTTGGAAAATCAATATAATCCGGGCTGTTTTTTGTTGCAAACATTAAAAAAGAATGGTATTATTATATTCATGGAGGGTCAATATGTCTGTTCAAATTCATCCGATACCGCCGGTATTTGACGAAAACTCAAAAATACTTATTCTCGGCAGCTTTCCGTCGGTCAAATCGCGCGAGACGCGGTTTTTCTACGGCCATCCGCAGAACCGGTTCTGGAAGACCCTTGCGGCCGTGCTTAACGCCGAATGTCCCTCTGCGGTCGATGAGAAAAAAGATTTCTTGCTCTCGCACAAAATCGCGGTGTGGGACGTTATAAAGTCGTGCGAGATAAGCGGCTCGGCGGACAGCTCGATCAGGAACGCGGAGCCCAACGATCTTGCCCGTATCTTCGGCGCCGCCGATATAAAGGCGGTGTTCGCAAACGGCGGCACGGCCTATCGGCTGTATAAAAAATATAACCCGGCTCCGGACGCATTAAGACTGCCCTCGACCAGCCCTGCCAACGCTGCCTTCTCGCTCGAGAGGCTGATCGGGGAATGGAAGATAATTTTAAAATATTTATAGGAGAATATCATGAAAAAAAGCTTAAAATTTACCGCGGCGCTCGCCGCTTTGTGCGTGGTTCTTGTCTGCTCGGCCTTTAAGTTTTCGGACGTCGCGCCCGGGCAGTGGTACACGGAGAATATAGAGGCAATGGCCGATTCGGGCCTTTTGAACGGCTACGAGGACGGAACGTTCCGTCCCGAGGGAACGATAACCTACGCCGAGTTCGTGAGCGTCGCCGCGCGCTGCGTTTTAGGTAGCGTGCCTCCGAGCGGCCCGCACTGGGCGTCGGGCTATATGAAGCGCGCGTATGAGAGCGGCTGGTATGACTATGACGAGATATACGAGGCAGATTTTGACAAGCCGATAACGCGGCAGATGGCGGTCAAGATAGTCGATCTGGCGTTTAATATTCCGCAGAATGAGCAGGAGGACAACGCCTATTACAAATACATGACCTCGATAAAGGATTTCAGCGATATTCCGGGGCGGTACGGCTATCTGGTCGTCCGCGCCTACAACAACGGGATCCTGACCGGAGACGAGAACGGAAATTTTAATCCGATGTCGAACCTGACCCGCGCCGAGGCCTGCGCGATCATCATGCGGGCAAACGGCAAGGGGGCTGCGACGAATCCGTCCGCGCCTAATGTTACGACTGCGCCGAATCCGACCGGACCGCCGACGCAGGCGATAAGCGGCGGCGTGTCGCAAAACGGCAAGCTTTCGGTGTCCGGGGTTCAGTTGGTAAATCAAAACGGCGAGCCTGTCGTTCTGCACGGCATGAGCAGCCACGGAATTCAGTGGTACGGAAACTTCGCGTCGTATAACGCGGTAAAGAACACCGCGAAGTTCGGTGCGAATTTGTTCCGCGCGGCAATGTACACCGCCGAAAACGGATATATTGATCAGAGGGAGAGCGTGAAGAACGCGGCGTACGCCGCCGTTGACAACGCGATCGCGAACGATATGTACGTTATTCTGGACTGGCACATTTTAAGCGACGGCGATCCGCTGCGGTACGCCGACGAGGCGGCGGAGTTTTTCGCCGAGGCCTCGGCCAAATACGCGAACGTGCCGAACGTGATCTTTGAGATATGCAACGAGCCCAACGGAAATATCACATGGAGCGGAAACGTTAAGCCCTACGCCGAGAGGATCATTCCGATAATAAGGCAAAACAGCGACGCGGTGATCCTGGTAGGCTCTCCCACGTGGAGCCAGGACGTTGACAAGGCCGCGGACGACCCGCTTAGCTTTTCAAATATTATGTACACCTGCCATTTTTACGCCGGCACCCATGGCTCATGGCTGCGTGACAGGATAGACTACGCCCGCTCAAAGGGCGCGCCGATCTTCATAAGCGAATGGGGAACCAGCGCGGCGGACGGCGGCGGAGGCGTTTTTCTCGGCGAGTCCGCCGAATGGCTGAGCTTTCTTGCCGAGCGAAATATCAGTTGGGCCAACTGGTCATTGTGCGATAAGAACGAGAGTTCTGCCGCGCTTGAGCCCGGGACCGATCCGGAGGTTGAATGGAGCGAAGCCGATCTCAGCGCGTCGGGCAGATTTGTGTTCGGTGAATTTTGAGGATAATCTTGACGCGGCGAAAGAAATGGATTATAATATAAGAAAATTTTTATAATTAAAATTTAAGGCGTGATTTTATGCAAGATACCGGTTCACGCGGCGAAATTAACTGCATAGACGGTGACGGAAAGATAGTTATAGCGTCGCTTAAAAAGTTCCTTGAGGATAACTATATGAACAAGGATGCGGTTTTTCATTCCCGCTATGCCAAAATGAGGTTTGCGGATGCGGGAAGCGTTGTTTCAAAAATGGTTGAAGACTGTTTTTTCTATGTCAAAAGCCTTACCGATCTTATTATGCGCACCGAGGATCTGAGCTTTAAAGGCCGGGATTTGCTGAATAAACTGACCAACGCATGCGGCACGGCTTTTATCGGGTTCCGCAATATGTCGGAACTTACAGATAACGGAAAATCGTCCTCCATGAGCCTCAGACATATCGAGCTTAAAGAATTTGTTTCAAAGTTCGTGAAAGCTTTAAACAAGCTGCTGCCCGCGGATATGTGTGAAAATATACGCGTTCTGAACGGAGCGAGGAACAAGCTTATATGCGCGGCGGAGCAAAGCTCCCTGACGCTTATTCTTGTGAACATTTTGCGCAACGCGCTTATTCACAGCCGGACGATTGATAACCGCGTGGACATAGTTGTGACGAGACAGAGCAGAAGCAAATGCGCGGCAGTGTCGGTGATCGACTACGGCGTTGGGATCGATGCGGATAAAATATACAGAGCGGTCGAATCGGGCATAATTAATTACGGCAACGGTTTCGGTGGATTCAAAAATTACAACGGCTGCGGTCTGCTGGCGTCTCAGAGGCTTGCGGAGCTTATGGGCGCAAAGATACTCATGACAAATGTCAGCGGAGGCGGAGCGATGTTCACAATAATGCTCAGCGATCCGCAGATCGTGGAGAAATACGGCTATAACGTGATACGCGACAGCGCGGCCGAAACAAACAGCCCCGATTTCAACTTGATAAAAATGGCTTTTGCGGGAATGCAATATGAGATAAAATAATAAAAAGGAGTAATTGATCATGAGAAAGACATTAAAAATTTTGGCGGTCGCAATGGCCGCGGTTTCGGTGCTCGCCCTCGCGGCATGCGGCGGAAACGATGAGGAAAAGGTTCAGCAGGCTACGCAGGCCTTTGAAACGGTTATGGATGGCTTCAAAAGCGGCGACACTGCCGTGATCGAGGAATATGTCGACCTTGGCGATGACCCTGAGCTCGGTTCGGCACTGGCGGCGTCGCTCGGCAATATAGCTTATGAGGTAAAGTCGGTGACGGTCAGCGGGAATACGGCGACTGTCAACGCGTCGATAACGAGCATAGACTCGTCTCGGCTGATGCAGAAATATATAGAAAACGTTGCGGCTCTTGTGTCAAGTCCCGATTATCAGAGCAAAGTCGGCACAATGACGAAGGAAGAGTATGACGCGCTGATGAACGCGCAGCTTATAAGCATTTTATCAAGCGGCGAGGTCGGCACGGTTACAACAGATGAGACGATAGAAATGACAAAAGAGGACGGGGAGTGGAAACTGAGCGGCAGCAGTCTGCCCGATAAGCTCATAGGAAACACTTTGAGCGCTATTAAGCAAATTAAGCAATAACGTGAAAAAAGCTTGCATTATTCCGAAAACAGAGGTATAATAGAACAGTTATCGTAAAATTAGATTTGGAGGTTTACTCAAATGGGTATAAAAAGGATGATTGAAAAGGTCATCGGAACATACAGCGACAGGGAGCTTAAAAAAATTTATCCCATTGTTGACAAGGTAATGGCCCTGGAGGGTGACATGGAAAAACTCAGCGACGCCGAGCTGAAGGCGATGACCCCAAAGCTCAAGGAACGCCTGAGCAGCGGCGAGACGCTTGACGATATATTGCCCGAGGCTTTCGCGGTGTGCCGCGAGGCGGCGTGGAGAGTGCTGGGAATGAAGCATTTCCGCGTTCAGGTCGTCGGCGGAGTCGTGCTGCACCAGGGCAGGATCGCCGAGATGAAAACCGGTGAAGGAAAGACGCTGGTGGCGACGCTCCCGGCGTATCTTAACGCGCTTTCGGGCAACGGAGTGCACATCGTCACGGTCAACGACTATCTGGCGAAGCGCGACAGCGAGTGGATGGGCAAGCTCTATAACTACCTGGGTCTGACGGTCGGCCTTATAATTCACGACAAGACCAACGCGGAGCGTAAAGAGGCCTATAACGCCGACATAACCTACGGCACCAACAACGAGATGGGATTTGACTATCTGCGCGACAACATGGTTATATATAAAGAGAACAAGGTCCAGCGCGGCCACAACTACGCCATAGTGGACGAGGTGGACAGTATCCTCGTCGACGAGGCTAGGACGCCGCTTATTATCTCGGGTATGGGCGACAAGTCGACCGATTTGTACGAGCAGGCCGACCGCTTTGCGAAGACGCTGACCTTCAAGCGCATTACCGAGACGGACACCAAGGTCGAGATCGAGGATGAGGATGAGCTCAATAAATATGACTATATTGTTGACGAGAAGGCAAAGACCGCCACGCTGACCCCTAAGGGCGTCAAAAAGGCGGAGGAGCATTTCCATATCGACAATCTGACCGATCCGGACAACATGACGCTGTCGCACCACATCAATCAGGCGATAAAGGCTATCGGCGTTATGAAAAGGGATAAGGACTATGTTTTAAAAGACGGCGAGGTCATCATAGTAGACGAGTTCACGGGCCGCATGATGTTCGGCAGAAGATATAACGACGGTCTGCACCAGGCGATCGAGGCGAAAGAGGGCGTTAAGGTCGAGCGCGAGTCAAAGACTCTCGCCACGATAACGTTCCAGAACTATTTCAGGCTCTACAAAAAGCTGTCCGGCATGACCGGTACGGCGCAGACCGAGGAAGAGGAGTTCCAGGAGATCTACAGCCTCGACGTTATCGTTATCCCGACCAACAAGCCGCTCGTGAGGGTCGACGAGCCCGACAGCGTTTATAAGACCGAGGACGCCAAGTTTAACGCGGTTATCGAGGACGCGGTGAAGGCGCACGAAAAGGGCCAGCCCGTGCTTATCGGCACGGTTTCGATCGAAAAGTCCGAAAAGCTGAGCCGCATGCTGCGCAAGCGCGGAATAAAGCACAATGTCTTAAACGCCAAGTTCCACGAGAAAGAGGCCGAGATCGTCGCTCAGGCGGGAAAGAAGGGCGCGGTCACGATCGCCACGAACATGGCGGGCCGCGGAACCGATATTGTGCTTGGCGGAAACGCCGAGTTCCTTGCGCGGAGCGAGATGGAAAAGCAGGGATATTCCGAGGAAATGATCGTGCAGGCAACGGGCTTTGCCGAGACCGACAATGAGGAGATACTTGAGGCGAGAGCCAAATTCAAGGAGCTTAACGACAAGTTCAAGGCTGAGATCGAGCCCGAGCAGAAAGAGGTTCTTGCGGCGGGCGGACTCAATATAATGGGTACCGAGCGCCACGAGAGCAGACGTATCGACAATCAGCTCCGCGGCCGTTCCGGCCGTCAGGGCGACGTCGGCAAATCGAAGTTCTATATCTCGCTTGAGGATGACCTTATGCGACTGTTCGCTCCCGAGCGCATCGCGAGAGTTATGGAAACTCTTAAAATGGACGAGAACGAGGCTATTGAGAGCAGGATGCTCAGCGGCACCATAGAGACCGCGCAGGAGCGGGTCGAGGGCAGGAACTTCGATATAAGAAAGAACGTTCTTCAGTATGACGACGTTAACAACCAGCAGAGAGAGATAATTTACAAGCAGCGCGATCAGGTGCTTGACGGCGGGGACCTGCGCGAGAGCATTATGAAAATGATGCGCGACGTTATCAGCAGCACCGCCGCCATGTATATCGGCGACAAGGGCAACGTTCCGGAGGAATGGGACTGGAAGGGGATGCGCGATCACTTTGATACCATATTCGGCGAGATGCCTGACACGTTTATGAAGTTCACCGACGTTGAGATAGACAAGATGACGCTTGAGCGTCTGACCGACTATATCTTTGAGGACGCCGAGAAGAAATACAAGGAAAAAGAGGCCGAGTTTGGCGACAGCATGCGCGAGGTCGAGCGCGTTATAATGCTCCGAGTTGTTGACCAGAAGTGGATGGATCACATCGACAACATGGAGCAGATGCGTCAGGGCATCCACTTGAGAGCTTACGCGCAGCACGATCCGGTCGTGGAATACAAGTTCGCGGCCATGGATATGTTCGAGGAAATGACAGAGGCCATAAAAGAGGACACCGTGAAGCATCTGTTCCACGTTGTGCCCCAGACGAAGATCGAGCGCAAGCAGGTGGCGAAGCCCACTTCCGAGAACGCGGGCAGCGACGGGACTGTCAAGAAAAAGCCGGTGCGCCGCGTGACCAAGATCGGCAGAAACGATCCATGTCCCTGCGGCTCGGGCAAGAAGTATAAGAACTGCTGCCTCGATAAAGACAAGGCGGAAGGCCGTGCTTAAATTCGGACATAATATTATTAAGGGGTGATAAAGTGATAGCGTTTGACGAATACAAGCTTGGGCTTGAAGGAATGCAAAAAGATATTACGGAACTGAGGGATTCACTTTAACTTAGCCGGACTGAACGATGAGATAAAAACCCTTGAGGCTGAGAGCTTCGAGCCCGACTTTTATTCCGACATGGAAAAGGCGGGCAGGACTCTGCAAAAGATAAAGTCGCTTAAAGACAAAGTCTCAAGCTTTGAGAATATCCGCTCAAAATGGGAGGATCTCACGACGCTTGTGGAGCTCGGAATGGAGGAAGAGGACGAGAGCGTCCTCGGCGAGGTCAAGACCGGATATAAGGAGCTGCGCGAGGGCATCGACTCGATGAAGCTTGACACGCTGCTCTCCGGCAAATATGACCGTCTGAACGCGATAGTGACGCTCCACGCGGGAGCGGGAGGAACCGAGGCGCAGGATTGGTGCGAGATGCTTTACCGCATGTATAACATGTGGGCTGACCGCCGCGGCTTTAAGACCGAGGTCATTGATTATCTTGACGGCGAGGAGGCCGGAATAAAAAGCGTCACGTTCTCGATAAACGGGCTCAACGCCTACGGTTACATGCAGTCCGAGAAGGGCGTCCACCGTCTGGTGCGCATATCGCCCTTTGATTCCGCGGCAAGGAGGCACACGTCCTTCGCGTCATGCGAGGTCGTGCCAGAGCTTGACGAGGAGCTTGACGTTGAGATCAATCCGGAGGATCTGAGGATCGACACCTACCGCTCAAGCGGCGCTGGGGGCCAGCACATAAACAAGACCGAGTCGGCGATCAGGATAACGCACCTGCCCACCGGAATTGTTGTGACCTGCCAGAATGAGCGCAGCCAGCACAAGAATAAGGAGACCGCTATGAAGGTCTTAAAATCAAAGCTGGTCGAGATCGCGGAGCGCGAGCAGAAGGACAAAATTGAGGACTTAAAGGGTGTTCAGACCGAGATCGCGTGGGGCAGCCAGATACGATCCTATGTTTTCCAGCCATACACAATGGTAAAGGATCACAGGACAAATTACGAGGTAGGCAATGTGAACGCGGTTATGAACGGCGATATAAACGGATTTATCAACGCCTATCTTAAGGCGAAGTCCAAAGGCGAGATTTAAAGGAGAAATATATGTTTGAAAAGCTTTCATTCTTAGAGGAGCAGTTTGAGGAACTGGCGCGGAAGATAAGTGACCCCGAGGTCATCGCGGATCAGGAGACGTGGCGCAAGCTGTGCAAGGAACATTCCGATCTGACCCCGATAGTTGAAAAGTACAGAGAATATAAAAAGAACAAAGAGACGATCGACGACGCGGCGGCCATGATGGACGATCCCGAGACCGACAAGGAGTTCCGCGAAATGCTGGTCGAGGAGAGTAAAGAGGCCAAGGCCAACATAGAGAAAATAGAGGAAGAGCTTAAGATACTGCTGCTGCCAAAGGACCCCAACGACGACAAAAACGTTATGGTTGAGATCCGCGGCGGCGCGGGCGGCGACGAGGCGGCCCTGTTCGCGGGCGACCTTTACAGAATGTACTCGATGTACGCCGACTCAAAGCGCTGGAAGATCGAGGTTTTGAGCCTTAACGAGATCGGCATAGGCGGCATAAAAGAAATAACGTTTATGATAAACGGCGAGGGTGCTTACAGCCGCCTGAAATTCGAGAGCGGCGTGCACCGCGTTCAGCGAGTGCCCGAGACCGAGTCAAGCGGCAGAATACACACCTCGACCGTGACGGTCGCGGTGCTGCCCGAGGTTGACGACGTTGAGGTCGAGATTAACCCCGACGATCTGGAGATCGACACCTACCGCTCAAGCGGCGCGGGCGGCCAGCACATAAACAAGACCGAGTCGGCGATCAGGATAACCCACAAGCCGACCGGAATAGTCGTTACGTGCCAGGACGAGCGGAGCCAGCACAAGAACCGCGAGGCGGCGATGAAAATGCTGCGCTCAAGACTGTATGACAAGATGGAGCAGGAGCGCAACGCGGCGATCGCGGCGGACAGAAAGAGCCAGGTAGGAACGGGCGACCGCAGCGAGCGGATAAGGACCTACAACTTCCCGCAGGGCAGAATGACGGATCACAGGATCGGCCTCACGCTTTATAAGCTTGAGCAGATATTAAACGGCGACCTTGACGAGATCATCGACGCCCTTATCACCACCGACCAGAGCGAAAAACTAAAACGCACCGAATAATCCAAAAACATTATCATGCAAACACTTTTACTCACAAACAAAACATCAGATTTACAAACGGCAGCGGAATTAATTCGGTCGGGGCAAACTGTGGTTTTCCCGACCGAAACGGTTTACGGCATAGGAGCCGACGCCAAAAATCCCGCGGCCGTTAAAAAAATATTCGAGGCAAAGGGCCGTCCCGCGGACAACCCTTTGATCGTTCATGTCTCCGAAAAATCACAGATCGCCGAGATCGCCGCCGAGATCACCGAAGACGCGCAAAAGCTGATCGACGCCTTCATGCCCGGCCCGATAACGGTCATTCTAAAGAAAAGGCCGGACGTTCCGAACGAGGTAACGGCCGGGCTTGACACAGTCGGGATCCGCATGCCGTCAAACAGGACCGCGTCGGAATTTCTGCGTCTCTGCGGCAGGCCTGTCGCGGCGCCAAGCGCAAATCTTTCGGGCAAACCGAGCCCCACGGCCTTTGAGCACTGCGTCGAGGACATGAGCGGCAGGACGGCGGCGATAATCGACGGCGGCCCCTGTGACGTGGGGATCGAGTCCACCGTGATCGACATGAGCGGCGAGCCGGTGATCTACCGCCCCGGAATGATAAGCCGCGCGCAGATCGAAGAGGTCCTCGGCAAAGAGGTGCGGGCAGCCGAGTCGGTAAAGGACGGCGAAAAGCCGAGATCGCCCGGGCTCAAGTATAAGCATTACTCGCCAAAAGGCAGAGTCGTGATCATCCGAGGCAGCCTTGACGAGGCGGCGGACTGCGTGAATTCGCAGACAAAGCCGACGGGCGTGATTTTGTTTGACGAGATTTTAAAAGAGATAAAGCCGAAGCTCAGGAACGGCGTTCAATGCGTCTCCTTGGGCGGAATAAACAAGCCCGACGAGGCAGCCGCGGCGCTGTTCGCCGCGCTGCGAAAGATGGACGAGCTGGGTGCGGAGATCATTTTTGCCCCCGAGATACCCGACACCGACAAGTGGGCCGGAGTCCGCAACCGCCTTTACAGAGCCGCCGGCGGCAAAGTGTATAACGCCGCGGAGTTCGTAGGTGACGGGAATAAAAAAGAGATAAAGACCGTGCTTTTCGTGTGCACTGGCAACACATGCCGAAGCCCTATGGCCGAGGGAATATTTAACCGCGCGGCGAAGGAGCGCGGACTGAATATCACGGCGGGTTCCGCGGGTCTGTTCGTCGCACCGAGATCGGAAGTATCGAAAAATTCGGTCAGGGCCGCCGCGGAAATCGGTGTTGACATCGGCGGGCACAGGCCGGCGCAGATCACATCGGAACTGATAGAGCAAACCGATCTTATCTTGACCATGTCGGGCGGACATAAGATGATGATAGCGTCTATGCCCGAGGCGAAGGGCAAGACGTTTACTCTGTGCGAGTACGCGGGCGATAGCGGCGAGATATCCGACCCGTTCGGCGGAAGCCTTGAGGTGTACGAAAAATGTATGCGTGAGATCAAAGATAAGATCGACAAGATAATAAAGAGGCTTGAAAACCGATGAGCGTTGTGAAATTTGAGTTGATGAACGAGATCCATATCGACGGGATCTTGGAGATCGAGAAAAATTGCTTTCCCGATGACCCGTGGACGAGAAAAATGTTTGAGAGCGAGCTTGAAAACATGATCTCGGCGTTCATCGTCGGCGTTGATGAGAACAACGGAGATGTTGTGTGCTACGGCGGAATGTGGATCATCGCGGACGTTGCCGAGATCACCAATATAGCGGTCGCGCCGAACGTGCAGAGACAGGGCCTCGGCGAAAAGACGCTGAATATCCTGCTCGACGTCTGCCGCGAGAGAGGCCTTGCGGCGGTCAACCTTGAGGTCAGGGAAAACAACGCCGCGGCGGTCGGGCTTTATGAAAAGCTCGGCTTTGAGGCCGTGGGACGGCGCAAAAAATACTATAATAACAAATACGACGCGATACTTATGACTAAGAATTTACAGAGGTGATATTTTGAAAATTTTAGCGATTGAAAGCTCCTGCGACGAGACCGCCGCCGCGGTGGTCGAGGACGGAACGCGCGTGCTCTCGAACGTGATAAACACGCAGATCGAGCTGCACAAGCTCTACGGCGGCGTTGTGCCCGAGATCGCCTCGCGCAAGCATATCGAAAATATCAGTGCCGTGGTCGACAAAGCGCTCGACGACGCGGGACTTTCGCTCGAGGATGTTGACGCGGTAGCGGTGACATACGCTCCGGGGCTGATCGGAGCGCTGCTCGTCGGAGTGTCATACGCCAAGGGTCTGAGCTTCGCGGCGGGAAAGCCGCTTGTCCCGGTGCACCATATCCGCGGACACATCTGCGCCAACTATATTGAGGATCCGAGCCTCGAGCCGCCGTTTGTTTGTCTTGTGGCCTCGGGCGGACACAGCAACATCGTGAACGTCAAGTCAAGAACGGAGTATGAGGTGATCGCCTCGACTAATGACGACGCGGCGGGCGAGGCTTTTGACAAGGTCTCAAGAGTGCTGGGCCTCGGCTATCCGGGCGGCCCCGCGATCCAGAAAGCCGCCGAGAGCGGCGATCCCGAGGCGATAAGGTTCCCGCGCGTCAACATGGGCGAGGGCGGCCTTGATTTCAGCTTCAGCGGCGTCAAGACGGCGGTTTTGAACTACATACACAACACCGAGCAAAAGGGCGGCGAGATAAACAAAAATGACGTTGCCGCCTCGTTTCAGCAGGCGGTGATCGACGTGCTGTCGGATCACCTAATGATCGCCGCGAAGGACGCGGAAGTAAAAAACATAGCCCTCGCGGGCGGCGTCGCGGCCAATCTGCCGCTGCGTGAGCTTATTCAAAAAAAGGCCGGAAAAAGCGGATTTAAGCTTTATTATCCGAAGCCTCTGCTCTGTACCGACAACGCGGCGATGATAGGTTGCGCGGCGTATTATGAATATCTGGCGGGGGTCACTGCGGATATGAGTCTGAACGCTTACGCCAACATGGATATCGCGGATCCGATTATATAAATTACGCGGATAAATTTGTGCAAAACGTATAAATTATTGTTGTGTTTTCAAAATATTATTGACGTTTTATATAGTCTGTGATATTATTTAAATTGGAGGTGTTTAAATTGGCATTTAATCTTATAAGCGAGGCAAAACGCTGTCTGCACTGTAAAAAGCCCATGTGCAGAGAGGGCTGCCCCATACATACAAATATTCCCGACATGATCCAGATGTTTTTGAACGGAAAGATGAACGACGCGGGCAAAATGCTGTTCGACAACAATCCGCTGTCGGTTGTCTGCTCGCTGGTGTGCGCGCACGAGAACCAGTGCCAGGGCCATTGCGTTCTTGGCAGAAAGGGAAATCCTGTGCATATCAGCAGCATTGAGAACTATATTTCCTCGGCTTATCTTGAGCGTCTCGAGTATGAGAAGCCCGAGCCGAACGGAAAGATGGTCGGCATAGTCGGCTCGGGTCCGGCTGGCATAACCATAGCGATCGAGCTTGCAAAACGCGGCTATTCCGTGACGATATTTGAGGCCAAAGACAAAATAGGCGGAGTGCTCAGATACGGAATTCCGGAGTTCCGTCTGCCAAAGATCATTCTCGAAAAATACAAAAAGCTGCTGCTGGAACTGGACATAAAGATCAGGCCCAACGCCACTATCGGCGGCGCGATCGGAATTGAAGATATATTCAGAGACGGCTACGACGCTCTGTTTATCGGCACCGGCGTCTGGAAGCCGAACAGCCTTAAGATAAAGGGCGAGAGCCTCGGCAATGTGCATTACGCGATCGCTTATCTTATCAATCCCGACGAGTACAACCTCGGCAACAGTCTTAACATAATCGGCGCGGGCAACGCCGCGATGGACGTTGCGAGAACGGCGATCCGCCACGGCGTGCGCTATGTCACGGTGTTCAACCGTACAGACGAGGTCGCGGCGAGCAATCAGGAATACGAATACGCCAAAATCGACGGAGTGCTGTTCCAGAACCGCAAGATACCCGTTGAGATCAAGACCGACGGCGTGATTTTCGCCGACGCTAAAGTCAATGAGGACGGCAGCATCGAGAAGATCGAGGGAACCGAAAAGCTTTATCCCTCCGATTCGGTTATAATTTCAATCAGCCAGGGGGCTCAGGATCAGATCCTGTCCAGGACCCAGGGCATAGACACCACCAAAAAGGGTTTGCTCATCACCAACAAATACGGCGAGACCACCCGCGACGGAATTTTCGCCTCGGGCGATATAGTGCGCGGCGCCAAGACAGTTGTCGAGGCGGTGAAATACTCAAAGCAGGTCGCCGACGCCATGGACGAATATATGCAAAGCCTAGATAAGTAAATTTTTGGGCAAATTAATTTACATTGCGTATTGACAGCGCACATCTGTTGTGCTGCAAAAAAACACCGACAAGGCAGTTAAATGCTTTGCCGATGTTTTTTTGCGTTTTGGCGGATATGAAAGAAATATGTCTTGCATTATATTCTGATAAGTGATATAATTAAACGGAACGTTTTTCGTTTATTATATTATCGGGCGGCAGCCGTCCGAAAGAAGGAGATAAATATGCAGGAACAAGTAAAAATCTGGAACAAAGACATTGAGTGCGAAAAGGATCATTCAAAGATCGAGGCGATACAGCTCGATCGGCTGCGTTACATGCTTAACAAGGCATATGAGAACGTTAAGTTCTATCGCGACAGATTTGACGGTCTTGGTATCAAGCCCGATCAGGTCAAGTCTCTGGATGATCTTAAAAATCTGCCCTTTACCACAAAGGACGATCTGCGCGACAACTATCCGTTCGGCCTGTTCGCCGAGCCGATGAGCAAGGTCGTGCGCATCCACGCGTCCTCGGGCACGACCGGAAAGCCGGTCGTCGCGGGCTACACGCAAAAAGACCTTGACACATGGTCCGAGGCCATAGCGAGAATTGTTATGGGCGCGGGCATCGACGAGACCGACGTGGTGCAGATCTCGTTCGGCTACGGACTGTTCACCGGCGGCTTCGGCCTCCACTACGGAATTGAAAAGGTCGGCGCGACGATAGTGCCGATCTCAAGCGGAAACACCCAGCGCCAGCTTATGCTTATGGAGGACTTCGGCGCGACGGGACTGGTCGCCACTCCGTCATACGCTACATATCTGGCCGAGATCATCAAAGAAAAAGATCTGCTTAAAAAACTTAAGCTCAAATACGGCTTGTTCGGCTCCGAGGCCATGAGCGAGAACATGCGCAGCGGCCTTGAGCAGTCGCTCAACATGCTTGTCACATCGAACTATGGCCTTACCGAGGTAATGGGCCCCGGCGTTTCGGGCGAGTGCATCTACAAGTGCGGCGAGCATATCAATGAGGATATGTTCATCGTTGAGATCATTGACCCCAAAACCGGCGACATGCTGCCTCCCGGCGAGGCGGGCGAGGTTGTTATAACCACCCTCGCGAAAGAGGCGATGCCGGTTATCCGTTACAGGACGCGCGACATCTCTTATCTGATCCCCGAGCCGTGCAAGTGCGGCAGGACCTCGTACCGTTTGGCTCCCATTCAGGGCAGGACCGACGATATGATCAAGATCAAGGGCGTTAATCTGTTCCCGTCGGAAATCGAGAGCGTTGTGCTTGAGTTCCCGCAGGTAAGCCCGAATTATCAGCTTATCCTGCGCCGCGAAAACATGCTTGACAACCTTGAGATCGTGGTTGAGCTTGTTGACGGCTCGCTGCTTGAAAGATATTCCGAGGTCGAGAAGCTGAGCCGCGAGATATCCGAGCGCCTGAACAGCGTGCTGGGCCTCAGAGCCAAGCTGAGACTGGCGGAGCCCAAAACGATCGAAAGAACCGCCGGTAAGGCGAAAAGAATAGTGGATTTGAGAGATATTCAATAAGTCAGCCTCTCCTTGGGGAGAGGTGCCTGCGGAGCAGGCGGAGAGGGGATATCAGTTGCAAGGCCCCTCTCAGACCGCGGAGATCCGCGGCCGGATCCCTCATAAGGGGAGCCAAAAGAGGAGGAGATATTAATGCAAAAGAAACTTATGCTCGGCAATGAGGCCGTTGCCCGGGGCCTGTGGGAGTGCGGCGTGACCGTTTCCTCGGCATATCCGGGAACGCCCAGTACCGAGATTTCGGAGTTCGCGGCGAAGTATGACGAGATATACGCCGAATGGGCGCCCAACGAGAAGGTCGCCACAGAGGTCGCGCTGGGCGCGGCCGTGGGCGGCGCCAGAGCGTTCTGCGCCATGAAGCATGTCGGCCTGAACGTGGCGGCCGACCCGCTTTTTACTGCGTCATATACCGGGGTGAACGGAGGACTTGTTATCGCGGTCGCCGACGACCCGAGCATGCACTCGTCCCAGAACGAGCAGGACAGCCGCAATTACGCGAAGGCGGCGAAAATCCCCATGCTTGAACCGTCTGACAGCAAGGAATGTAAGGAGTTCGTGAAAACGGCCTATGAGATAAGCGAGGAGTTTGACACGCCCGTGCTGTTCCGTCTGTCGACCAGAGTCGCGCACTCGCAGAGCGTGACGCCTGTCGGGGACAGGGTCGTGCCCGAGCTTCGCGAGTATAAAACGGACATATCAAAATATGTTATGATGCCGTCAAGCGCGATACGCCGCCACCCGTTTGTGGAGGAGCGGACAGAGAAGCTTCGCGAGTACGCCGAGACCTCGCCGCTTAACCGTGCGGAATACGGCGACACAAAGATCGGTATCATAACGAGCGGAATGTGCTATAACTATGTGCGCGAGGCGTTTGGAAGCGACGTTTCGATATTAAAGCTCGGCATGGCGTATCCGATGCCCGTAAAACTGATAAAGGAATTCGCGTCAAAGGTCGATAAGCTGTATGTGGTCGAGGAGCTTGACCCGTTTATCGAGGAGCACTGCCGCTGCATCGGCTTAAACCCGATCGGCAAAAAACTGTTCCCGATGTGCTATGAGTTTTCTACAAGGCAGATCAAGGAGCTGATAAGCGGAACCAAGGGCGCGGCTTATGACGAGCCCGACGAGGAGATCCCGGTCCGTCCGCCGGTGCTGTGCGCGGGCTGCCCTCACAGAGGCACGTTTTATATATTGAAAAAGCTCGGCGTCAATGTGTGCGGCGACATCGGCTGCTATACATTGGGCGCTGCCGCGCCGCTTCAGTCGATCCATTCGGTTGTCTGCATGGGCGCGTCGATCGGCATGGCGTTCGGCATGTCGCTTGCGAGAGGCAAGGATTACGCCAAAAAGACCGTCGCGGTGCTGGGCGACTCCACGTTTATCCACAGCGGAATAACCGGCCTGATCGATATTGTGTATAACAAGGGAATAAACACCGTTATGATCCTTGACAACTCGATCACGGGAATGACGGGCCATCAGGACAATCCCACGACCGGCAAGACCCTGAAAGGCGAAAAGACGCGCGAGGTTGATCTTGAGCTTTTGGGAAAAGCTGTGGGAATTGACAGGATAGCGATCGTTGATCCGTTTGACTTAAAGGGAACCGAAAAGGTCATCAAAGAGGAGCTCGCGGCTGAGGAGCCGTCGCTTATCATAGTGCAGAGGCCCTGCGCGCTGCTTAAATCGGTCAAGTTCCCCGGCCCGATCGCGATCGACCGTGACAAATGCAAAAAATGCAGAATGTGCATGAAGCTCGGCTGCCCCGCCATTGTTGACAAGGGCGGCAGCATAGAGATCGACGCGACCCAGTGTGTGGGCTGCGGCCTGTGCAGAGGCGTGTGCGCTTTCGGCGCGATAGAGTAGGAGGCGGACTATGGATAACACAAATTGCAAATCAATAATGATAGTCGGCGTCGGCGGCCAGGGAACTCTGCTCGCCAGCCGCATATTGGGAAATCTGCTCCTCAGCGAGGGCTATGACGTGAAGGTATCGGAGGTCCACGGAATGTCTCAGCGCGGAGGCAGCGTTGTTACTTATGTTAAATACGGAAAGCGCGTCGCGTCGCCGATAATCGACAAGGGCGAGGCCGACGTTATCCTTGCCTTTGAGGAGCTTGAGGCATACAGGTATCTGCCGTACCTCAAAAAGGGCGGCACGATAATCTGCAACACCCAGAACATCGACCCGATGCCGGTTATAATAGGAGCGAAAAAATATCCCGAAAGCATAATCGAAAAGATCAAGGCAAAGGGCGTTGACATTGTTCCCGCTGACGCGGCTGACATCGCGGTCAAGGCCGGCAACATAAGGTGCGCCAATGTCGCGCTTATCGGCGTGCTGTCAAAGCGGGTCGATATTCCAGAGCAGGCTTGGATAGACACGATAAAATCGACCGTGCCTCAAAAGGCGGTAGATGTGAACCTCAAAGCCTTCGCCTTAGGCCGCGAGGCATAAATTTAAACACAAAAACCTCTCCGTCCGCGGTAAGCTGCATTCGCATTATTTATCCCAAGGGAGTCGGCGCTGTCAGGCTCGCCCTTTGGGGAGGGCTGTCAGCGAAGCTGACTGAGAGGGGTTTCGCCTATTCGCTATTTATCATAAACGGGACGTCGAGGGCTCATAGCGACTATCGTTAATAATTTGTGGCCTCGTTTATATCTGCAAACGGAATACTTTAGTGCTACGAATCCGCTTCGCGGCTCCGGCCGCAGCCGTCCCATACAGATCACTATGTTAGGAGGTAAAATAAAATGTATGTAAAACAAATTTCGGTATTTATGGAAAACAGACCCGGCAGACTGGCGGCGATAACTAAGGTTTTAAAGGACAACAATATTGATATCCGCGCCATAAACATTGCCGACACCACCGATTTCGGCATACTCCGCATGATCGTAAACGATCCCGCGGAGGCCGAGCGCGTGCTCCGCGCCAACAGCATGACCGCCAACGTGGCGGACGTTATCGCGATCTCGATCGAGGATAATATCGGCGCTTTCAGCGACGTTATCACGCTCCTGAAGGATAAGGATATCAGCATTGAATATATCTATTCGTTCATCGGCGAAAAGTCCAGCAAGGCGGTTATTATAGTCAAGACAAACGATCTTGAGAACTCGGTGGCGGCGCTCAAGGAGGGCGGCGTCAAGGTCCTCTCGGGCAAGGAAGTGAACGAGCTCAGCTATGCGGAATAATTCGGCGGAATATATTGATTATTTAAAAAAGAATTTCGGAATCAGCGATAAGGCGGTCAAGCTTTATATGAAGGCCGAGGTGCGGCTTGAGGGCGTTTTTGAAAGGATAGAGCAGACAGCCGCGTTTAACCAGGCGAAGGTCCTGAAAGCCTTTCAGAACAATCGTATCTCTTACGCCCACTTCGGCGAGACTACGGGCTACGGCTACGACGATCTGGGCCGCGACGCCCTCGACAAGGTCTACGCCGAGATTTGCGGCGCGGAGGACGCTGTGGTGCGGCACAACATAGTTTCGGGGACTCAGGCGATCTCCGCCTGCCTGTTCGCGGTACTGCGCCCCGGGGACGTTATGGCCTCGGTTGTCGGCGCGCCGTATGACACAATGGAAGAGGTAATAGGCATCCGCGAGGGCGATCATCCCGATCCGGGCTCGCTCAAGGATTTCGGCGTGAGCTACCGCCAGGTCGACTTAAAGGGCGGCATGCCCGATCACGCGGCCATAGAGAGCCTGCTTAAAAACGAAAAGATAAAGGCCGTGCTCATTCAGCGCTCAAGAGGCTATGACTGGCGCGACTCACTTTCGGTCGACGAGATCGGAAAAATCATAAAAACCGTTAAGTCGATAAGTCCCGATACGCTCTGCATTGTTGACAACTGCTACGGAATATTCGTTGAAACAAAAGAGCCGACCGAGGTCGGAGCCGATCTTATCGTCGGCTCGCTTATAAAAAACGCGGGCGGCAGTCTGGCGTTAAGCGGCGGTTATATCGCGGGAACACGGGAATGTGTGCGCAAGGTCGGATTTCGTCTGACTGCGCCCGGGCTTGGAAAGCATGTGGGCGCAAGCCTCGGCATGAACCGCAATATGTATCAGGGCCTTTATCAGGCGCCGCATATCGTGGCCGAAAGCATAAAAACTGCGGCGCTGTGCGCCGCGATGTTTGAGGATCTCGGATTTGAAGTCTGCCCGTCAAGCACTGCCGAGCGCAGCGATATAATTCAGGCGGTAAAATTCGGCAGCGCAGAGAACGTCATAAAATTCTGTCAGGCGATCCAGAAGGGCTCGCCGATAGACAGCTATGTCACGCCCGAGCCGTGGGACATGCCGGGCTACGACGATCCGGTCATCATGGCCGCGGGAGCGTTTGTTCAGGGGGCTTCGATAGAGCTCTCGGCGGACGCGCCGATCTGCGAACCGTATACGGCCTATATGCAGGGCGGAGTAATATATGACAGCGCGAAGATCGCCATACTCCGCGCCGCGTCGGAATTTTGACGCTTTTAAGTCCCGCGCTTAGGGAGAGTAGCATATTTTTTATCGGAGGTAAAATATGGCCAAACAATGCGTTTTATATGACCGGATATGCAATGACTGCGGAGAGTGTGATTATTGCGACTTAAATCCGCTTAAAAAATGCGACAACTGCGGCAAGTGTATTGACTCCGGCAAGGAGTTCAACGAGATCAGGATCGACAGCGTGATACTGCCCAAAGACATAGATCACGGCGGCCATGTTCATCACCATGATCATGACTGCGGCTGCGGTCATAACCATTGATAAGACAATAATAACGGCATAGCTTCGGCCATGCCGTTATTAATTTATATATTATTGAATTTTTCATTGACCTTTTTGGAAGAATATGATATACTTATCTCGCCAAACAAATTTAATATTTACAATTATTCTTAGCGTGTATTTTTATGCCTTAGGCAAAAATACAAGCTCTATATTCACATGCTGGAATAATTGTGAAAAATTTGTTTGGCGACAATCGGAGCTATGTGTTTTTCGTGTTTAGCTTCGGTTGAGGCTAAACACTTTTTATTTTTCAAGGAGGTATATTTTTATGAAAAGGATTTTAAGTTTAGGGTTGGTATTAGTGATGCTTTGTGCATTGTTTTCGTTTACATCGGCAGATGCCGAAATGTATGGTGATTTAACTTATAAAAACTGCGGAGATTATATTGAGATTACAGGCTGCGATAAAAGTGTTGTATCGGTTAATATACCTGAAACAATTGACAATTTGCCGGTAAAAAACATTGGCAGTTATGCTTTTGAAGACTGTACGAGCCTAACAAATGTGAGCATATCAAACAGTGTGACGGATATTGGTTTTATGGCGTTCTATAGGTGCGAAAGTTTGTCAAGCATAAGAATACCCGATAGTGTAATAAACATTGGTATTAGTGCATTTAGTGGTTGCGTCAATTTAAAAGAAATAAATATATCAAGAAATGTGACAAATATTGGCGATAGTGCGTTTGAAGGCTGTGTTGGATTGATTAGCGTGAACATACCAAGCAGTGTGACAAACATTGGTGACAGTGTGTTTGAAGGCTGTGTGGGATTAACAGATGTTACGATACAAAACGGAGTGACAAGTATTGGAAACAGCATGTTTTACAAATGCAGCAGTTTAACAAGTGTGAGTATACCGGACAGCACGACTGATATTGGATATAGCGCTTTTAGCCGCTGCACGAATTTAACAAGCATAATAATGCCGGACAGCGTGAAAAGTATTGGTGCATATGCGTTTGAAAACACAGAATACTATAATAACTCGGATAATTGGTCAGATGATGTGCTTTATATAGGAAATCATCTTATTAAAGCGAATTTTAAGCAAATCGCCTCATACAGTGTAAGATCCGGAACAAAATGCATCGCTAATAGCGCGTTTAGTGGCTGTTGGCGCTTAATAGATATAATAATTCCGGATGGTGTGACAAACATTGGCGACAGTACTTTTGCCTCTTGTTACGATTTAACAAGCGTAACAATACCGGATAGTCTGACAAGCATAGGAAATAAAGCGTTTTACAACTGCAGGAATTTAACAAGTTTAAATATACCAAACGGTGTGACCGATATTGGCGATATGGCGTTCGCAGGCTGCTCCGGTCTGACATATATAAATATACCTGAAAGCGTAATAAGTATTGGTAAACAAGTATTTTTGGATTGTAGTGATAAACTTAATATTGAAGTGTCATTGAAGAATAATAATTATTCATCTATTGACGGGGTTTTGTTTAATAAAGATCAAACAGAAATAATAAAATATGCCAAGGATGGAATTCAGCCGGATTATATTATACCGAGCAGTGTAATAAGGATAGGCGATTATGCGTTTCAAGGTTGCGATAATTTAATAAGTGTGACAATACCGAACAGTGTAACAAGTATTGGAAGTTTGGCATTTAATTGTTTTGGTTTATCAAGCATAATAATACCGGACAGTGTTACAGAAATAGCCAATAGAGCATTCAGCAGTTGTACGAGTTTAACAAGCATAATAGTGTCTGACAGCGTGAAAAGTATAGGCAGATATGCTTTTGAAAATACAGAATACTATAATAATTCGGATAATTGGTCAGATGGAGTATTGTATTTAGGAAATCATCTTATTGGAACAAATCCGGAGCAAATTAGCGGCGAATATATCATAAAAAACGGGACAAAATGTATTGCTGACTATGCTTTTGAGAATTGTGGAAGCTTAACGAGTGTAGTTATGCCGAATAGTGTGACAAGCATCGGCAGTTGGGCTTTTGCGGATTGCAATGGCTTAACAGATGTATATTATTTCGGCGCCAAGAATAAATGGAGCGACATTAATATAGGTGAAAATAATGATTGTTTGATAAATGCAAATATTCATTTTGACGAAGAGCCAATACCATCTCTGACACCGACGGATATGCCGTCTATGGTTCCGGATTATAACATGACGAAGAGTGATGTAGTTGTTCAAAATGATATTATTATCGTCAACACAAGTCTTGATAATTTGATTAAACTTGAGGATAAAGAAAAATCAGAGGTGTATGTGGTACTCTACGATAAAAATGACGCGGTGATTGATGTGTATTCGGCAGTATATGACGGGATGAATATAGAGGGCGAGCTTAAAAACAGCAATATTGCCGATCATATAAAGGTATTTGTATGGAACAAGGACGGAAACCTTGAACCGATAACCGGCACACCGGAGTATATAAGTTTAAAATAATAATTTATTTCAAAATAAATTCGGGGAGATAGGTCATAGCGGAGCACTCTCGGTCAGCTTTGCTGACCGCTTTCCCTAATGAGAGCCTGCCGTTCGGTCGACAGACAAATTCCATAAATAAAGTGAAGTTTTGCGGACTATAAGAGTGTTTTGCTGTTTTATTGCACAAAAACAGGATTTTTAAAGCGTTTCGTTCATGCTTCCGGTCCTGTAGCCTCCGAGGTCAAGCGAAACATAGGTGAAGCCCAGTGCTTTTAAATCGTCATGGACTTTTTTTGAGACGCTGATTATTCTTGCGAAATCCTCGGGCATGACTTCGATGCGGGCCATTTTTCCGTGGATGCGGACGCGCGACTGAGCGAAGCCCAGATCACGCAAAAGCTGTTCCGCGGTGTCAACCATTCTAAGCTTTTCCTCGGTTATTGTCTCGCCGTAAACAAAGCGCGAGGCTAAGCAGGCGTATGAGGGTTTGTCCCATGTTTTAAGCCCGAGTTCTCTCGACAGCGCGCGTATCTCGTTTTTATTCAGGCGCGCGCGTCTGAGCGGGCTTTTTATATTCTGTTCCGCGACCGCGATGTGTCCGGGGCGGTAGTCGCCGTTGTCGTCAAGGTTTGAGCCCTCGGCTATATTCTCGATGCCCAATTTGTCCGCCGCCTCGCGCATTTTTTTAAAGATCTCGGTTTTGCAGAGATAACAGCGGTTTTCGGGGTTTTGAGCAAGGCCGTCGATCTTGAGCGCGTCCAAATCGATCATGATTTGTTTTATTCCCTCGGCGGCGCAGAATTCTATCGCCTCGGCCGACTCGCGCTCGGGGAACAAAACGGAGCGAGCGGTCAAGGCGGCGCAGTTATCGCCCAAAACATCGTGCGCCGTTTTTAAAAGGAACGTCGAGTCAACTCCGCCCGAAAACGCGACCGCGACGGAGCCGAGCGATTTTATATATTCTTTGAGGGTGTTATATTTTTCGTTCAATGATCTGTTTACCACCTTTTATTTAATGGAGTCAATTTATTATACATAATTATATCATATGTATAATATCGGTGTCAATATCTGTAAAAAAGGGATACAGCCGAGCTGTATCCCCTTGATTTAAGCGCGCGAGATTTTATTCCGCCGCTGTCTCGTCAACCGCCGTGTCGTTGTACTGGGCGGCCAGTTCCTCGATCTCGCCGTTTGCCTTCATCTCGGCAAGAGTGCTGTTGATTATTTCAAGCAGCTCGGTGTTGCCTTTCTTAACGGCGATAGCGTATTCCTCGGACTCGAACGCCTCGGGATCCTCAATAACCTTGAGACCGGTGCTCTCGGCGAGCTTGATGCCGGTGTAAGAGTCGATAACGACCGCGTCCAGTCTGCCGTTCTTAACGTCCTGAACAACGTCGATGCCTCTGTTGGCGCGAACGATGTTGCCCTCGTCAAGAGCCAGATCCTCGGTTACGATAGAGTCGGCGGTATAGCCGATAACAACGCCGACTTTTTTGCCGTTTTTAAGATCCTCGGCACATGTGATGTCGGTGTTGTCGGCGGGAACAACGATAACCTGCTCGGCCACATAGTAGGGATCAGAGAAGTCGACGTTATTCTTTCTCTCCTCGGTAATGGTCATGCCGGCGATGCCCATGTCAACCTTGCCGGTCGAAACAGCGGCGATAATGCCGTCAAACTCCATATCCGAAACCTTGAGCGTCTTGCCCGCCTTCTCGGCGATTTTCTGAGCGATCGCGATGTCAATGCCGTCATACTCGCCAACCAGACCGTTTGATGTTGTGAACTCAAACGGAGGGAAGGCGGCGTTTGTGGCCATGATCAGCTCCCCGTCAGAAGCGCTTTCCGAATTATCCGATGTGTCGGTTGATGTTGTGCCTCCGCAGGCCGCGAGCATGCAGACGCAGAGCGAGAGCGCCAGAATAAGCGCCAGTGCCTTTTTGAAATTTTTCATTTTCATCTCTCCTTTTTATAATTTTAATTTTTTTATAAAATCCTGCTAAAAATGATTTGCAATGCTTTTGAAAAAGCATTATAAAATCTTGCTTAAAATGATTTGCAATGCTTTTGAAAAGCATTATAAAATCTTGCTTAAAAATGATTGCGTCCTCGGATTTTTCGGTGTGTCAAAAATCTCGGAGGGCGTGCCCTGCTCATAGATTATTCCCTCGTCCATAAAGAACACTCTTGAGGCGATCTCGCGGGCGAATCCCATTTCGTGGGTAACGACGATCATCGTCATTCCCGCCTCCGCCAGATTTTTCATAACGTCCAGAACCTCGCCGACCATTTCGGGGTCAAGCGCCGAGGTGGGCTCGTCGAACAGCATGATCTCGGGATCCATAGCCAAAGCGCGGGCGATCGCTATTCTCTGCTGCTGTCCGCCCGAGAGCTGGTTGGGGTATGAGTCCGCCTTTTCCTCAAGGCCCACGGTTTTAAGGAGTTCCATGGCCCTCCGTCTCGCGGCGTCCTTGTTCTGCTTTTTAACGTTGAGCGGAGCTAAGGTTATGTTGTCAAGCACGGTCAGATGCGGAAACAGATTGAAACGCTGGAACACCATTCCCATTTTTTCGCGGACGTGGTTGATGTTGCACTTTTTGTCGCAAATATCCTCGCCGTCCACAAAAATATGTCCGTCCGTGGGCTCTTCAAGTCTGTTTATGCAGCGGAGGAAGGTGGACTTTCCGCTGCCCGAGGGGCCGATAACAACGATTTTCTCGCCCTTTTCGATACTCTCGGTTATGTCCTTGAGGACAACCAGATCGCCGAAGCTTTTCTTTAAATTTTTTACTTCAATCATTGACATGCGCTTTCCCTCCTAACGTCTGTCGTCGCTTGCGCGAAGCCGCTTCTCAAGCCTCGACAAAAGCACGGAAAAGATTTTTATTATCACATAATATATCGCGGCGCAGGACACCAGCGGCCACAAAAAGTCATATGTAAGGGTCTGGACCTTCTTCGCCGCGCCCAGCAGATCGATATTGTTGATCATTCCGATAACAGCCGTCTCTTTTATAAGCACGATAAACTCGTTAACGAGAGCGGGCAGGATGTTTTTAAGCGTTTGCGGCATGATTATAAGCCGCATAGTCTGCGCCTGAGTGAGGCCGAGAGATCGTCCCGCCTCGGTCTGGCCCTTGTCGATCGAGAGAATTCCGCCTCTCACGATTTCCGCTATGTACGCTCCGCTGTTGATGCTGAAGGCGATAACGCCGATGAACCAAGCGGGAATGTTCCTGGCGCCCGCGAGAATAACGAAGTAGAATATAAGCACCTGAACCATGGTCGGAGTTCCGCGGATGATGTCGATATAAAGCCCAGATATCCAGTTGAAAATTTTGACCTTTGACAGTCTGCCGAGCGCCGCGATTATGCCCAAAATCAATCCGAACAGAACCGCGAAAAGCGAGATAAGCAGCGTGTAGCCGATACCGCGCACAAAAAGTACCCATCGGTCGTCATAAATAAAGGTGGCGTATAAGCCGTTAAGCATCGGCTGAAAAAAATCCATAAACTCACCGTCCTTATGTAAAAATTATCTAATTAATATAATACCAGATTTTTACTCAAATAGCAAGCGTTTTGTTAATAATTTGTTAAAAAATAAAGAGGCGGGAAAATCCCTCCTCATTGAGCGGCGTTTAATATATTTTATTGTTTTTGTCTGCGATCTCCTCGGCGTGTTTTGCTTTGAGCTTTGCAATCTCAAGAGCCCTTGCCCGCTTGTCCGCCGGAGCCGCCGAACGTTTTTGAGACGAATAGGCGCTTGGCCGCGCCGTTTTCGCGGCGCTTTTTTTCTTTTTGTTAAGCAGCGCGCGGTTCTCGCTGTCCGCGGATCTGTTCGCTATTCTCTCGGCATGCTCGCGGCGGTTTATAGCCATCTGAAGCTTTGAAAGCTTTTTCTCCGCAGCTTCAAATTCGTCAAGCACTTGAGTGTAATCCGCCTTCCCGCGTCTTTTCGCGGACTCTTTCCTCACCTTTTTCAATGAACCGGGCTCGGACATAGTGGCGTATTTTTTCTGCTTCAGCGGAACGGTGGCGCGGAACATCGCCTCCGTGTTGTCTTTCTTCCTGAAAGTTGAGGGAAAGTTTTTCGGCGCCAGCGCGTTGAACAGAGTCTTGAAAAATCTGCCGTCCGCCAGTCTGTAGGAAGGCATTTTGGCGTAGGCGTATATAAAGATCGTTCCGAGGATAAACAGAAGCGTCGGAGCCCATATGATCACATGCCGGGCCGAGAAGATCAGAATATCCGCGCGCGATCCGTCAGCGTTCCAAATCGGAACAAAAACGGTAATGAGAATCGCAAGAGCGATCGAAGTCAGAGTTCCAAGAACCGACAAAACAAAGTTAACGACCTGGACCCCGCGGTACGGGAACAGCGAGAGCGCCAGAACGATCAGCCCCAGCGCAAGAGCTGCGGCGGCGATAACGATTATTGATATGGCGCCGCCGTCAGCAGGTACGGCGAAATAATCAAAAAATTTAATAAAATTGCCGAGAGCGAGTGACGAGACGCTGAAGTTTTCGGAGACATCACGAAGTTCCGCCGCCTCTATCGAAAGCGCCGGAAGTCTTTGGGCGGCGAACAGAAGTATGTAGGCTATAACGGCAAACGCTTTGAAGCCGATATTCTGCGGCGCCTTTATATATATTTTTTCGGATTTCATCTGAATTCCTCCTTTGAATGCCGATACTATTATAATAAAAATATCGCGCCTCGTCAATATATATTTAAAAAATTTGTCGGTTTTGTGACGTTTAATCAAGAATTCCAAGCTTAATAATTCTGCCCGATCTGAGTATGCCCAGCATTGACCAGTACATTATAAGCACTCTCGGCTCAAAAAGCGACGACTCAAAAAGCGATGACACAGATATGCCGAGCAGCGCCGCAAGACCCGCCGCGAACACTATCCTCTGTCTCGGCGTAGCGCGGAACATGCATGTGATCGAGGAATGGGCTATTCGCAGTATATAATACATAAATCCGATCATAACGATCGCGCCGACGTTTGCAAGAATATTAAAATAAATCGGGCTTATGGTGACGTTTGGCAGATTGATAAGCGAGTGCTTGTCGCCGTAATGCAGGGCGGATGCGTTGTAAAGATTTACGAAATTGTCGGTGCTTACGCCGAATCCGTTTCTCCAGAAGCCGCGGAAAGCGTTGATTATGTTCTGAAAAAAGTTTCCGTTTCCGCTCTCCCTGTGCCACATGAGAACGATGTTATTGATAACTCTGCCGCTGAACGTCGGGGCAAGCAGCAGTATCATCGGGATGTATCTGCGGTCAATAAGAACGATGACTATAATAAGCTCGATAAAGAAAGCGATGAAGGCCGCCATTGACTGTGTGGCAGTGATAACCCAGAACGACGCGCCCATGACCAGCACTGAATAGATAAGCCGCCGCCAGCGAGACTGCAAAGTTATCGGATACACGAACGCAAACGGAAAAAGCAGCACAAGGATCTCGGCAAAAACATCGGGATCGCCGTACACGCCGGTTATGGCTTGGTCGAAATCGCCGGGAGTATTGGCCTGCACGATACCGATGAGGCACAGGACAACCATTGCGATAAACAAATATAACAGATAATTTTCAAGGTCGCCCTGGTTCCGTATCGCGAAGGATATAAGAAAAAACAAATCGACCGCCAGCAAAAAATACGAAAGAGTTTTGCAGGCGGCAATCGGTATAGAAATGCTCATCATTCCGATGAACATGGTTATTATTATGTTTATCAGCACGAAAATAACCCCGGTTCTTTGAACGGCGCAGCGGCTGATGAAAATCAGCGCTATGCAGGCGAAAACGGGAACCATGTAAAAATTGTCCCAGTATTCCGCGGGGAACAGGAGTACGAACAACATGAAAAAGCCGATATAATACGAATGAAATTTGACCGAGGATTTCGGAATATGAAACGCGATGTGCCTAATGGCATATGTGGTATATCTGTAAAAAGCGCTGGCGTACCACGCCTCGCCCACTTTTTTTGTGTCAAAAAATATTTCAAGATATTTATTGCCGATAACCGATTTATCGACCCAGTCGATAAACGACGAGAGTTTGCTTGACAGAAAATCTTTTTTGAGCCGCGGAACTAAAACGCCGGTTATCCAAAGGATAACCTCGTATAAAAAACTGTTTTTATATGTTTCGACCAATATAGTTTTCATAACCGTTCCCTTTGGCGGATTTTCGCTTTGCCTTATCTTTATTTCATATCGCTGATATAAACGTCAAAAACCGTGTCTCCGATAACAAGCTGCATGCTTTGCCCGATGAGATACACGTTTTTGTTTATTCTGATCCCGTGGTCGGTTTTTGCGGCCTCGGATGTTATGTTAAAAACGGCTTTGGCGCGCGTCGGCTCGGGAGTCGGAGCGGGCTTTGGAGTGCTGCGCTTTTCCGATCGATCTTCTCTGTCGCGATCCTCGTCCGTGTCCTCGGCGTTATCATCCTCATCCTCGGACGCATTCTCGTCCTCGTTCTCGTCGGGTTCCGCCGTCGCCTGCACGGCGGTCTGCGGAGCGTAATCGGCGATCGGGGTGGTCTCAAAGCCGCGGAGCTCGCCTATTTCCTCGCCGGTGCCGCCGTCGATGCAGAGCAGCCCCGTGTCTATGGTTTCAAAAAGTCCGACGGGCGCGCTCTCGCAAACGAATGTCAGATCGTAATTCCGATACTCGCTGTCGTCGCTGCCGGAGACGGACTTGTAAATAAGCGCGGCAATGCTCAGCGCTATAATAATTATGAGCAGCATGTCAATTATATTCAGTTTCCATATGATTTTTTTCTGAAGCATTTTTATCTCTCCATGACCGTATTATTTACATAATATATCTATTATAAAACATTATACTACTGTTTAATAAAAAATTCAATTATTATTTTTAATTTAAACATTACAAGTTTGTAAAAAACAAAAGAGGCACCGGAAAACCGATGCCTCACTGGAGCGGAAGACGAGATTCGAACTCGCGACGTTCACCTTGGCAAGGTGACGCTCTACCACTGAGCCACTCCCGCATAAGCACTCTTTTTAAGTGCTTAACTATTATAGCAAATCTGAATTTATTTGTCAAGACCTTTTTAAAAAAATTTTAATTATTTTTCTTTTCCTTTTTCTTTTTGCGCTCGCTGAGCTCAAGGCGGGTCTGTTCGATCTCCTCGCGGGTCTTTAGCTTGGGTATAAGACTGGTGACGATGCGGCCCTTGCCGCGGGTCTTTATGTAAAGGAATCCGAAGATCGAGAACACGACGGCGCCGATGCAGTTTACGATCAGATCCTTCATGGTGTCGATTATGCCGACGTCGAGATACGCTCCGTCAACCACCCAGTCTTGGGGAGCGCCGTTGATCGTGCCAGATATAACGGTACGTGTGACGTCTTTGATAAGGATCGGCTCGTTAAGGCCGCTGGGATTGAGCAGCACAGACGAAACGTTGTGGACCAGCCAGTCCTTCTGCATGTCGGTCAGGAATATCTGATCCATGCCGTACTCGAAGAACTCCCAGAGCACTCCGATCGTCATTGAGAAACAGAACGTAACAAACGCGACGAACCAGGGCGACATCGTGATATGTATCCTCGGCGACTGATTGAGAATGTCGATTAGAGCGAAGCCGATGGCGGCCATAATAAAGCCGTTGATAGTGTGCAGAATGGTGTCCCACATAGGGATCAGCGTGTAAAAGCTCTGGATCTCACCCATGATCTCGGCCGCGAAAATGAAGAACAGAATGATCACCTCAAGGAGTATCGGCATTTTGATGTTGAGGTGCCTGTCGACGAATGTGGGGATCGTGAACAACAGTATTGTGAGCACGCAGGTGAAAACATGAGAATAGTTTCCCATAAAAAACTGCCTGATCATAACGAGAATGACAAGAACGCTCAGGATCACATGAACCATTTTCCGCTTGTCGCTTTTTTTCTTTACCGATGTGTCCCGTTCCGTATTTTTATTCATAACATCCTCCGAAAATTATTTATAACAAACATATTATATCAATTTGCCGATTAAATGTCAACCGCTAAAACAATATTTGTCACGTCAATCTAATTTTGAAATAAAATTGTAACCCAAAGAATCCAAAAACATGATATACTTAAAAAGGGTGACA
>CANQMT010000003.1 GCA_947625055.1 uncultured Monoglobus sp. | reverse complement strand
TGTTTTGCCTAAGCTGTCAAGGGTGACAGCGTTTTTTATTCTTCTCTCATTTTTCATATCCTACTTTACACTATCTTTTCTTCAAAATAATTACATATCATAATTATACATCCGCGCCGCGGGTCGGTGTAGGGCCAGTTGGCACCAAAATATATGGGGCCAGACCGTTTTTTGTTGACTTGAATGAAAGCGAATGATAAAATAAAGGCATAGTAAATTTAAGTGAGTGACTGCAATGAAAGGTTTGAAACATATTCTGAATAAAAACTCCGACACGCCGCTTTACGTCCAGCTCGCCGATCTGCTCACGGAAAACATAATCGCGGGGCGGATCGCCGACGGCGAAAAACTGCCCTCGCGGCGCGGCCTTTCGGAGGAACTCGGGCTGTCTAAAAACACGGTTGAGCTCGCCTATCAGAGGCTTATCGAGGAGGGCTACGCGGCGGCACGCTCGCGGAGCGGCTACTTTGCCCGCCGCACAAGTCCGATAAACACCGACATTTCGGAGCCCGATTTTTACGGCACTCCGGGAATATCATACGTCATGAGCCAGAACGGGACCGACACCGACGCGGTTCCCTCAGGAGCCTTAACCAAGCTGTGCCGCGAGATAAGCTACGATAATCCCGGTCTGTTAAATTACGGCCACAAGTACGGCGAGAGCGAGCTGCGCCGCGCGATCTCGCACAACCTATATGATCTGCACGGGATCTCCTGCCCCGCGGGAAGGATCATAATCGGCGCGGGAACCGATTATCTTTTGCAGCAGCTCGCGAGCGTTATGGGCGGCGACGCGGTTTTCGGGTTTGAGAACCCCTGCTTCGCGCGGAGCTATGTCCCGGTCAAAAACACGGGCGCGAAAACCGAGCTGATCAACACTCGGATCAACGCTTTTCCGCTGGACGGGCTCAAAAACAGCGGCGTCACGGTTATGTACGCCTCGCCCGACATGCAGTTCCCCACCGCGCGGAGAATGAGCGCGGCGGAGCGGAGCGGCCTGCTTGAGTGGGCGGCCGAAAAGCCCGAAAGATATATAATCGAGGCGGATTTTGACCTTGACTTCGCGGAAAGGCCCGGACGCACCCTGATCTCGCAGGCGCCCGACAAGGTTATCTTCCTCGGCTCGTTCTACCGCAGCATCGCGCCCGCGTTCAGCGGAGCGTTTGTCGTTCTGCCCGACGAGCTGAAAAAAAGCTTTGACATGCGCCTGCCATACTACACCTGCCTTAAATCGAGGCTTGAGCAGCGGATGATCGCCGAGTATTTAAGAAGCGGAAAATACCGCAGCCACACCGAAAAGCTGCGGAAATTGTACAAAGAAAAACGCCGCCTTTTAAAGACGGCGCTGCTTGAGTCGCCGATAGCCCCGAACATTGAGATATACGGGGCCGACAGCGGAACATATTTTATCGTTTCGGTCAAAAACGGCATGAGCGAGGCGGAGCTTAAAAACGCCGCGGCTGCGTGCGGAGTCAAGCTTATCCCGCTTTCCGCCTGCCTTATAAACACGAGCGAGGCCCTGCCCGAAAACTCGTTCATCGTCGGCTTCGGCCAGCTTACGCACAATCAAATCCGCGGCGCGGCTGACGGCCTTATAAAGGCGTGGGGCTAATCGCCGCCGAGCCATTCGGCGATCTTGAACTTGATCTTAACGTCAGGTGAATTTTCGGTTATCAGACGGTATTCCGAGTCGGTGAGAATGTTTTTCAGGCTTTCGTCGTCAGCCTCGGCCACGCCGTCCACAAAGCAAAGGGGAGGGTACATGACGCACCACCAGTTAGCGCCCGACCCCGAACCTATCTTGATATTCAGCGCGCTGTACTCGCCCCTCGGCAGAGACAGCGCGTTATTTTCCGCGCGCTCATAGCGCTTGGTGGGGAAGCTAAGTCGCGCGACCTCGCACTCCACCGGATAGTCATAGCCATACTCCCTTATCACGTCCCGCGCCACATATTTGAAAAAGCCGAGGTTGCTGCGCGCGGTGTGCTCCGACTCCTCAAGTGTGCGGCAGTCGCGGAACAGAAATCCGCAGCGCTCGATGATCTCGTCGCGCACCTTGAGCTTCAGCTCCTGATCCTCCGCGCTGTCGCTGTTGGCGACGATGTGCAGACGCAGCACGCTGTTTTCGATATCCTCGGTCTCGCGCGACACATACGAGACAAGCGTGACGGCAGCCAGCGCCAGCGCGCACACAACTCCCGCAAGCCGCATTATGTTTATCTTCGGCATAATGATCCTCCCGCCATTAAAGTATAACGGGATTATTGCCGCATTTTTGCCGGATTATACATCCCGTCGCGCGGGCGGATAATATCCGCCTCTACGGGACGTCGGGGGCTCATAGAGCAAATCGTTAATGATTTGTGGCCTCGTTTATTTGCGGGAACGGAATACGCTTGTGCCGCGAACCCGCTGCGCGGCTCCGGCCGCAGCCGTCCCCTACGATATTTTGCGCAATACGACGTAGGGGCGGACGACCTCGGCCGCCCGCCCTATTCGCTATTCGCTAATTACTAATCATTACGTTGCTGCGAAGGTGAACGCGCCAAACGTACATAAAGCATTTAATCATATACCCACAATCAAGTTGTGATCAACTATGTTTTATGTTATACTGAATTTATAAAGAAATCTTAAGAAATTTCATTGTCAAATCTTAATAAGTATCTGTTACAATAAAATCGGGAGGTGGAAGAAATGAGAATACTTGTTGTTGATGACGACAGAGATATAGTGGACAGCATCGCGATATTTTTGTCGGGCGAGGGCTACGAGGTTATTAAGGCCTATAACGGTATTGAAGCTTTGGAGGCGTTGAGTGAAAACGAGGTGCACTTGATGATTTTGGACATCATGATGCCGAAACTTGACGGCATAAAAACGCTGATGAAGCTGAGGAAATCCAGAAATATTCCGGTGATCCTGCTGTCGGCGAAGTCGGAGGATGCCGACAAAATCTTAGGGCTGACTGCCGGAGCGGACGACTATGTGACAAAGCCGTATAATCCGTCCGAATTGGTGGCGCGGGTAAAGTCTCAACTGCGCCGTTACACCGCCCTCGGCTCTATCGGCAAGCAAAACGGCGTTATCACGATCTCGGGTCTGACGGTCAACACCGAGACGCGAACGGTAACTGTTGAAGGAGAAGACGTGCGGCTGACGCCTCTTGAATACGGAATACTTGAGCTGCTCGTCAGGAACAGGGGCAAGGTTTTCTCGCCCGACGAGATTTACAGAAATGTGTGGAACGAGGACACTGTGGTGGGGGACAACACCATAGCTGTGCATATCCGCCACATTCGGGAGAAGATCGAAATCAACCCGAAGGAGCCCCAATATCTAAAGGTGGTATGGGGAGTCGGCTATAAAATAATTTAAAGGGGGTATTTGACAATGAAAAGACTTATATATTCCGGTTACACAAAATTTGCCGCGGCTGTTCTGTGCGTTCTGCTGATATCCGCGGGCATGCTGACCGCCGCCAACGGATTTATTCGATACTGTGATGAAGAGAGATACATTTACGGCTTTGAAAACTCGTTCGAGGACTCGCAATTTGTTGATACCACGCTTAACAGCGTGGCTGCCGCCGTGTTCAGCGCGTATCAGGACACGGCCAACGCGAAAGACGTCTCGACTCTTGACGAAAATCTGACCGAGAGGCTGAGCCGTGTGTATGAGCCGGATGTTGTGAATTATTATGTGGCCGTCAATGATAAAATATACACAAACTGCGGCGCTCAAAACGCAGATCAGTTGAAAAACGTCCGTTTATATCAATACGCGGCAAGAGACGCGGGCGGGATGATAACCCGTGATGGCAGAACAAGGCAAAGCATGATGTATACCAATACTTTAGAGGATATATCACTCTTTAACAGCACAGACGTAATCACCGTCTGCGCCAATATCAGCGACGCGGTCAGCGCAAAATTTGAAGAAGATTGGAACAGACAGGCGGAGATCGTGCGAAAAACCTTTGTTAATGCGCTTATCTGCGCTATTCTCGCTCTGCTGCTTATGGTTTATCTCATATGTGTTGCAGGAAAGAACCGATATGGAGAACAAAAGACTGTTTGGATCGATTCGGTGTGGAGTGAGGTGCATCTCGCGGCCATCGCGGCAGCAGTAATCGGAGCTGCCGCTATCTGCGCTTTGATCTTTGACGCGTACATGACCTCGCACATTCCCGTATATATTCTTCAATACCTTACCACCGCGTCGGCAGCCGCGGGCGGAGCCGTTATACTCGTCTTCGGCTTGTCTCTTGTGCGTAAAATCAAGAGCGGCAGGTTCCTGAAAACAAGCGTGCTCGGCATTGTTATTCTGTGGTGCGGCAAGTGCTTGATCCGCGTTTTCAAATGGCTGCGAAAGCACATAAAAAGCGGCGTACAAGCGATAAAACAAACGCTTGCGAAAAAGTCCGGTGCTCTGACCGTTTCGGCTCTGTTTATCTACACCATGGCGATCGCCTTTTGCGGGCTTCTGACTTCGGCAAGTGCTTTTGGGCCGATCATGGGAGTCGTCATTTTCGGCCTTGGGGTCTTTATACTTGCCCGCAGAGGGACAGACACGGATAAAATTCGGAAAGGCGCGGCGGTAATCCGGAACGGAAATTTGCAGTATAAGATTTCTGATATAAAATCCGAGGATATGAAAGAGCTTGCGAAAAACATTAACGAAATCGGCGAGGGCCTTGAAAAGACGGTTTCAGCACAACTCAGGGCGGAACGCCTAAAAACCGATCTGATAACAAATGTGTCCCACGACTTGAAAACGCCGCTCACTTCAATCATAAGCTACACCGAGCTGCTGTCTCAGATCAAGGATCTGCCCGAGGATGCGAGGGACTATGTTTCGGTCATCTCCAAAAAAAGTGAGAGGCTGAATAATCTCACACAGGACTTGTTTGAGGTTTCAAAAGTGCAAAGCGGAAACGAAACACTCAATATGGAAAAGTTAGACGCCGCTTTGCTCGTCAATCAAACCTTGGGCGAGCGCGACAATGAGATACAAAAATCCGAATTGAAATTCTGCGTGAGCACCGACAGGGAACTGTTCTTCACAGCGGACGGACGAAAGATGTCAAGAACGCTGGAAAATCTGATTGACAACGCCTTGAAATACGCCATGAAAGGCACGAGAGTATTTGTGTCCGCAACGGCGCGAGAAAACCGAATTGTGATAGAAATAAAAAATATATCCGCATATCAGATGGACTTTGACGCGGATGAAATAACAGGACGGTTTGTACGGGGCGACAAGGCGAGAGCTTCCGACGGCAACGGACTTGGTCTTGCCATCGCCAAAAGCTACACCGAAGCCTGCGGCGGCAAATTTGACGTCATAATCGACGGTGATTTATTTAAGGTCGTTATATCTTTTGAAAAAGACTAGATATATAATCGACATAATTAGTACATGAGCGTTCCCGGAGTTATAAACACATAAGAAAATAAAACGATCAGGTACCCCTCTCAGCCAACGTAGTGATTAGTAATTAGCAAATAGTGATTAGAGTACCCCTCTCCGTCGCCTTCGGCGCCACCTCTCCCCAAGGGAGAGGCAGACGGGCGGCATGCCCACATGCCGCTGCGGGCGGATAATATCCGCCCCTACGGGACGTCGAGAGCGCCGTCCCCTACGGCCATGATGCGCAATATGCCGTAGGGGCGGACGACCTCGACCGCCCCTATTCGCTATTCGCTGCGTCACAATGCGCGCCGCTTATCAAAAAAATCGCAGGCGATTTTTTCTCATCGCTCTGCGATTGTTCCTTTTCCCGCAAAGTGCACTTCGTTGGCGCTTTGCGGGAGCCCTATTCGCTATTCGCTATTCGCTACGTTACCCCTCTCAGTCGCCTTCGGCGCCAGCTCTCCCCAAGGGGAGAGCCTATTTAAAGCCCTCTCGGGAGGAGAGGGGCTTTGTTTCGGGTTTAGCGGAATGAGTAGCCGCCTTTTACCATTATTATTACATCGTTGCTGGCTTTGAAGCCGCGGCCGTCGCCTCGGGGCACGACCAGCATGTGGTTTGACGGCATTTCGGTGCCGTCGGGCAGATCATAGCCCGCAGTCGTGTCGCATATGCCGCCGAGCTCGTTGCCTATTATAACGCCGTTGCCCTTGCGCAGAATGTACTGCGCGCCCGCGTCAAACACCACGGTCTGGCCGCCGCTTACGTTGACCACCGCGAAGGTGTCGGCGTAGTAATCGGACGAGCCGCCGCCGAGCCGCTCCTCGACATACGCCTTGAGCTGGGGCACGACCACATTCACTATGTAGTTTTTGGTGACAACCGGGTCGTCGGTGTCACCGGGTTCGGCGAGAACTATCGTTCCGCCTATCACCGCAAGGATCGCGGTCACGGCGATCAATGCCTTTAATAATCTGTTTTTGAGTTTTGTTTTCAATTCAAAGCACCTCCGTTAGCGGTCATTGAGGCCGAAGCTTATGCTTATCGCGCGGTTGACCCGCGTCATAAGTCTGTCGTCCAGATGACCTATTTTTTCTTTAAGACGTCGTTTGTCTATTGTTCTTATCTGCTCGGCCAGCACCACGGAGTCTTTTGAAAGTCCGTAGCCGCCCGCGTCAAGCTCGATATGGGTCGGCATTTTTGCTTTGTTGAGCTGCGACGTTATGGCGGTGGCGATAACCGTGGGGCTGTATTTGTTGCCCACATCGTTCTGGATTATCAGCACCGGACGCACCCCGCCCTGCTCGGAGCCCACAACCGGGCTCAGATCCGCGTAATAAATGTCTCCGCGTTTTACTACCAATTCAATTCACACTCCGCAAGTTAATTTTCTTAATGTCCTCGGTAGTATTTTATGCGAAAGACCTGTTTTGGTTCAGCCGTCCGACAACTTGCGGCAACGAAACGACGGCGGATTTCCTATGTACAGATCAGTTTTTAATAGGGCTGTCGAGAAGATAATTATGCACGTCCGAAACGCGCCCGTCTCTCAGATAGACCCTCGGCACTCTCTTGCCGATGACACAAAGAATTTCATAGTTGATCGTTCCCATAATCCCGGCGATTTCCTCGATCGGGATCTCGTTTCCCGACTTGTCACCGCCGAAGAGTACGGCTTCGTCACCGATATTGATATTATTAACATAAGTGACGTCGATCATACATTGATCCATACAAATTGTTCCTATCTGAGGGCATTTTTTTCCGCCGGCGAGCATCTCCGCCTTGCCGGAAAGCAGCCGCGAATAACCGTCCGCGTAGCCGATCGAGACCGTGGCGATTTTCGCGGGGGCCGATGTTCTGTATTTTCTGCCGTAGCTGACCGTGACTCCCTCCTCCACCGTCTTTATGTTGGTTATCTTTGCTTTTAAGGCCATTGCGGGCCGAAGCTTTAATATATTTTTATCCACGAACGGGCTCGGCATCAGGCCGTAGAGAATTATCCCCGGACGGACCATGTCCATATGGAACTCCGGGAAGCGCATCAGGCCTGCGCTGTTGCAGCAGTGGCGGAGATTGATCTTGACTCCCTCTGCCTCTACCCTGTCGCACAGCTCCTTAAAGCGGCGGTACTGAAGCAGAGTGAACTCGTCGTCATCATCGTCCGCGACCGCGAAGTGGGTGAACAAACCGTCGATCTCAAGGTTCGGCAGGCGGGAGATGCGCTTTATTTCTTCCACCGTGCTTCGGTTCACCGCTTCGTCGTCGCAGTATCTGTATCCGACGCGGCTCATGCCGCTGTCGATCTTGATATGTATTTTTCCGGTTTTGTTGAGCTTCTGTCCGGCCTTTGACATAGCCTCGGCCATCTCAAAGGTATAACAGTTTGGCATTATGTCCTTTTCGATAAGCTCCTCGGCATAGCCGGGGTGGGTGTAGCCCAGAATAAGCACCGGGGTTGTTATCCCGCATTTGCGTATCTGTATCGCCTCGTCCATAAACGCCACGGCAAGAGCGTCCGCTCCGCTGTCTATCAGAGTTTTGGCGACCTCGAGATAGCCGTGGCCGTAGCCGTCGGCCTTGACGACGGCCATTATTTTGGTTTTTCCGTCCACATGGGCGCGGATCGCGTTAAAATTGTCCACAAGCGCGTCAAGGTCGATCTCGGCCCACGCGCGTTTTTCGTTGATCATAGCATTAATTCCTCACTTTAAAAGTCCGAAGGTCACTCCGCGTTGGTTATCATTCTTATCGTCTTTGGCACGCGCTCGCAGAGATCGGTCGCGAGAATTCCGCGGTCGCCTATCTCGGAGCGGGCCAGATCGCCCGCGGCTCCGTGAACGAAGGTTCCGAGCACCGCGGCCTCGAACCCGCCCATTTTCTGGCCGATAAAGCTTGCTATTATTCCCGAAAGAGCGTCGCCCATGCCGCCGCTCGCCATCGCCTCGCTGCCCGAACGGTTTATCTTCATTCTGCCGTCGGGCGCGGCTATCACGGTGTCTTTGCCCTTTAAGACCACGGTCACGCCGTATTCCTTCGCAAACTCCGCCGCCGTTCCCTCGCGGTCGTTCTGGATAGCCTCGACCGACTTGCCGCAAAGACGGCTCATCTCGCCCGGGTGCGGGGTTATGACCACGCTGCACGACATGCGGTTCTTATGCTTTTTCAGTATCACCATATCCTCGGCTATGGCGTTCAGGCCGTCTGCGTCGATCACGATCGGCACAGAGCCGTTAAGCAGCGAGTCGGCGAGTTTTCCCAGATCCCTGTTTTTCGACAGGCCCGGGCCGAAAACGCAGGCGTCCGCGCGGCTCAGTCTGCTTTTTATCTCGCCGAGCGCGTCAAGGCTCAGGGTGCCGTCGTCAAGCTCGTCAAGCGGCAGAGTCATCGCCTCGGTCAGCTTCACGGCTACGATCGGCTGCTGCGACTTCGGGAGCCCCACCGTCACAAGGCCGCTGCCGCTGCGGAGCGCGCCCAGCGCCGAAAGGCAAGGGGCACCGCTCATGCCGGGGCTTCCGCCCACGATAACGACTCTGCCGCAGTCGCCTTTGTTGGCGTCAGCCGCCCGCGGCGGCACCAACCGGGCGTACTCGTCAAGATTTTGATAAAACGGCAGCCCGGTGCCGGGAATATTTTCCGATATATACACCGCGGCGACCGCCACTGTGTCGGAATGCGAGATCGTCACCGAGGCGTTCACCCTCACACCTCCGAATTTTATGTAAGGCATTCCGAGCTCGTTATGGCAGATCTCGATGTCCGACATGTCAAAATTGCGCACTCCGGTTCCGAGCGCCTTCGCGAAAGCCTCCTTGGCGGCGAAGTGGCCCGCCACGGACTCGTAAAACTTCTTTGCGGCCGTCTTTGAGGTAAAATATTCGGCCTCGTTCTGCGTGAACACCCGCCGCACGAACATTTCAAGATTTTTCATGTCCCGAAAACGGGAGATCTCAACAACATCAATCCCAATCATGATCTATCGTTACCATCCTTATATATTATTTTGGCTCTTGCTCAAAAATACTTTTCGCGGCGCCATTGCCCTTATGCCCTCGCGTATTTTCTCGTTGGGGCTGAAAAGCAGCATTTTACTCGCTCCGCCGCTGTTATATACCGCGAAGCAAAGATCGTCGCCCTCTCTGTCCACGCAGGCCCAGAGTTTTTCGATCCTCGGGTTTTCCATGTATCTGCCAAACTCGGAATAGCTCTTGTCCGCGAAAACCTCCATATCTTCAACGTCAAAGCTCGTCATATGCTTTCTTTTGCGGGCGTTTATCACCTTGTCAACATCCAGTTCGCCGCTTGTGAACACATATTCGTATTCCAGATTGACCGAAGTGATCATCAGATACAGGCCGTATATCAGCCCCACGACCGCAATCAGCATAAACATGCCTATAAACGGAATAAACGCGCTGAGCAGGCCCAGAAGCGCAATAATCACAAACGCGCCGACTATGCTGAGAATGATTTTCAGCATGTCTTTTCCGTCACGCTTTTTCTTTACAAGCTGTTCAACAAAAATATCCATCTTTATCTCCTCTCCTGACCGTAAATATAACGCTATTCAATTACAGGTATATTTTCGGGGCCGATATTTTCGGTCGATGTTATTTTGAGTTTGTTGTCGCCGCCGTCGCCGACCGCGTATATTTTGCCGCCGTCCGACAAACCAAGCGTGTGATCGTTTCCGCAGGTCACAGTCAAAATATCCGACCACAGTCCCACGGATCCCTGATTTGAGCCGTTGCTGCCGAACGATTCCGCTCTGCCGTCAGCGCTGACGATAACGATATAGTCGGTCCCGACCGCCGCGGCAATAACGTTTTTCGCATTTTCGGCATCTTTTTGCCTGAAGCTGTTGTCGCCCAGGACTTTCACGCTGCCGTCATATTTAACGAGGACGGTGTTTTTGCTGCCGGTCGCGATATACAGAACACCGGTCTCGCCTTCAACATCGCACTGGCCGTATTGGTCCCAGCCCGCCGCGAGCACCGTGCCGTCGCGCTTTAAGCCTATTGTGTGGCTGCCTGCCGCCGCTATCTGAACTATGTCCGACCACTCCTGCACATCGCACTGACCGTACTCGTTGTTGCCGCGGGCTATTACACGGCCGTTGGCTTTGACAGCCGCTGTGTGCTTCTCGCCGGTGGCGACGGCCACAATATCGGTCCAGCCGCTTACGTCGCACTGGCCGTATTCGTTGTCGCCGCAGGCATAGAGCATTCCGTCGTAGGTCATGCCCACGGTATGGTTGCCGCCTGCCGCCACGCCTATAACGCGCGACCAATCCAACACGCCGCACTGACCGTAGCTGTTGTCTCCCTCGGCCGCCACAGTCCCGTCTTTCCGCGCCGCCGCGCTGTGATTATATCCCGCCGCGATCAGCCGTCCGCTTGAGCCCATAATGTTTCTCATATTGGCAGAGCTGTTCTTATAATCGCCGCAGGCTGTGAAATATTTTGCCGCCAAAAGATAATCGCCGATGTTCATGTAAGATGTTGCGGCGGAATACCTGATGTCGTTTTTGTCGTTTCCGAAAAAGAAATAATTTTCGTCAAGCTCGGCGAGAGCCGGAGCCGCCTCCGCGTAGTCGCGGTTTATGTAATAATTCATCGCCGTTTTGTAGTCAAGCTGCCGCTCCGAAAAATGTTTGGAAAGCGCCGCGCCGCCCGCCGCGATCAAAGCTATCGCAGCCGCAGCCGCCAGGATCACGGCAAACTTTTTGTTCTCGGACATCTTTTTTTTGCCTTTGTGTTTTTCGGCGTTTTTGTCCTTTATCTCCTTAGTAAGACGCAGGCGCTGCCATTCCTCGCCCAACTGATCCTCGGACACAATGTTCTCCGCCAAACTCTGACCCGGATTGACCCATGAAGTTCCGTCCTCGAACAGTACCTTGGCGACTTCCACAAACACCGAGCGAGTCTCGCCGGGGATCTCGACAAGCTGAGTATCGCCAAAAATTCCGGCCGCCTTGGCGTTAACGTTAACATATGGCACATTTTTGAGCTGCATACACAAATTCAGGGAACTGTCAAAGCAACCGGCGTTGAAATAGGCCGAGCGCACCGTCTTGCCGCAGTTATTATAAAGTTTAAGCTTCATAACCGCTCCGCCGTTTTCGTCAAGCATGACCTCGCTTGTGTCTATATACACGGGGGCGTCGCCGCGGTTCTCATATTCGGTTCTCTTTATAACTCTATAAGTTGTTTCCGCCATCTTATCACCTTTAGTATACAAATCTACAGAATAATTATACTACAAACTTCGGCATAAAACATTACGATTTTATTAATTGTATTATACAAATTAAAAACATAAGCGCGGTCCGCTCAAATGCGAACCGCGCGTTTACTTTAAAATTATTGACCGACAGACTTGAAATAGTCGTTAACACCCTCCGCTATAGCGCGTCCTATAGACTCCGACTCGGAATTTAAAATGTTTAAATCCGCCGGGCTGTCGAAAAATCCTATTTCAAGATACGCTATCGGTATGGGCGACTTACAGAACAGGATCGCCTCCGGCAAACCGTCATATCTGCCTCCGCCCAGCGGCGGCATTGACGTCTCAGCGGTTATGCGGCTGTTGATCAGACTGCCGAGCAGATTGCTCCGCTCAACATAATCCGCGGACGGAAGCGTTCCCGCCTGGTCGTAAAGACCGCTTAAAGCCATATAAGCCGATCCTCTGCCGCCTCCGGCATTTGAGTGGATGCAGACAAACACATCGGCGTCGGGCGGCGCGGCGGTATCCCCGTCCTTATAACAATATGTAAGCCGTTTGGTCATGGACGGGTTCTGATCGCCGCTCTCTCTTGTCATGCGAACTTCATAGCCCATCTGTTCCAAATAAGCTTTGGCATATTCGGTATTTCTCATATTAATTTCGGGTTCAAGGCTGCGGTCGCCGTCGCCTATCGGGTACCAGCACCCGCCGCCCGAAGGCGCTCTTCCGGAGCAGCCGGATCCCTCGCAGTCACGCCAAACCGTTTCGGACTTCCAGTGCCGCCATTCTCCCCATCCCCGAGATGTGCGGATCCAACCCTCTGCCGCTTTTTCATCATCGGTCATTGAACCCGAATCCTTTCCGTGGCCCGGATCAAGCACCACGATTTTTTTCGGGGCCTCTGTGGGAGCGGGAGCCGCTGTCGCCGGCGCTTCGGTCACGGCGGGGACCGATCCGCCGATGCCGAAGGTCTCCTTTGTGATAACGCCGCTTATCGTCAGGGCGAACACAATAATCAGGAAGACCAGGATCACCGTCAGCCCCGACACGATCCCAATAAGAATTTTATTTGAATTGTTTTTCATTTTTATATGCCTCGACTTCCCGGAGTTTAATTGAAACTGAGGTATATCTGTTTCGCGTAACCAACAGTTCCCGCGTAGGAGATTTTATAAAACGTGTTGTCCGGAGTACCCAGATACGAAACCGTGGCTCCGACCGGTATTTCCATTATAATGTTGCTGTCCGAACTCTCCGACGGCGAGCTGCGGAGATAAATCGCGTATTCAACGTTAACGACCGTCATCGTCGAACCCGACGAGCTGCTTGAGCGGCTCGACGAGGGCTTTGAATATGACAGATACTCACGTTTTACATATCCGACCCTGCCGTTATATATTATCTTTGCAAAAACGCTGTCGGTGTTTTCAACAAATCCCACCATTGTTCCAAGCGGTATCTCGCAAATAATGTTGCTGCTGTTTTCCGCGGGCTCGCTGCGAAAATAAATTGAATAATCAACGTTAGCCACATACATATAGTCCGAGATCTTATCCTCCTCTGGCTTCTGATCGGACAAATACTGTCTCTTAGCATATCCTACCTGACCGTTATATTTAATTTTAGCGAAAACGCTGTCGGTGTTTTCGATAAATCCGACCATTGTTCCAAGCGGGATCTCACATATGATATTGGCGTCATTTTCCGCGGGCTCGCTGCGGAAATAAATTGAATAATCAACGTTAGCCACGTAAACATTGCGCGCCACAGTTACATTCTCGGGCTTTGGAGTGACCGTCGGCTGCTGCGGAGCGACATGCGGGACCTCTCTTTGAGTCGGAGCCGGTGTCGCCGCGACAGGAGGGAACACCGTCGGTTCCGAACCTTTGTCATCTTTTCCGATCGTCAGCACTCCGGTAAACATGAGCACCAAAACAACCAAGCCGATAATAACCACCGCCGAAAGCACCGAGATCGCGGCGATCAGGCCGGTGTTATTTCCTCCGCCGTAATTCGGCTCCGTATATCGCTGCCCGGGATATGTGCCTCCGGGATAAGTCTCGTTATAGCCGTTGTTTCGGGTATATCCGTTTTGTGCGGGGTATCCGCCTTGAGGCTGACCTCCGTTCCCGTTGTAAAATCCGACGGTTTTATCCGCTTCAAAATCATATTCCGCCGTATTGTCAAGGCCTCTGCCCTCTAAGCCGTCGTCATCCGAAATTTTGCCGGTCGGAACATAATCGCCCTCGTTAATATTTTCACCGCTGCCGTAATTCGTATTTCCGTTTACATCCCGCATAATTTCGCCTCCTTTAAACTTTTTTACTTTATATATTATACTGTTTATATTACATAAAGTCAATAAAAAACAAATAATTATTCGTAAATTTATATTAAATTGAGTTGTTGACGCGGCGAACGGAATATGATAAAATTATATAACTTGATTTTGCTGCTTAAAGGGGAGGCACGCATAATATGAAAAAACATTCCGGAACGCGTGAAAAAAGTTTGACCGCAACGGTCGTTATGATAGCGGTCGTTTTGCTGCTTTTTGTGGCGGCGTATCTCAGGATAAGCGACCTGACCGAGGACCGATGCCTCCGCCGTATGGAGGAAGGCATCAATACCGCCGTTGACGAGATAACCGGCAAGCTTATGCGCGACAGCCTTATGCTTAACGCCGCCGCGGATCTGCTCTCGTCGGCGGACAGCATTGACACCGACACCATGAAGGATATGATGAGCGCGTTCGCGCCTCTCATGGAAACAATGAAGGTGCGGGTGCTTATGCCCGACAACTCGGTCATTGATTCCGAGGGAAATGTGCTCGACGGCACGGGAAGCATATCGTTTGAAGAAGAAGCGCCGCTCGGAGAACATGTCTCGAACCGTATGACCAGCATTATGGACGGGAACCTTATGATCCTCAGGCACTACATACCTATCGTCAAGGACGGCGAAACCGTCGCGATAATTTACGGCGTGACAAAGCTTGACGATCTTCCGAACGCGCTTAACATCGACCATATTTATAACGCCAATTCAAGCGTTTTCATAATCGACACCGACACGGGCGACTTCATTATGGACACATGGCACGACACGATCGGCAACATAACGTCCATGAGCGTCCGCGAAACCAAGAAAGGCTTTAACTGGGACGAGAAAATGGCCGAGATAATGTCCTGCGGAACCGGATATGTGGTATTCCGCTCAAACACCGACTCGGAATGGACTTATCTTTATTACGCGCCCGCCAACATAAATCAGTGGGAGATCGCGATCTCGGTTCCCGAGCGCGAGGCGTTTGCCAATCTTTACGCTATCCGCCGCATATTTATGATAATCGCGCTGCTTATGGGAATAGCGGTTATTCTTTATTACCTCTGGATGCGGAAAAATTCCAAGGAGGTTATGACCAAGGCCGTCAAGCAGGCAGTGCTCGAGGAAAAACTCCGCAAGGCGGAAGCCGCCGAAAAAGCAAAGACTATGTTCCTCTCGAACATGTCGCACGACATCAGGACGCCGATGAACGCCATAATCGGATTTACCACCCTCGCCGAGGCCAATCTTGACAACAGGGCGCGCGTTCAGGAGTATCTGGGCAAAATACTTTCATCAAGCAACCACCTACTGAGCCTTATCAACGACGTGCTCGACATGAGCCGCATAGAGAGCGGCCGCCTGAACATTGAGGAAAAACCGTGCAGCATATCGGATATATTTAAGGATATGCGAAATATTATACAGACACAGATGCAGGAAAAAAGCCTGAACTTCTTTATGGATACGATAGACGTTGTTGACGAGGATATTTTCTGCGACAAGCTGCATGTCAATCAGGTGCTGCTGAACTTACTCAGCAACGCGATAAAGTTCACGCCCGCGGGCGGCTCTGTCTCGCTGACGATCAAGCAAAAGCCCTGCCCGGTCAGCGGCTACGGGGCGTATGAGATCCGCGTGAAGGACACGGGAATAGGCATGAGCCCCGAGTTCGCCAAGGATGTGTTCAAACCGTTTGAGCGCGAAAACAACACCACGGTCAGCGGAATTCAGGGAACCGGCCTCGGCATGGCGATAACAAAAAGCATTATTGAGGCAATGGGCGGCACGATCGAGGTCAAGACCGAACAGAACCGCGGCACCGAGTTTATAATTGATCTTGAGTTCCGTCTCTGCGGCGAGAGCAAGAACATTGAGATCGTGCGCGAGCTTGAGGGGATGCGCGTTCTGGTCGTTGACGACAGCTTCAACACCTGCGACAGCGTGACCAAGATGCTGCGGCAGATCGGCATGCGCTCGGAATGGACGCTCCACGGCAAAGAGGCCGTGCTCAGGGCGCGTCAGGCGATAGAGATCGGCGACAAATTCTTCGCTTACATAATCGACTGGGCTCTGCCCGACCTTAACGGAATTGAGGTCACGCGGCAGATCCGCTCGGTTGTGGGCGACGATATTCCGATTATCGTGCTGACGGCCTATGACTGGAGCATGTTCGAGGATGAGGCGCGGCAGGCGGGAGTCACCGCGTTCTGCAACAAGCCGATATTTATTTCGGAGCTCCGCGATATTCTTATTTCCGCGCTCAATCAAACCGAGGTGCCCGCGCCGCAAAAGACGGCTCCGCTGACGGTTGACGACAACAGGCTCAAGGGCAGACGGCTGCTTTTGGTCGAGGACAACGAGCTAAACCGCGAGATAGCCAACGAAATTCTAATCGAGAGCGGCTTTAAGGTCGAGACAGCCGCCGATGGCACCGAGGCGGTCGACATGGTCAAAAACTCGAAGCCCGGATACTTTGACCTCATTCTTATGGACGTTCAGATGCCGGTCATGGACGGATACGCCGCGACGAGGGCGATACGCTCGCTTGACAACAAAGAACTGGCGGATATCCCGATCGTGGCCATGACGGCGAACGCGTTTGACGAGGACCGCCGGGCCGCGCTTGACAGCGGCATGAACGACCATGTCGCAAAGCCGATAGACTTCGAGCGTCTGGCGAATGTCCTGAACCGACTGCTGAAATAAATCAAAGCGCAAAAAAAGAGCGGCGGACCGCTCTTTTTTATGCTGTTTATTCCGCGTCGATGTCTATGAACGACTCGCTTGTCGCGTCCGCCGCGGCTGTGCCGTAGCTGGTGTATACATCAATATCGTTATACCGCGGCATGCCGGTTCCGGCGGGAACCAATTTGCCTATGATAACGTTTTCCTTGAGGCCCACAAGCGGATCAGTCTTGCCCTTGATCGCCGCGTCGGTGAGGACTCTTGTGGTCTCCTGGAACGACGCAGCCGACAGGAACGACTCGGTGGCAAGCGCCGCCTTTGTGATTCCCATGAGCTGGAGCGAATACTCCGCCGGGGTCTTGCCTTCTTCGACCGTTTTCCTGTTTATGTCCTCAAGGTCGTAAAGGTTGATAAGCGAGCCCGTGAGCAGACCGGTATCGCCCGGATCCTCGATCTTGACCTTGTGCATCATCTGACGCACGATTACCTCAATATGCTTATCATTGATATCAACGCCCTGCAGGCGGTAAACGCGCTGAACTTCCTGAATGAAGTAGTTCTGAACGGCTGTCTCGCCGCTTATAGCCATAATGTCGTGAGGATTGAGCGAACCCTCGGTAACGGGAGTTCCCGCCTCGATCACCTCGCCGTCGCTGACTCTGATCCTTGAGCCGAACGGGATAAGGTAGGTGTAAGCCTCGCCCGTCTCCTGATTTGTGACGGTGATCTCGCGCTTCTGCATCGCCTCGGAAACCGAAACGACGCCGCTGCCCTCGCTGACGATCGCGACGCCCTTGGGCTTTCTGGCCTCAAACAGCTCCTCAACACGGGGAAGACCCTGTGTGATGTCGTCGCCCTGCGCAACGCCGCCGGCGTGGAACGTTCTCATCGTGAGCTGCGTGCCGGGCTCGCCGATAGACTGGGCGGCGATAATTCCGACCGCCTCGCCTATATCGACCGGTCTGCCGGTCGCGAGGTTCATGCCGTAGCACTTGGAGCATACGCCGACCTTGCTGCGGCACTTCACAACCGAGCGGATCTTTACTTCTTTTATTCCGGCGGCCACTATCTCGGCGGCCTTGTCATGGGTGATCATCTCGCCGTCGCGCGCGATGATCTCGCCGCTTTCGGTCACTATGTCGCCTATTACCGTTCTGCCTTCCAGTCTGTCCTGGAGCGGCTCTATGATCTCGTTTCCGTCCATAATGTCGGAAACAATAATTCCGTCGGTCGTTCCGCAGTCGTCCTCACGAACGATGACTTCCTGAGAAACGTCAACCAAACGTCTGGTCAGATAACCCGAGTCGGCCGTTCTGAGCGCCGTGTCGGTCAGACCTTTGCGGGCGCCGTGGGTCGAGATGAAGTACTCAAGAACCGTGAGGCCCTCGCGGAAATTGGCGCGGATAGGAATTTCGATCGTTCTTCCCGACGTATCGGCCATAAGTCCGCGCATAGCCGCGAGCTGTCTGATCTGGTTAACGCTTCCGCGGGCGCCGGAATTGGCCATCATGTAGATCGGGTTAAGCTGCTTTAAGTTGTCCATCAGCGCCTGCGTAACCTTGTCCGAGGTGCTGTTCCAAATATTTATAACCTTCTGGTATCTCTCGTCGTTGGTGAGCAGTCCGCGTCTGTAGCTGCGAACGACCTTGTCGATCTCGTCCTCGGCTTCCTGAAGGTACTGCTGCTTCTCTTTCGGGATCTCCATGTCCGCAACTCCGACGGTTATCGCGCCGATCGTGGAATACTTATATCCCATAGCCTTCACGTCGTCGAGAAGCGTCGCGGTCTCGGTTATGCCGTGGACTTTGATGCTCGCGTCAATGATCTTGCCCAGCAGCTTTTTGTCAACGCCCGGCTCAACATTGTCGCCTATCGAGTTTTTGATCTCGGGCTTCTTTAAAACCTCGTCTCCGATCTCAAGATTGAGTATCTTATCGGGATCGGTCCTGTCAATGAAGCCGAGATCCTGCGGGATCTTCTCATTAAATATCAGTCTGCCGACCGTGGCGTCAATAAGTCTTGAAACTTTCACGCCGTCGATAGTCTTGGTCATGCGCACCTTGATCGGAGCGTGCAGACCTACCGCGCCGTTAACATATGCCAACTTCGCCTCGTCGGGATTGCTGTAGAGATGATAGCGGAGTTTGCCTTCCTTGACTTCGGGCGAGCCTTTCTCGGTGTCGTCCTTCAATGTCAGGTAATACGAGCCGAGAACCATGTCCTGAGTGGGGACCGTTACCGGCTTTCCGTCCTGAGGCTTTATCAGGTTGTTGGCCGAAAGCATGAGATACCTCGCCTCGGCCTGCGCCTCAGCGGAGAGGGGCAGATGAACCGCCATCTGGTCGCCGTCGAAGTCGGCGTTAAACGCCGTGCAGACCAGCGGGTGCAACTTGAGCGCCTTGCCCTCGACCAGAACGGGCTCAAAGGCCTCAATACCCAGTCTGTGCAGCGTAGGCGCGCGGTTGAGCAGAACGGGATGCTCGGAGATAACATCCTCAAGCACATCCCAGACTTCCTCGCGGACGCGCTCGACCATTCTCTTGGCCGATTTTATGTTGTGCGCCAGTCCGTCCTGCACAAGCTTCTTCATAACGAAGGGCTTGAACAGTTCGAGAGCCATTTTCTTCGGCAGGCCGCACTGATAGATCTTAAGCTCGGGGCCGACAACGATAACCGAACGTCCCGAATAGTCAACGCGCTTGCCCAGCAGATTCTGACGGAAACGTCCCTGCTTGCCCTTGAGCATGTCGGACAGAGATTTAAGCGGTCTGTTTCCGGGGCCCGTTACGGGTCTGCCGCGTCTGCCGTTGTCGATAAGCGCGTCAACGGCTTCCTGGAGCATTCTCTTCTCGTTTCTCACGATGATATCCGGAGCTCCCAGATCGAGCAGCCTCTTTAATCTGTTGTTTCTGTTTATAACTCTTCTGTATAAGTCGTTAAGATCGCTGGTGGCAAATCTGCCGCCGTCAAGCTGGACCATAGGCCTTATCTCGGGCGGAATAACCGGGATGACGGTCAAGATCATCCATTCCGGCTTGTTGCCCGAATGGCGGAACGCCTCGACTACTTCAAGACGTCTCACGGTTCTGATCTTCTTCTGGCCCTTCGCGTCCTCAAGCTCCTGCTTGAGTTCATGATACAGCTTCTCAAGGTCGATCTCGCGGAGCATTTCAAGGATCGATTCGGCTCCCATGCCCGCGCGGAACATGTCGCCGTATTTTTCACGGTTCTCGGTATATTCCTTTTCGCTGAGTATCTGATTCTTCATAAGACCCGTCTGACCGGGATCCATAACGATATACGCGGCGAAGTAAAGTACCTTTTCAAGAGCCCTCGGTGAAATGTCGAGCATAAGGCCCATGCGGGACGGAATTCCCTTAAAGTACCATATATGCGACACCGGCACGGCAAGCTCAATATGGCCCATGCGCTCGCGCCTAACCTTGCTCTTTGTTACCTCAACGCCGCAGCGATCGCAGACAACGCCCTTATAACGGACGCGCTTGTACTTTCCGCAGTGACATTCCCAGTCCTTCTGGGGGCCGAAGATCCTTTCGCAGAACAATCCGTCCTTCTCCGGCTTTAAGGTTCTGTAGTTTATAGTCTCAGGCTTTTTAACCTCGCCTCTTGACCACTCTCTAATCTTCTCGGGTGAAGCGAGCCCGATCTGAATAGCTTCAAAATTTTGATATTCGCCCATTAAAGACCACGCCTTTCTTTAAATTTAGCTTTCCCTCCGCGGGGAACGGAACCGCTTTCCGCGGTTATTGTTAGAATTCGTCTTCCTCGTCATCGTCAAAATCTTCGGCGTCTTTCATGACCTCATAGGATTCAAGGTCGTCAGCCTCGTCAAACAAGTCAGCCTCGGGATCTCCGGTATTGCCCGCGAGTATCTGCGTGACCTCGTCGATCAGGCTTGTTTCGGATCCTTCATCCTCATCATAATCGTCGTCAAGCAGCAGATCTTCTTCCGCTTCCTCGTCATTTGAGGGATGCTGCTCGGAATTTTGAGCGCTCTCGTCATCTTCAAAGCCCGCAATGTTGACCGGCAGATCCGCCGCGTCGTCATCGTCGAGGCTCTCTCTTAAAATAACCTCGTTGCCGTCGCCGTCAAGCACCTTAATGTCAAGGGCCAGACTCTGGAGTTCCTTGATAAGTACCTTAAAGGATTCGGGAACACCGGGCTCGGGCACATTCTCACCTTTAACGATGGCCTCATAGGTCTTTACTCTGCCCACAACGTCGTCCGACTTGACTGTCAGGATCTCCTGCAGGGTGTAAGCCGCGCCGTAAGCCTCAAGCGCCCAAACCTCCATTTCGCCGAAACGCTGGCCGCCGAACTGGGCCTTGCCGCCCAAGGGCTGCTGCGTAACAAGCGAATACGGACCGGTGGAACGGGCATGGATCTTGTCGTCAACAAGATGCGCCAGCTTGAGCATGTGCATGTATCCAACCGTTACGCGGTTGTCAAACGGCTCGCCTGTCCTGCCGTCATAGAGCACGCTTTTTCCGTCGCGCTCATATCCGGCCTCTTCCAGCGCGTCCATGATGTCTTCCTCGGTGGCTCCGTCGAACACCGGGGTCGCGACCTTCCAGCCGAGAGCCTTGGCGGCGTAGCCCAGGTGAACCTCAAGAACCTGTCCGATATTCATACGCGAAGGCACACCCAAGGGGTTAAGCACTATCTGAAGCGGCGTTCCGTCGGGCAGGAACGGCATATCCTCAACGGGCAGTATCCTTGATACAACGCCCTTGTTCCCGTGGCGGCCCGCCATTTTGTCGCCCACCGAGATCTTTCTCTTCTGGGCGATGTAGCAGCGCACGACCTGATTAACGCCCGGGGGCAGCTCGTCGCCGTTCGCTCTGGTGAACACCTTAACGTCAACTATTATTCCGTACTCGCCGTGGGGAACGCGCAGCGAGGTGTCGCGCACCTCTCTGGCCTTCTCGCCGAATATGGCGCGGAGCAGTCTTTCCTCGGCCGTGAGCTCGGTCTCGCCCTTGGGCGTGACCTTTCCGACCAGAATGTCTCCGCTTTCAACCTCGGCTCCTATTCTGATTATTCCGCGCTCGTCAAGATCTTTGAGCGCGTCGTCGCCGATGTTGGGAATATCTCTCGTTATTTCCTCGGGGCCGAGCTTGGTGTCGCGGGCGTCGACCTCATATTCCTCAATATGGATCGAGGTGAACACGTCGTCCTTAACGAGCTCCTCGCTGATCAGTATAGCGTCCTCGTAGTTGTAACCCTCCCATGTCATAAACGCCATGCGGATATTGCGGCCGAGGCCTATCTCGCCGTTTCTCGTGGAGGGGCCGTCGGCTATGATCTGGCCCTCTTTTATCTTTTCGCCCTTTTCGACTATGGGCTTCTGGTTCACGCACATGCCCTGGTTGGAGCGTGTGAACTTTATCAGCTTGTATGTGTCAATGTCTCCCTCGTCGGTCTTTACCTTAATTGTGGTGGCCGAAACGTATGACACGGTTCCGGCGTGTTTCGCGAGAACGCACACGCCCGAGTCCTTGGCGGCCTTGTACTCCATGCCGGTTCCTATGATCGGAGACTCCGGAACAAGGAGCGGAACAGCCTGGCGCTGCATGTTGGAGCCCATCAGGGCGCGGTTCGCGTCGTCGTTCTCAAGGAACGGTATCATCGCCGTGGCGATCGACGTCACCTGTCTGGGCGAAACGTCCATATAGTCAACGCGTTCGGGAGCGACCTCCACAAACTCGTCTTTAAATCTTGTTACTACCTTTTTCTTCTTGAATGTGCCGTCGTCATTCAATGGCTCGTTGGCCTGCGCGACAAAGAAGCCCTCCTCCTCGTCGGCGGTCATATAGAATACCTCGTCGGTCACGAGCTTGCGCTCTTTGTCGACTCTGCGGTACGGCGTTTCGATAAATCCGTACTCGTTGACCTTGGCAAAGCCGCTCAGAGAGTTGATAAGTCCGATGTTCGGGCCTTCGGGCGTCTCTATGGGGCACATGCGGCCGTAATGGGAATGGTGCACGTCGCGCACCTCGTAGCCCGCGCGCTCTCTTGACAGTCCGCCGGGACCGAGGGCCGAAAGCCTTCTCTTATGAGTCAACTCGCCCAGGGGATTTATCTGATCCATGAACTGCGAAAGCTGCGAGGAGCCGAAAAACTCCTTTATCGCCGAGGTCACGGGTCTTATATTTATGAGCGACTGGGGCGTGATCGCGTCAAGATCGGATGTCGTCATTCTCTCGCGGACAACGCGCTCCATTCTGGACAAGCCTATTCTGAACTGATTTTGCAGCAGCTCGCCCACGCTTCTTATTCTTCTGTTGCCCAGATGGTCGATATCGTCAACGCTGCCCACGCCGTTTGCCAGATTGCCGATGTACGAGATCGAAGCCATTATGTCGTCGATCAGCACATGCTTCGGCTGCAGCTCGTCGCGCCTGTCGGCAAGCAGCGTCTTGAACTCGTCGGAATTGGGATCGCCTGCGCTCTCGATTATCTCATCGAGGACCGTGCGGCGGACGCGCTCGGTAATTCCGCACTCTCTGGGGCTGTAGCTCAGCTCCTCGCCGGTCTTGTTCAGAACATACGCCGGAATATCGACCATGTGGTTCGAGATGACCTTGGTCCGCGCTCCGTCGCAGTCGAGCACGAGAGAGTTTATGCCGTGAGCCTCAAGCTCCTTCGCGGTCTCGGCAGAGATCTTGTCGCCCGCCTCGCACAGCACTTCTCCGGTCAGGGGGCTTACCACCGTCTCGGCGGAGATCTGACCCTTGATCCTGGCCGAGAGCATCAGCTTTTTGTTATACTTATATCTGCCGACCTTCGCCATATCGTAACGCTTGGGGTCAAAGAAGGTGCTGGAAAGCAGCGACTGAGCGCTGTCAACCGTGGGCGGCTCGCCCGGACGGAGCCTTCTGTAAACCTCAAGCAGGCCTTCCTCATGGTTCTTGGCGGTGTCTTTTTCCATCGTCGCGATGAGCCTCTCGTCCTCGCCGAAAAGCTCTCTTATCTCCGCGTCGGTACCGATACCGAGGGCGCGGATAAGCACCGTCACCGGAATTTTTCTGGTGCGGTCAATTCTTACATAAAATATGTCGTTGCTGTCGGTCTCATACTCAAGCCACGCGCCGCGGTTTGGGATAACCTGAGACGAGAACAGCTTTTTTCCCAATTTATCGTAGGTCTGGGAATAGTAAACGCTCGGCGAGCGAACAAGCTGAGACACGATAACGCGCTCGGCTCCGTTTATGATAAACGTGCCCGAGGGCGTCATGAGCGGAAAGTCGCCCATGAATATCTCCTGCTCCTTGACCTCGCCCGACTCTTTGTTAATGAGCCGAACCTTTACTCTGAGAGGCGCCGCGTATGTCGCGTCCCTTTCCTTACATTCCTCGATGTCGTATTTCGGCGTGTTCTCTAAGTGATAGTCGATAAACTCCAAAATAAGATTTCCTGTATAATCCGTAATCGGCGAAACATCATGAAAAACTTCTTTAAGTCCCTCGTTTAAGAACCAATTATAGGAATTGGTCTGAATTTCGATGAGATTGGGCATCTCTAAGACTTCGTTGATCTTTCCGTAGCTCATGCGCGTGTTTTCGCCAAGTTTCACAGGATGTGGCATAAAACTGATCACCTCTCGTAAAAATTTTTATGAAATCGCAAGCTTAGCCCGGGAAATCCGCGTTTTTTAAACCGCGAACCGGGCGCTGAACGATTTTAAATTATTTCTGAAAAAATGCCATAAGGCCCTCCGATAAGCGCGGGTTTGCGTAACGTCATAAAAACCGCGTAAAATCGTGACTTTCAAGCAACTTTACGCCGTTTCAAACCCGTGATTTTCTGAAAAATCGGCACAATACCTCACTTTAAACAGATTATAATGATAACACAAAATAATATGGTTGTCAAGCATAAAAACAGAAAAATTTTTATTTTTTTCAAAAAACGCAAAATTTCACCAATAACAAATAGGAAAAGGAGCGCCCGCCGCCGCAAAGGCTTGAGATCCTTTATTGCTTTTTTCGAGTGCATTGACCGCGGACGCGCCGCACGGCAGCAGTGCCGCAAGCATTGTCAAAGCCAAGATCAAGCATAGTTTTTTCATAATATAATCCTCCTGACATAATATCATCGGAAAATGTCTGCCTGTCCGCCGCTGTGTCACGCGAAGGGAACTCTGATCATGTTTGGGAATAAACCGCTTGTTCGTATTTTTGAATTTACAGATACGCTGTCTTTATGTCACATTATACTACACAAGTAATTGTTTGTCAATACTACATACTTAGGTTTTAACGGACAACAAAAAGCGCGGGAACAATCGAGCATTTTCCACTCAATTATCCCCGCGTAGTTTCTATTCTCTAATCTCTATTCCCTACGTTAGTACATTCCGCCGCCTCCGGCCATTGCCGCTGCCGCCGCCGCGTCAGCAGCCGGGTCGGGCTTGTCGGCAACCACGCTCTCGGTGGTCAGGATCATAGCCGCGATGCTCGCCGCGTTCTGCAGGGCGCTTCTTGTAACCTTTGTGGGATCAACGATACCCTCGGCAAGCATATCCTGATACTCGCCGCTGAGCGCGTTGTAGCCTATTCCGGGCTTGCTGTCCTTGATCTTGTTGACTATAACGCTGCCCTCAACGCCCGCGTTATAGGCGATCTGTCTCACGGGCTCCTCAAGAGCGTTGAGCACGATCTGGGCGCCGGTCTTCTCGTCGCCCTCGAGACCTTCCATAAGCGCCTCTATAGCGGGAAGAGCGTTGATGTAGGCCGTGCCGCCGCCGGCAACGATTCCTTCCTCAACCGCCGCTCTCGTGGCCGCCAAAGCGTCCTCGATCCTGAGCTTCTTCTCCTTCATCTCGACCTCGGTGGCCGCGCCGACCTTGATGACAGCCACGCCGCCGCTGAGCTTCGCGAGACGCTCCTGAAGCTTCTCTTTGTCAAAGTCGGATGTGGTTTCCTCGATCTGAGCCGTTATCTGGTGGATCCTGGCGTCGATCTCATTTTTGTCGCCCAAGCCGTCAACTATTATGGTGTTCTCTTTTGTTATCTTGACCTGACGGGCCTGACCGAGCTGATCGATCTGCGTCTCTTTAAGGTCAAGGCCGAGCTCCTCGGAGATAACCTGGCCGCCGGTCAGAATAGCGATATCCTGAAGCATTTCCTTTCTTCTGTCGCCAAAGCCGGGAGCCTTTACCGCGACGCAGGTGAATGTGCCGCGCAGCTTGTTCACGATAAGAGTGGACAGAGCCTCGCCCTCAACGTCCTCGGCGATGATTATCAGCTTCTTGCCCGCCTGGACGATCTGCTCGAGCAGGGGCAGGATCTCCTGGATATTTGAGATCTTTTTGTCTGTTATAAGAATGTAGGCGTCGTCGATCACGGCCTCCATTTTGTCGGTGTCCGTTACCATGTACGGGGTGATGTAGCCTCTGTCAAACTGCATTCCCTCAACGACCTCGGAATATGTCTCGGCCGTCTTTGACTCCTCAACGGTGATAACGCCGTTGTTTGTAACCTTTTCCATAGCCTCGGCGATAAGTGTTCCGACAGCCTCGTCTGCCGCCGAGATCGAAGCGACGCGGGCGATATCGTTCTTTCCGTCGATCGCCTTGCTGCCCGCGACGATCTTGTCAACCGCCGCGTCAACGGCCTTCGAGATGCCCTTCTTGACTATCATCGGGTTCGCGCCCGCTGTAACGTTTTTAAGTCCCTCTCTCACGAGAGCCTGAGCCAGCAGAGTGGCTGTGGTCGTGCCGTCGCCCGCAACGTCGTTGGTCTTTGTCGCGACCTCTTTGACAAGCTGAGCGCCCATGTTCTCGAACGCGTCCTCAAGCTCAACATCCTTGGCGATCGTCACGCCGTCGTTTGTGATCAGCGGAGCGCCGTACTTTTTGTCGAGCACAACGTTTCTGCCCTTGGGGCCGAGAGTTACCTTGACGGTATTCGCCAACTGGTCAACGCCGCTTTGGAGCGCTTTTCTGGCATCCTCGCCGAATTTTATTTCCTTTGCCATATTAAATTACCTCCTAAATTTTAAATTTTGATCCGCGATTACTCAACAACCGCCAATACGTCCTTCTGGCTGATGATAACGTATTCCTCGCCGTCAAGCTTGACCTCGGTGCCGGCGTACTTGCTCATGATCACCTTGTCGCCGACCTTGAGCTCCATTTTTACCTCTTTGCCGTCAACCATGCCGCCGGGGCCGACCGCGATAACCTCCGCGAACTGGGGTTTCTCTTTTGCCGAACCGGCCAAAATAATACCGCTCTGTGTGGTCTCCTCGGCCTCCGCCATCTTTGTGACAACTCTGTCTGCCAAAGGTTTGATTTTCATTAATATATGCCTCCTTCTGAATTTGATCATATTGTTAGCACTCTCTTATCAAGAGTGCTAATGATATTTTACTCGCCTTTTTATATAATTTCAAATTTATTTAATTGTTATTATATTACATTACAGGCAATTATATACATTTATTTTACATATTCATGCCCGTTCTTAAAATATCACGTATTTTTATTTTTTGCCTTTAATATTTATGCCGTCGTTAAATGCCGTGTTCTCTATATCCTCGGGCGACGGCTCTGATCTCTCATCCATCGGGATATACTCAAGGCGCTTTACGGCGCTCTTGTACGCCGGACGGATGATCCTGCTGCCGGTGGTTATTTCCTCTATTCTGTGGGCGCACCAGCCCACGATCCTCGCCATAGCGAATATGGGAGTGAAAAGCTCGCGTGGGATGTTGAGCATCCGATAAACAAAGCCGGAATAAAAGTCCACATTCGCGCACATGGGCTTATCGACGCCCTTGACGTCCTTAAACACTATCGGCGCAAGCTCTTCTATCGAGGCGTGAAGATTAAATTCGTCCATATGTCCCGTCGCCTCGGCCAGTTTCCCGGCGCGCTCTTTAAGGATCACCGCGCGGGGATCCGAGATCGTGTAAACAGCGTGGCCCATGCCGTAGATAAGTCCCTTGCCGTCTCCGGCCTGCTTGAGCATGATCTTCTTCAGATACTCGTATATCTCGTCCTTGTCGTTCCAGTCTTTAACATTGTTTTTAATTTCATTCATCTGAGCGCGCATCTTATCGTTCGCGCCGCCGTGCTTGGGGCCTTTCAGTGAACCGACGGCCGCGGCGATCGCGGAGTATGTGTCGGTGTCGGTCGACGAGAGGACATGGACCGCGAACGCCGAGTTGTTTCCGCCGCCGTGCTCCGCCTGAAGCATAAGCGTGAGGTCGAGGATCTCAGCCTCAAGACGGGTAAATTGATTGTCGGGCCTTATCATATGCAGAAAATTCTCGGCAGTATTATACTCGGCTACCGGATTATGCAGTATCAGGCTCTGATTGTCAAAATAATGCCTCTTGCAGGCGTAGGAATTGGCAATGAGCAGCGGGAACCGCGCGATGAGCAGCAGGCTCTGGCGCAGCAGATTCGGCACCGATATATCATCGGGATTATCGTCATATGAATACAGCGCCAGCACGCTTCGAGCGAGCTTGTTCATAATATTCTTGCTTGGCGCTTTCAATATCATATCCTCGGTGAACTCCGGAGGAAGAACTCTGAAGTCGGCCAGATTTTTTTCAAAATGATCAAGCAGCGAACGGCTCGGCAGAAATCCAAACAGCAGCAGAAAAGCGACTTCCTCAAAGCCGTAGCGCTTTTCGGCAAGGCAGTTGGCAACAATGTCCTCAATATCTATGCCTCTGTATCTCAGCTTTCCCTCAACGGGCATCTTGTTGCCCTCGTCCATAACATAGCCGTGGACCTCGCCTATCGAGGTCATTCCCGCCAGCACACCCGTGCCGTCGGCGTTCCTCAATCCGCGTTTCACGTTGTACATATCATAATAGCGCGAGGGGATCTTGTTCCAGCGCGAGTTCTGGCTTTTCATAAATTCGATAAAGTTCTCCATGTTGGCGTTAAAATCACTTGATTTCGTGTCCATATGCCGCCGCCTCTCTTTCTTGTGAATTAATCAAAATAATTATACACTAATTTCAAAAGCGGTGTCAACGTAAATATACCTAATTATTGCCAACAATTTGTTCTGTTTTTTGTTATCGGCGATATGGCGCTAAATATTTGACATACGCCGGGTTTATGTTATACTGTAAAGAGCAAAACGCGTCTTTGAGGCGCGGCAAAGGAGCAGATCATGAAAAACAAAAAAGCGGTTTCGGTTATATTTATTCTCGCCGCGGCGACGGGCTGGGGAATTATCGGAGTTTTTTCGCGTCCCATGGCGGCCGCGGGCCTCAGCCCCATTCAGATAACCTTTGTCCGCAACATAATCACCGCGCTCCTGATGGGGATTTTCCTGCTTATTAAAAACCGCTCTCTGCTCAGAATACGCGTCCGCGATATTTGGATTTTTTTGGGCAGCGGGCTTTTGAGCATTGTTTTCTTCAACGTGTGCTATTTTCTTACGATCGAGCGCACGACGCTCGCCGCGGCCTCGATCCTGCTCTATACCGCGCCATGTTTTGTCATGCTGATCTCGGCGGCGCTGTTTAAGGAAAAGATCACGGCTCAAAAGCTGGCCGCGCTGGTTCTGGCCTTTGCGGGCTGCGTTCCGGCGAGCGGGTTCGCGGGCGGAGGCATAACTCCTTTCGCGCTGATGACGGGATTGGGCTCGGGAATAGGCTACGCGCTTTACAGCATATTCGGGAAAATAGCATTAGAGCGCTACTCGCCGTTCACCACTGTGTTTTACACATTCGCGGTAGCGGCAGCGGGCCTTCTGCCGTTTTCGGATCTCGGCGGCATCGTCGACGCGCTTTCGGGCGGGCCGCTGCTCACCGCGGCGGGCCTCGGAGTGATCTCGACGTTCCTGCCGTTTATTTTCTACACCTACGGCCTTGAAAAGATCGACGCGGGCAAAGCCTCGGTTCTGGCCTTCGCGGAGCCGATGATCGCCACAGTGGCGGGGATCATTATTTTCGGCGAGAGCCTCACGCTCAAAAACGCGGCGGGAATACTGATGATCTTCGCGGCGATCGTGCTGCTCAATATTCCGCTCGGCAAAAAGGAGAAAACTTCGGGGTAATTTCCAAATTATATTGATTTGTGGGGCATATAGTGTTATAATAATCAAGGCGCAAAACTTTGGAGGTTTTTTATGAGTTTTTACGAGGTGTTCCTGATCGCTGTGGGGCTCGCCATGGACGCGTTCGCGGTATCCGTCTGCAAGGGTCTCAAGATGCGGAAAGTGGATTTTAAATACACGCTTATAATCGCGTTCTTTTTCGGCTTTTTCCAGGCGGCGATGCCGACGATCGGCTGGCTTGCCGGACGGCAGTTTGAAAGCTATATAAACAGCGTTGACCACTGGATCGCCTTTATTCTGCTGGCGTTTATCGGCGGCAAAATGGTGTGGGACGCGCTGCACGAGGACGGAGCCGATGACAGCGCGATCGTCTATGACTTTAAAGAGATAACCATGCTGGCGGTCGCCACCAGCATCGACGCTCTGGCCGTCGGAGTTTCGTTCGCCTTCCTTGAGGTGAGCATTATCCCCTCCGCCTCGGCTATCGGAATTATCACGTTTTTGCTTTCGATCGTCGGCGTTATGATCGGGAACCGCTTCGGCATGAAGTTCAAGACCAAAGCCGAGGTCGCCGGCGGAATTATACTCATATTGATCGGGCTTAAGATCCTGCTTGAGGGACTTAACATAATTAATTTTTAGGCGGCCGCCGATCGGATACGGCGCGCCGGCCGCACAGACAATATTTGACGAATGAATGGGGAGATGACAAAATGAAAGAGGAACTGTACACCATACCGGTGAACGAGGCGCTTGAACAGGACGGTGAGTGCCTTTTCTGTACGCTCAACAAAAAGCTCGAGGCCGATATACTCAACTATATTCTCGGCCCCTCCTATATGGAGGAGGACATACGCGGCGAGACCGACAAACTCGGCTTCTGCAAAAAGCACTACCGCCAAATGTACGGCGAGCAGAACCGCCTCGGCGTGGCGCTTATGACAAGCACGCACCTGAAGCATGTGCGCGAAGAGCTCAAAAGCCTGCTTGACCGTGAGGCCGCGCAGAGGCCCGCGAAAAAAGGCTTGTTCAAAAAGGCGGACGAGGGCGGATCACCCGCGCAGGAATACCTCGCGGAGCTCGGAAGCTCGTGCTACGCCTGCAACCGCATGGAAAACAGAATGAAGAGCTATATCGGCACTTTCTTCCACCTTTGGAAAAAGGAGCCCGAGTTCATCGAGAAAATCAAGAACTCCAAGGGCTTTTGCCTCGAGCATCTTGAGATGCTGCTGAGAGAAGGCAAAAACCGCCTGAGCGACGCCGCTTACGCCGAGTTCCTGTCGGTCATCGCGCCGCTTGAGATGAAGCAGCTCGACGCGCTTCAGGAGGACGTGGACTGGTTCATCCAGAAATTTGACTACCGCTTTAAGGACGAGCCGTGGAAAAATTCAAAAGACGCGCTGCCGCGCGCCATTCAGCGGCTTGCGGCGATCGAGGTGGAGAAATAATCATGAAGATCGTTACCGCAGCAGAAATGAAAAAGATAGAGCGCCGCGCAAACGAGCGCGGCATGTCATACTATGACATGATGGAAAACGCGGGGCGGAAAGCCGCGGAATACATAAAGGAAAACACCAAGGATTTTGAAACCAAGCTGTGCCTGATCTGCGTCGGCGCGGGCAACAACGGCGGCGACGGCTATGTCGCCGCGCGCTACATCAAAGGGCTCGGCGGCACGCCGATCATCATGATGGCTTGCGGAAAGCCCAAAACTCCCGACGCGGCGCGGAATTTTGAACTCGCGAAAGGCATGGGGATCGAGATAGTCAAATTTGATCCGAGTCTCAGTGCGGCGGTCATCTACGGCTGCGGGGTGATAGTCGACTGCGTGTACGGCACCGGCTTTCACGGAGAGATCAGAGAAGATGTGAGGCCGCTGTTTGACATAATAAACGACAGCGACGCGGTGAAGTTCGCGGTCGATATTCCGAGCGGCGTTCCGGATGACGGCGAACCCGCCGAGGGCGCGATCAAGGCCGACCACACGATCGCCGTGCAGTACCTCAAGCGGGCGCACGTTTCGGCGCTTGAAAACTGCGGCAAAATCACGATTATAGATATAGGCATCGGCGAATAATTCGTAAAAAAACGGATAGGGGCGATATTCCTCTATTCGTTTTAATTTAAACCTGTTCGGCGGAACCGTCCGCGGGCGGGCTTTTATTTTATTCCGTAGCCCGCGTTGAGCGTCACAAGATTTTGCGGGAACTTTCGATCGAGGCTCCAGTAGCCCAATCCCGACAGGTTATATCGGGCAGCGAGATCAAGCTTCGCGGTTATGCTGCGGGCGTCCTCGAACCAGACCTCGTGGAGCGCACCCTCGGGAGTCCTGTATCTGAACCACGGCGTCTGCGCCGTCTCGTCATAGCTTATCTCGGCTCCGTAGCGCTCGGCAAGCTCCACCGCCCGAACGGGAGACAGGGAGTCCGCGCGGGTTATGCCCTTCTCATAAGGCAGCGGCCAGTCATAGCCGTAGGTAGGGACTCCCATGTAGATCTTATCCGCCGGGATGCGGCTCAGGCCGTAGCGCACAACGCGCTCCACCGAGTTGATCGGCGCCACAGCCATTGGCGCACTGTAGGTGTAGCCCCACTCATAGGTCATGAGCAGCACCTTGTCAACGGCAGCTCCGATCGCCGCGTAGTCGTGGCCTTCATACAGCGTTCCCTGCTGATCGTCGCTCGTTTTCGGCGCGAGAGCAGAGAACAGCGGATAGCCAAGCGGCGCGATACGCTCGCGCGCCCGCGTCAAAAACTCCACGTACTCATCCTTCGCTGCCGGGTCTATGAACTCAAAATCCACATCGAGACCCGAATAGCCCTTGCTTTGCATATTGGCGACGATCTCATCAAGCAGACGGTCCCGGAGCGTCTCGCTTCCGAAAATCAGCGAGGCGCGGTCGCTGCTGAAATTTCCGTACTCGGTAAGGGTCGAAAGATGCATCAGCGAAAGGACGCCCAAACGGTCCGCCTCGCTTATCATCGGGACATCGCCCTCAAGCGGAACCAAGTTTCCGCTCTCGCTTATGCCGTAGGTGAACGGCGTCTGATAAGTCATGTACGGAAGCTGCTCTCTGAGCAGATCAAGCGAAATAAACGGATACGCGTATCCGTTGGTTTCAAAGGTCTTTCCCTTTTGGTCCCTCAGGCTGATAAAAAGCGTCTGGCCCTGTCTTACGATCGGCCTGCCTCCCAAAAAGTAGTTGTTCCGATAAAGCGTCTTTAAGTCAGTCCCGTATCTTCGCGCTATTCCCGACAAGGTCTCGCCCGCCGCCACCGTATGCGTCACATCGGGCTCGGATATCACCGCGGCAAATCCCACGACCGCGCGCGACCGGGCCGTCACTCCGTTGTCCGCGAGAAAATTTTCAAAAGGGATATTATACTCCGCGGCGATCGACGAATATGTCTCGCCGGGCTTTACAATATGTATTATCATTTTCGAGCCTCCGTTCATGTTTTTAAATATTATATGCCGCCACGAGGGAATTTGTTATCAAAAAGAACGCGTATCATCGACGGTACGCGTTCAATTTTATTATTCGGTTTTCAGTCCCAGAGACCGCCTTGCGAGCCGGTCGTGTATTCAAGCTCCGGGGTCTTGACGCTGACGCGCGTCCCGGCGGGAACGGAGCTTACTATAAACGCGTTGCCGCCGATCGTGGCGCCGTCGCCTATCACGGTCTCGCCGCCCAGGATGCTTGTTTCGGAATATATGGTGACATTGCTGCCTATCGTGGGATGCCGCTTGACGCCGCGCAGCTCCTGACCCTTTCGGGTGGAAAGCGCGCCGAGTGTCACGCCCTGATAGATCTTCACGTTGTCGCCTATCTCGGTGGTCTCGCCTACAACTATGCCGGTGCCGTGGTCGATAAAGAAATATTTGCCTATCGACGCGCCGGGGTGAATGTCTATTCCTGTCAGGCTGTGGGCGTGCTCGGTCATGATCCTCGGGATCATCGGTACCTTGAGAAGCTGCAGCTCATGCGCTATCCTGTACACCGTCACGGCGTACAGACCGGGGTATGAGAATATGATCTCATCAGTGCTCGAGGCCGCCGGATCGCCGTTAAATGCAGCCTTAACGTCGGTATATAAATACTCGCGTATTTCGGGTATCTTTTTCAAAAACGCGCCCGTGATCTTTTCCGCCTTCTCGTTCAGCGCGGACTTGGGGCAGTCGGCGCACAGATCGCCGCTGCCGAGGGCGCGGGCTATCTGCTTGTTCAGATTATACTGCACGAACTCAAGCTGCTCGCCCACATAATAGGTTATGTATTCCGAACGCACCTTACCGCTGTCGAAATAACCGGGGAAAAGTATGCGGCGCAGACGCTCGATCACCTCGATGATGATGTCCTTGTTGATCATGTTGTCCTCGTCAACGCGGCTCATGCCGTCACAGCTTTCGTAGCTTTTTAAGATCGACTCGACCAATTGTTCGGTTTCGCGCTTCACAAACATCAACCTTTCAATAGATAATTTTATTTACCGCTCCATTTTCCAGTACTGCACGCTGTACGGCGGGAGCTCGCTTCCGCCGCCGAAATCGTGAGCCTCGCCGGTGATCAGATCGACCGCCGTGCCGCAGCACGCGTCAAAATGGGCGGTGTACGGAGCGTTCTCGATATTCACGGCGACCAGCACGCGCTCGTCATCGCATTTGCGCTCGAAGATCGCCTGCTTGTTGGTGAGAACTACCGACTTAAAGCTGCCGAAGCACAGGGCCTTTGACTCCTTGTGAGCCTTGGCGAGCTTTGAGATGAACGCCGTCAGCTCGCTGAACTCGGGCTTTTCAAAGCAGGGCCTCAAGGCGTGGTCGCCGTCCTGCTTCTTGCCCAAAGCTCCCCACTCGCTGCCGTAGTAGACGCAGGGCACGCCGGGCATTCCGAACAGCACTCCGTAGATAAGCGGCAGGTGGTTCTTGTCGGTGAGTATATCGGCCACTCGGGTCACGTCGTGGTTGTCAACAAAGCAGAGCAGATGCTTGCCGCGGTACAGGCACCAGTTGTCGGGGCCGAATTGACGAAGCAGCGAATGCACGATCTCGAACATATTGAGCGAGTTCATACTGGAGTACAGTCCCTTGTAGCACTCATAGTTGGTGCAGCTATGCAGCTTGTCGTCCGAGACGAACTGATTATAGTCGCCGTGGAGCAGCTCGCCGATAAGCACGAAATCCTCCTTGAGTGAGTTGCAGTGGCTCCGAAGCGTCCTGAGAAAGTCCTGATCGAGGCAGTACGCCACATCGAGACGCAGGCCGTCGATATCGAACTCGTTCTTCCAGAAATCGACGCACTCCAAAAGGTAGCTCACGACGGCGGGATTTCTGAGGTTTAGCTTGACGAGCTCAAAATGGCCCTCCCAGCCCTCGTACCAGAAGCCGTCGTTATAATTGCTGTTGCCGTCAAAGCTGATGTGGAACCAGTCCTTATACGGCGAGTCCCACTTCTTCTCCTGCACGTCCTTAAACGCCCAGAAGCCGCGTCCGACGTGGTTGAACACGCCGTCAAGCACGACCTTGATGCCGTTTTCGTGAAGGGCGCGGCAGACCTCTTTGAAGTCCTCGTTGTTTCCAAGACGGCAGTCTATATTCTTATAGTCTCTGGTGTCGTATCCGTGATTGTCCGAATCAAATATCGGCGAAAAATACACCGCGTCACAGCCGGTTTCCTTGATGTGCGAGATCCAGTCTATGACCTTTTTTATTCTGTTTTGGTAAACTCCGTCATTCGAGGTCGGAGCGCCGCAGAACCCTATCGGATATATCTGATAAAACACGCTTTTTTCATACCACATAACTCTGTTTCCTCCTGATTGTTCATTTGTTTTCGGTTTTTGTCTTTTTGTTTTCGCTGTCATTCCGCTTTTTGACCGGTTTCGGCTTCATTTCGCACATCTTCAAAAAGCACGCCGCGGTTGCTCGGGCGTCGTCAAGCGCCCTGTGCGGATGCTCATGATCGACTCCGAGGCGCTCGCACAGAATTTTCAGGTTGTGCTTGGTTTCCTCCGGGAACCGCTCCTGAGACATTTTGAGCGTGTCGCGGGTGTCGTTTTTGAACTTCATCCGATATTTTTTCGCCACGGTGTTAAGGTATTTTAAATCATATGCCGCATCGTGCCCCACTAAAACCGCAGCGCCGCAGAATTTTTTAAAATCCCTGAGCGCCGCGCGGGACGTCGGCATATCCTTTACCATATCGTCGGTTATTCCGGTGAGCTCGCGGATTATCTGGGGTATGCCGTATCCGGGGTTTATAAGCTGCTGATAGCTGTCGGTTATTTTTTTGTTTTTCAGCTTCACCGCGCCGATCTCAAGGAGTTCCTTGTCGTCCGGCCCGGTGCAGACCGTTTCCAAATCGAATACAACATACGTTTTGTTCAGCATTTTAGTTGGTTTTCCTTTCAACGTAGAAACTAGGGAATAGGTACTAGGCCTCCCCCTCAGTCGGGCTTTGCCCGACAGCTCCCCCAAAGGGGCGCCCATTTCTGCCTCCTCCCGGGAGGAGGTGTCAGGCGAAGCCTGACGGAGGTGGCTTATTTATTCAGCTCTTGATTTAACAATTTATTCACAACGCCGGGGTCGCCTTTGCCTTTGAGCTCCTTCATGCACTGTCCCATAAGGAAGCCTATGGCCTTTTTGTTGCCCGAATTATAGTCGTCAACGGCCTTGGAATTGGCCGCGATAACATTTTTGACGATCTCAAGCACCAATCCCTCGTCGCTCACCTGCTCGAGGTTATTGTCCTTGACGTATTTCTCAACGTCCAGATCCTCGTTGAACGCGATCGCGAATATCTCCTTGGCCTTGTTGCGGTTGATCGTCTTTTTCTCAACCAGCCCGATCAGCGTAGACAGCGCCTTGGGCGTCAGCTTCATGTCTTTTGCCTCGATGCCCTCGTCGCCCAGCTTGCGCATGAGCTCGCCCATGATCCAGTTGGAGACCTCCTTGGGGTTGCCGCAGAGCGCGGTGGTCTCCTCAAAGAAGTCGGCAAGCGCCTTCTGGCCGGTTATCATGTTCGCGTCGTATTCGGGAAGGCTGAACTCGCTGATATAGCGCTGTTTTTTGGCCTCGGCCAGTTCGGGCAGGCTGTCTTTTACGGAGTTGTACCACTGATCGTCTATCTCGATCGGCGGAAGATCGGGCTCCGGGAAATATCTGTAATCCTGCGCGTTCTCTTTGCTGCGCATGGCGTAGCTCTTGTCCTTGTTGTCGTCCCAGCGGCGGGTCTCCTGGATCACCTTGCCGCCGCGCTCGATCACGTCGATCTGTCGCTTCGCCTCAAAATTTATCGCCTTGGCGATCGCCTTGAATGAGTTCAGGTTCTTCATCTCGGTTCTGGTTCCGAACTCCTCGGATCCCGCCTGTCTTACCGACAGATTCACGTCGGCGCGCATAGAGCCCTCCTGCATCTTGCAGTCGGAAACGCCGAGATATTCAAGCGTCGACTTGAGCTTTGTCAGATACGCGATGACCTCCTCCGCGCTGCGAAAGTCGGGCTCGCTGACTATCTCGATAAGGGGCACGCCGCAGCGGTTGTAGTCGCACTTGGTCTCGTCGTTGAACTCGTCGTGGATCAGCTTTCCCGCGTCCTCCTCCATGTGTATCTCGTGAATTCTTATATCCTTTTTGAGGCCGCTCTCGGTCTCTATCGGAACTCTGCCGTTCCGGCAGATCGGCAGATAAAGCTGCGAGATCTGGTACGCCTTGGGAAGGTCGGGATAGAAATAATTCTTTCTGTCAAATTTGTTGTAGCGGGTGATGTCGCAGTTCAGCGCTATTCCCGCCTTCATCGCGTAGTTGACCACCTGACGGTTAACAACGGGCAGAGTGCCCGGCATTCCCGTGCAGACGGGGCAGCAGTGCGAGTTCGGCTCGCCACCGAACTCGGTCGTGCACGAGCAGAATATTTTCGATTTGGTCGCAAGCTCAACATGGACCTCAAGACCCATTACTGTTTCCCATGCCATATTACTCCGCCTCCTTTCCGAACTTTTCGGCCGGTTTTTTATGATGATCGGTAAGCTGCTGATACGCGAACGCGGCGTTCAGTATCACGCTGTCGCCGAGCGGCGCGCCGACAAGCTGCGCCCCTATCGGCATTCCGTCCTTGTCGAAGCCGCAGGGAACCGAAATTCCCGGCAGACCCGCAAGGTTGACCGAAACGGTGTAAATATCCGACAGATACATCTTCAGCGGGTCGGAAAGGCTCTCACCCATTTTCGGCGCGGTCGTCGGAGCCGCGGGGAAAAGAATAATGTCATATTTCTCATATGCCTCGTCAAAGACTTTTTTGATAAGCGCCTTGACCTGGAGCGCCTTTTTATAATACGCGTCATAATATCCGGTGGACAGCGCAAAGGTTCCGAGCATGATCCTGCGCTTGACCTCCTCGCCGAAGCCCTCGCTGCGGGTCTTCATGTAAAGGTCGGTCAGATCCTCAAACCCGTCGGCGCGAAATCCGTACTTCACGCCGTCGAACCTTGACAGATTGGAGCTCGCCTCGGCCGCCGCGATTATATAATACGTCGGAACAGCGTAGTCGATAAGGGGCATGTCAAACTCCTCGGTCTCGGCGCCCTTCGATTTGAGCGTCTCCGCGACGCCCAGAACCGCGGCCTTGACGTCGGCGTTTAAGCCGTCGCCGAAACACTGCCTGGGAATTCCTATCTTAAGGCCCGAAACGTCGCCGCTGAGACTGTCGAGATAACTCTTGTGCTCAACGTCAAGAGAAGTGCCGTCCATCTCGTCCTTGCCGCAGATTATGTCAAGTATCGCCGCGCAGTCAGCCGCGTCCTTGGCAACCGGGCCGATCTGGTCAAGTGACGAGGCGTAGGCTATCAGGCCGTAGCGCGAAACCGCGCCGTAGGTCGGCTTCATGCCTGTGACGCCACAGAACGAGGCGGGCTGTCTTATGCTGCCGCCCGTGTCGGAGCCAAGCGCGCACGGCGCCTCGCAGGCGGCCACAGCCGCCGCCGCTCCGCTTGACGAGCCTCCGGTCACGCGCTCATGGTTCCACGGATTTTTTGTCTCGCCGTAGAACGAAGTCTCGCCGGTGCTGCCCATCGCGAACTCGTCCATATTGAGCTTGCCTATGATAACCGCGCCCGCGGCATTCAGCTTTTCAATGACAGTGGCGTTGTAGGGCGGCTTGAAATCGCCCAAAATCTTTGACGCGCAGGTCGTCTTCATGCCCTTTGTGCAGATGTTGTCCTTAATAGCGATCGGAACGCCCGCCAGAGGCGAGTCCTCAAGCTCGCCCGCGTCGATCATCGCCTGGACCTCCTCGGCGCGCTTTATCGCCTCGTTTTCAAGCGTTATGATGTAGGCGTTTATTCCGCCGCTATAATACGGGTCCTTCTTCTTTATCTCATCAAGCACGGCGCGGGCCGCGTCGGGCGCCTTTATCTCGCCGCTCTTGATCTTCGCGCCCAGCTCAAGGGCGGTCATTTCGGTAATGTTCATATTATTCTTCCTTTCTGTTCGGGTTAAAATCAAGTTCGGGCTATTCGACCGTTCTCGGAACGATGATCGCCTCGTCGTCCGCCTTGGGCGCGTTTGCGAGCAGCTCGGCCCTGTCGTGGCTCGGGCGCACAACATCGTCGCGCATAACATTCTTCACGGCGAACGCATGGGACATCGGCTCGACGCCCTCGGTATCGATATTGTTCAGAACGTCCATATAACCGATGATCTCGCCCAGACCCTTGCGGGCGGTCTCGGCCTCTTCATCGCTCAGCTTGAGCCGCGACAGCTCCGCGACATATGCGACCATTTCTTTGGTAATTTCCATAAATATCACTCTTTTCGCTAAAAAATATAATTTTCAATAAATTTTAAACATACCGAAAATAATTATAGCAAAACGTGATTTTTTTGTCAATAATTTTTAAAGGATTAACAGGGATAAATCAAAAATCCCGGGCATGGCCTCGGGATTTTTGGATTAAAACATTATTTTTATTTCGGTGCCTTTGTTGAGCTCGCTTTTTATTGTTATGTCGGCGTTATGTATCTTGGCGCCGTGCTTTACTATCGAGAGGCCGAGGCCTGTGCCGCCGGTTTCTTTGGAGTGGCTTTTGTCCACGCGGTAGAACCGCTCAAACACGCGCTCGCGATCCGCCTCGGGTATTCCTATCCCGTTGTCAGCTACCGAAACGAACGACCTACCGCCGTCGTTTCCGACAGTCACTTTGACATACCCTCCCTCGCGGTTATATCTGACGGCGTTGTCGCAAAGGTTATAGATCATCTCGCAGAGCAGGCCGCGGCTGCCGCGAACCGTTTCGCCGCCGCCTTCCACCGAAAGCTTTATCTTGTGCTTTTCGGCCTTGAGCTCAAGTCTTTTCGTCGTCTCGCGGGCGATCTCAAGCAGATCAACGTCCGACATCTCGATATTGCCGCCGCCCTCGTCAAGGCCGGAAAGGCTGATTATATCGTCGATAAGCGACAGCAGCCGCTTTGACTCGGAGTTTATCCGCTCCAAAAAGCCGTCCACATCCTCGGGGCTGACTATGCCCTCTTTTAAAATCTCGCTGCAGCCCATGATCGTTGTGAGCGGCGTCTTGAGCTCATGGGAGACATTGGCGGAAAATTCCCGCCGCATTTTTTCGGCCTCGCGCTCCTCGTCGATCAGCGCCGCGGCCTTTTTGTTCTGATTGTCGATCCGCTCAAGCAACGGCGAAAGCTCCGCGTAGGCGCGGCTCGACAAAGGATTTTCCGGGTCTATGGCGTTTATCGGCTTTATTATTGATCTTGCGAGAAATCCCGCCGCGGTGAGCGCGAGACCTATCAGCAAAAGAGCGGCGAGCAAAATTCCCGGCATTGCCCCGAAAACAGCGCCGAACATGCTTGAGGTCTCGCAGGCCACGCGAAGCGCGTCGCCGCTTTTCAGCCGAACCGCGTAATAATAATTCTTTTTGCCGAAGGTCGAGGAAACGCGGGTGCTTTCGCCCTCGCCGTTTTCAAACGCGTCACGGATCTCGGGCCTGTCCGAGTGGTTCTCGGAAACCTCGCCGCCACTGTCAAATTTGACTTCGCCGCTCGGCGAGACGATCGTCACGCGGTTCCCGCCTACGGGAGGCATGCCGACAAGCAGGCTCTCATCAGTCTCGGCCAGTTCCGCCAGATACAGAGCCTCGTTTTTCACCTCAGACTTAATCTCGCCCGAAAAGGCGGCGTAAAACAAGATCGAAGCCACGATCGTTGTCAATATCACACCGGCGGCGGCCGCCGAAACAATGCCGCCGAAAACCTTTGAGCTCAGCTTCACGTTAACACCTCCGTCAATCCTCTATTCTGTATCCCACGCCGCGGACGGTTTTTATTATTTTTCCGCTGTCGCCAAGCTTGCGGCGCAGGCTCCTGATGTGCACGTCGACGGTTCGGGTCTCGCCGTCAAAATCATAGCCCCAGACCCGCTCCAGCAGCGTGTCGCGGGTTATCACGGCGCCGCGGTTTTTAAGCAAAAGCCGCAGCACCTCAAACTCTTTAAGGGTCAGCCCGACCTCTTCTCCGTCCGCAGTCACGATATGCTTTCTCGCGTCCAGAACAATACCAAAGGCGGAATATTTTTCGCCGTCACCCGTTTCGCCTCTTCCTCCGCTGCGGCGCAGCACCGCCTTTATCCGCGAGATCAGCTCCATGATCCCGAACGGCTTTGTCACATAATCGTCCGCGCCGCCGTCAAGGCCGCTCACCTTGTCGAACTCGGCGTTTTTGGCAGTGAGCAGTATCACCGGAATGTCGCGGGTGTCCGGGTTTGAGCGCAGCCTTTTCAATATGGCAAAGCCGTCCTCGCCGGGCAGCATTATGTCAAGCAGAACGAGCTCGGGCGCGCCTCCGTTTTTGAGAGCCTTAAAAAACGGCTCGCCGCTCTCGAAGCCCTCAGCGTCAAATCCTGTGTTCCGCAGGCTGTATACGACAAGCTCGCGAATGCCGCCGTCGTCCTCAACGCAATAAATCATAGCATTTCCTCCAATCAATAATTCTGCTCCCCCGCTCGATCCGCGTCCGCGTTTTTGCTCAAACGCGGCGCTTTATCTGCGCTCGCCGGTTATGGAAAACTCCACCCACTCTGCAACGTTTACCGCATGGTCGCCTATACGCTCCAGATACTTCGCGGTCATCATAAGGTCGAGAGCGGGAGCTGCCTTTTTCGGGTTTTTTCCAATATATTCCGCAAGATCGGCGCAAGCCTTTTTGAACAAATCGTCAATCTGATCGTCGCGGCGTATCACGTCCTTGGCCGCGTCAAGATCCCGCTCCACAAAAGCGTCAACGCTCTCTGTCACCATTTTTGACACTCCGGTCGCCATTTCCCTGATGTACTCGTTGTCATAGTTCTCGTCAAAATCCGCGTGGCGGACGATCTCCGCGATGTCCGCCGCCTGATCGCCTATGCGCTCCAAATCGGTTATCATTTTGAGCGCGGATGACACAGTCCTGAGATCCGCCGCCACGGGCTGCTGCTTGAGCAGCAGTTTAAGGCACAAGCCCTCGATATCCCGCTCGGCGTGATTTATCTCGTCCTCGATCGCGGCAACGCTTTCGGCTGCTTTCTCGTCGCGGCGTAGCAGCGCCCGCACCGCGCTCTCTATGGCGCTCTCGCAAAGAGAGCCCATGTCGGTCATTTCTCTGTTCAGCGTGTCTAACTGTCTGTTAAAATTTTCTCTCATAGCATTAACCAAACCTTCCTGTGATATAGTCTTCGGTCCTCTTGTCCTTGGGCATAGAGAATATCTGATCCGTACCGCCCTGCTCAACGACCTCGCCCAAAAGAAAGAAAGCGGTTCTGTCCGAAATTCTGGTGGCCTGCTGCATGCTGTGAGTTACTATGACTATAGTATAACTCTTTTTCAGCTCAAGCGCAAGGTCTTCTATTTTTGAGGTCGAGATAGGGTCAAGGGCCGAGGTGGGCTCATCCATAAGCAACACCTCGGGGCGGACCGCCAAAGCTCGGGCTATGCACAGCCTCTGCTGCTGACCGCCCGACATTCCGAGGGCGCTCTTTTTCAGCCTGTCTTTTACCTCGTCCCAGATCGCCGCGTCTGTCAGCGATTTTTCCACGATCTCGTCAAGCTTTGACTTTGAGTGAACGCCGTGCGTTCTCGGGCCGTAGGCTATGTTGTCGTATATGCTCATAGGGAACGGATTGGGCTTTTGAAATACCATGCCGACGCGCTTGCGCAGCTCGTTCGGATCGATCTCCTTGTAAATATCCGCGCCGTCAAGTCTTATATCCCCGTCCACGCGGCAGCCCTCGACCAAGTCGTTCATGCGGTTCAGCGTTTTGAGCAGAGTCGATTTTCCGCAGCCCGACGGGCCTATGAACGCCGTTATCTCGCCTTTAGGGATCTCCATGCTCACGTTCTTGAGAGCGTGGAAGTCTCCGTAATGCAAGTTCAAATTCTTTATGCTTAAAATATTTTCCATAATATTTTTCCTCTTTTAAATTATTTCAGTGTAATTTTTTTCGCCAAAGCACCCGACGCCGCGTTCAGCAGCACAACGATAAGCAGCAGCACGACCGCCGTGGCGTAGGATTGCTCGGTGTTTAGTCCCTCGCTCCAGAGCGCGTACATGTGGACCGCCATGGTTCGTCCCGAACCCAGAAGATTGGGCGGCACCTGAGCCACGGTTCCCGCGGTGTAGATAAGCGCCGCGGTCTCTCCGACTATTCTGCCAACAGACAGCACAACACCCGAAAGTATTCCCGGCACCGCCGAGGGCAGGACTATTTTAAACACGGTGCGCAGCCGCCCCGCGCCGAGGCCGAAGCTTCCCTCGCGGTATGAATCGGGCACCGACTTGAGCGCCTCCTCCGTTGTGCGCATTATGACCGGAAGTATCATGATAACCAGCGTCAGCGCGCCCGCCAGCAGCGAGTAGCCCCATGAAAACGTCGTCACGAACAGCAGAAAGCCGAACAGGCCGTACACTATCGAGGGAATACCCTGAAGCGTCTCGGTTGTGATCCTGACGAGACCCACGATCTTATTCCCGCGCTTCGCGTATTCAATCAGATATATCGCCGAGAACACGCCCAGCGGCACCGCTATAACCAAAGACAGCAGCGTCATCGTTATCGTGTTGACAAGCGCGGGAAACAGCGACACGTTTTCGGTGTTGTACGTCGGGCTGAACAGATCGGATGAAAGGTTTGGTATGCCTTTGATAAGTATATAAAGTATAAGGCATATCAACGCTCCGAAGGTGAGACCCGCCGCGAGATACACAAGCGCCCGAAGCAGCGCCGACTGAATTTTTGCTCCGCCGCGTATGCCGCCGCGCCGAACCGCGGGAGCGATTGGCACCGAGCTTGTTTTATTTATAACTTTATTGCTCATTTGCTCTCTGACCTCCTTTTTAAGATCGAAAAGCTGAGATTGATGATCAGGATGAAAACAAACAGCACGACCGCCGTCGCGATCAGCGCCTCGCGGTGAAGATCGGCCGCGTAGCCCATTTCAAGCACTATATTTGCCGTCATGGTTCTGACGCCCTTTAAAAGTCCGCCCGGCATGGCGGCCTGATTGCCCGCCACCATGATGACCGCCATGGTCTCGCCTATGGCGCGGCCTATGCCCAAAATAACTCCGGCCAGAACTCCGGACTTTGCCGCGGGCAGCACCGTTAAGAACACGGCGCGCTCGTGGCTTGCGCCGAGGGCGCGGGCACCCTCGTAATAGCTTTCGGGAACCGCGCCGAGCGACGATTCGCTGACCGAGATGATCGTGGGCAGTATCATAATTCCCAATACTATCGACGCCGCCAGCATGCTTGTGCCGCTGCCGCCGAAGATCCGCCTTATCGTCGGCACGATCACCATGAGTCCGAAAAAGCCGTACACCACCGAGGGAATGCCCGCCAAAAGATCGACCGCGGGCTTCAGCAGCCTTCGGAGCCGCTCGGGGCAGAAGCGGGTCATAAACACCGCCGCCAAAATCCCTATCGGAACGCCTATCACCACCGCTCCGGCTGTGACGTATACGCTTCCCAATATCATAGGCAGAATACCGTAAATATCGTTGCCGGGCTTCCACCTTTTGCCGAGCAGGAAGTCAAACAGTCCTATCTCCTTCATGGCGGGAATTCCGTTCGCGAACAGGAACACGCATATCAGCGCCACCGCCAATATCGACACGCAGGCGCAGAACAGGAACACCCCGTGCATTATGTTTTCCTTGAGTTTATTTTTTGTCATAACGGTTTTCACTCCCCGACTATTCTCCGATCTCGCTCCAGTCGGTGATCTCGCCCGTGTATATGCCTTTCACCTGCTCGGAGGTTATTTCGCTGACCGGGTTTTGGTTGTTGACGATGACCGCTATTCCGTCAAGGGCGATCACCGTTGCCTTGGCTCCTTTCTGAATCTCGCTGTCCTTGAGCTCGCGGCTCGCCATGCCGATGTCGCACACGCCGTCAACGGCGTTGTTGACGCCCGTGGTCGAGTCGCTCTGCTGGACCTCGATCTCGGCGGACGGGTTGATCTCAAGATACGCCTCTTTGAGCTTTTCCATTACCGGTGTCACCGACGACGAGCCCGAAACAACGATCTTGCCCGCGGGCTTTGTTCCGGCGTAGGCTCCGACATTTCCCTCGGAAATATATCCGTTCTCCTCAACCACCGCCTGACCCTCGGTGCTTAAAATAAAGCCGATAAAATCCTGAGCCGTCTCCGAAAGGCCATCCTTTGTCACGATGTTAAACGGACGCGAAACCTTGTATTCGCCGCGCTTTATGCTGTCGGCGCTCGCCTCGGCCCCGTCGACGCGCAGCGCCTTGACACTCGAGTTCAGCGAGCCCATTGATATGTAGCCTATTGCGTCCTCGTTGCCCGCGACGCTCGTCATCATGACCGAGGTGCTGTTTGTCACATCAGACGCGTCTGTGGTCATGTCGACCTTTTCGCCGTTTTGATCCTCCTCGATCTTAAACAGCTCGGTGAAAGCGCCTCGTGTGCCCGAGCCGTCCTCGCGGGAAATCACGGTTATTGATCCTCCCGAGGCGGTATTTTCCGCGCCTCCGCCGCAGCCCGTCAAAGACGAGCCGATAACCAGCAGCGCGCACGCCGCCGCTATCCCGTCAGCCAGTTTCGGATGATTTTTTAAAATTTTCATAATTCTTCTCTCCTTTGTTCTGATTTGCGAATTTGTCAAATTCAAGAATATTTTACATTCCGAATGTAAAATCCGAAAGCGGCGGTGTGTTAAATCTTTGTAAAATCACGCGACAAATAAAATGTGTTGCAATTTAAAAACCGTTGTGCTATAATATTTTTCGATAGTTATTTTTCTATTGAAACGGAGAGATATTATGGGTATATTTAACAGAGATTACAGCAAGCCCGGCAAGGGCGTCGACGAGAGCGGCGAGGGCAGCGAGGGCGCGGTCCTGTTTTTTGAGATATTCATCAGAAAATTCTGGAAGCTAATCCAGGTCAATCTGCTGTTCTGCGTGGCCAACATTCCCGCGTTTCTGATCTTGTTTTATCTAACAGGCATGTTCTCAAACGCTGTTCTTGGCTCGTTCCCGAACCAGATCGCGGGTATCGCGGGTCTCAGCGCGCCGGATTTCACAAACCCGGACTTCCTCATCATCTACCGCTCGATCGATCTGGGCGTCAGGGCGGTGGTCACGATCCTGTTCTGCGTGTTCTGGGGAAGCGGCCCGGCCTACGCGGCGATGCACTACGTCCTGCGCAACTATTCGCGCGAGGAACACTCGTTCATTCTGAGCGACTTCTGGGACGCGCTCAAGGACAACTTCAAGCAGTCTCTGGCCGTGTTTGTTATTGACATAATTTTTATGTTCCTGTTCTTCTACGGAATATTTTTCTATTCCTCAAGGAGCGGAATAATAAGCTACGCCAAATATCTGGTATACTGCCTGTTCGCGTTTTACACGATCTCGCACCTGTTTGTGTATCCGCTTATGGTTCGCTACCGCCTGAAGTTCACGCAGCTCCTGCGCAACTCGGCGCTGTTCGCTATCGCGAGTCTGCCGTACAGCATTTTGGTCATCATAATTCTGGCGGCGCTGACTCTGGGCATGTGGTATGTCGGAATTTTCATGCTTTCGGGCGCGGCGATGACGTCGTTCCTCGCGATATATGTGGTCGCGATGCTGGTCCTGCTCAACTCGGTGTGCGGATTTATCGTCAGCTTTAACGCCGAGCGGCAGATACGCAGACACCTTTCGGAGGACGCCAATGTCGAGGAAAAGCAGGTTTTTGAGAAAAACACCGATCCCGTAAACCCGCGCAAGATGTACTGATTTTGGATATTCTGCCGCAACGGGATTAAAAAAGTTAAAAATCCTGTAAGATTTTTATGCAAAATGCCTTGACAGATCAAAAACAAACGAGTATAATTGTTCGAGTAGAGTTTTTTTGACTTCTAAGTGTTTTTACAATACTCGGAGGGAGGGAAGAAAATTGGCAGAAATCAGAGTTAAAGAAAATGAATCGCTGGACAGCGCGCTTCGCCGCTTTAAGCGTTCATGCGCCAAGGCCGGTGTTCTGTCTGAGGTCAGAAAGAGAGAACATTACGAGAAGCCCAGCGTTAGACGCAAGAAGAAATCCGAGGCTGCAAGAAAGCGCAAATATTAGTTTTCTGCTGTTAACATTCCCTGTCGTCAAGACAGTAAAAATTTAGAATGTTGATTAAATAAGATTATTGGGACTGCGGCAAGCGTTAACTTGTTTTGCGGTCCTTTCGTTTTCGGAGGAAATTATGGGCAGATTTAAAAATCGCTTTTTGCCGGATATTTTTATCGACGACATATATAAGATAAGCGTCGGCGAGCTGAGATCGCGCGGCGCGGAGGCGGTTATTTTCGACATTGACAACACCCTCGTCACCTATGACGATCCTGTGGCGCCCGATCATACGCGCGATTTTTTCGACAAGCTCCACGCCGCCGGGATAAAGACCTTTATCGTTTCAAACAACAACAAGGCGCGGGTCAAAAAATTCGCCGAGTCGCTGGGCGAGCCGTATTACGCGGCGGCGCTCAAGCCGCTTAAAAAATATATGCGTCTGGCATGCGAAGACATGGGCGTGAGCCCCGAGCGCACCGTTCTCGCGGGCGACCAGCTTTTCACCGATATTTACGGCGGGAACCGCATGGGAATGCTGACCGTTCTGGTTGAGCCCATATCCGAAAAAGAAGTCGGCTTTGTGAAATTCAAAAGAAATTTTGAGCGGCTGATTTTAAAAGACGCAAAAAAACGGGAGTGAAAGCATGAACCTTGAGTTTAAGCGCGAGGAATTCGCCCTGTTCGGTCCAGCGGGCAATTCCGAGGATTTTTACGCGGCCGGGAACCGAACGGTATATCAGGTGCCCGAATGGCTGAGCGGACACGGCCTTTCGGCCTTTGAGTACCAGTGCGGCAGGGGCGTTAAGATCTCCGACGACTCGGCGCGCGACTTCGGAACCTTAGCAGCCGAGAAAGGCATACGCCTTTCGATACACGCGCCGTATTACATCAGCTTATCCTCCACCGAGGAGGAAAAACGCGACAGGAGCATTGAATATATATTGGCGACGCTGCGCGCCGCCGACTGCATGGGCGCCGACCGCATTGTTGTCCACTCGGGCTCGTGCGGACAGATAACACGCATCGAGGCGCTGAAGCTTGCCTCGGACACCTTAAAGCGCGCCGTTAAGGCGGCGGATGAGGCGGGTTACGGCCATATAAGGATATGCCCCGAGACCATGGGCAAGGTCAAACAGCTCGGAAACGTTGACGAGGTCATCAAGCTCTGCCTGATTGACGAGCGGATGCTACCCGCGCTTGACTTCGGACATATCAACGCTCAGTCGCTTGGAGGATATAACACCAAAGAAGCGATCGGCGGCATATTTGACAGGATCTATAACAAGCTGGGCGCGGAGCGGGCGAAGAATTTTCACTCCCACTACTCAAGAATAGAGTACACGCGCGCGGGCGAAAAAAAGCACCACACCATGGCCGAGACCGAGTTTGAGCCCGATTTTGAGCCGATCGCCGAGCTTATCGCGGAGCGCGGGCTGACGCCGAGGATCATCTGCGAGTCGGCAGGGACGCAAACAACGGACGCCGCACAAATGCAGGAAATGTACAGAAATTTTTTGAATAAATAATAAAGAGGTATTGATATGAAGAATCTGGCATCAAAGCTTTGTCTTGAAAGCGGGCGCGGTATCTTGCTTACCTCGCCCCACAACATGCAGATGGCAAGCGGATTTTCGGGCGGCGAAGGATATGTTCTGATCTCCGGAAAGCGCGGTTATATAATCGTTGACTCGCGCTACACGGCGGCCGCGGGCGAGGAGGCCTTCGACGGGTTCGAGGTGAGGGAGTTCAGCGCGGCCGTTCCGCTGAAGGAGCTGCTGCCCGAGCTCGCGCGCGGCGAGGGGATCGGAGCCTTGGTCTATGAGGACGAGGCCGTTTCCGTGGCTGAGCTTGAGCGGCTTAAAGCGCATCTGCCGAACATTGAGTTCGTGCCCGCAAAGGACAAAATTGACCGCTTGAGAATGATCAAGCGCGACGACGAGCTGAGCCACATCGCCGAGGCGGAGCAGGTCGGAGTCGAGGCGTTCAACCATGTCCTCGGCATGATAAAGCCCGGCGTCACCGAGTCGGAGATCGCGGCGGAGCTCGAGTATTTTATGAAAAAGCGTGGCGCACAAAAGACCTCGTTTGACACGATCGTTTTAAGCGGCGCGAGGTGCGCGCTGCCCCACGGTGTCCCCGGGGACAATAAGGTCAAAAAAGGCGATCTGGTGCTTATGGACTTCGGCTGCGTGTATAAGGGCTATTGTTCCGACATGACAAGGACTGTGGCCGTGGGCGAGCCCGACCCGGAGCTTAAAAAAATCTATGAGATAGTCAAGGACGCGCAGCGGACGGGCTTTGAGGCGATCCGCCCGGGGATCCCCGGAAAAGAACCCGACGCGGCGGCGAGGTCGGTTATCGAAAAAGCCGGATACGGCAAATATTTCGGCCATTCGCTGGGCCACGGCGTGGGCCTGCTCATCCACGAGCTGCCGAACCTGTCGCCGAAGAGCGAGATAATTCTTGAACCCGGCATGGTCGTGTCGTGCGAGCCGGGAATATATATCTACGGCACGGGCGGCGTCAGAATAGAGGATCTGGTGTGCGTCACCGAGGACGGCGCGCGGAACCTGACAAACCTGACAAAAGAGCTTATTATACTTTAAATATACAAGGAGATGTTATTTATGACAGTTATCGAGGCGATCAAAAATCGCAGAAGTATCCGAAAATTTAAACAGACCCGCGTTCCGCGGAAGGATATCGAGACGCTGATCGACGCGGCACGGTACGCCGCGAGCGGCGCGAACATGCAGCCGATCAAGTACGCGATCATGGAAAACGGCGCGGAGGTTTATCCCCTCACCAAATGGGCCGGGTATCTTACCGAGTGGGAGCCAACCGAGAACGAGCGGCCCCTGACCTATATAGCGATCCTCGGCGACACCGCCGTTAAAAACAGCTTTGAGCCCGACGCGGGCGCGGCTGTCACCACCATGATGCTGCTTGCCGAGGAAATGGACCTTGCCACCTGCTGGCTGGGCGCTATCGACAAAAAGGCGATCAAGGAAATGCTCGGCACCGAGCGCGAGGTCCTGTATCTGCTGGCCGTGGGCTATCCCGCGCAGGAGAGCCGCGTGGTCGAAATGAAGAACGGCAGCGTTAAATATTACGAGGATGAAAACGGAGTGATCAACGTTCCCAAGCGTTCGCTTGACGAGGTCCTCGAAGGCTGAAACAGCGCGGCGGGAGCGCTGTGAAACTCATCACAATTTCTCAAGCACATCACAGATGTCGCCGTTAATACAAACCGACCGTTTTTCAATCTCGGTCGGGCAGGCGGCCTCTCCGTAATTTACGCAAGCGTAAACCGCGTTGGGGTTTTGCGCCGTCATGCGCCAAAACGGGTATTTAATGATGACCGGAGTATTGAAGCCGACGCCGAGCTCAAGATATAAAATCCGCCGCTGCCGCCGCGCTTGCAGGAAGTTTTCATATCGCTTCGCCGCTTCGCGCCAGCCTTCGTCCTCGACGAATTTATCATCGGCGCGCAAATTCATCACAAGCGGACTGCCGCAGCGCGGACAGACGGGCAACAGCCCGGACGGTACGCGCATATTTTTTTGAGCGTCAACCATTTCGCGTATGATTTCCTCATTGTCAAAAGTCTCGTCACAGCACGGCACGGAGCATTGAAAAAGCCCGTAATCGCCCTGCGTGTAAAACAGACGATTTTTATCAAATCCTGTTTTTTGGAAACAGTGGTCAACGTTCGTTGTGATCACAAAATAATCCTTGTCTTTCACCAATTCAAACAGCTTATCATAGACAGGCTTCGGCGCGTCGGCATAGCGGTTTATGAAGATATACCGCGACCAATAGGCCCAGCGCTCTTCGGGAGTTTCAAACCGATAAAATCCGCCGGAGTACATATCTGAAAAGCCGTATTTATCTATAAAATCCGAAAAATATTTCTTGAACCTTTCACCCGAATAAGTGAACCCCGCCGCGGTCGAAAGTCCCGCGCCCGCGCCGATAACGACCGCTTCCGCGGTATCGAGCGCGTCTTTCAGACACTTAATTTTTTCCGAGTAAGCTCCGGTAGATCTCGTGATCGACATTCTTGAAAACATTAAATATCACCTCAATTTTACTGCCTGTTTTCTCCTTATATTCCTTTACGGTCTTGACCGCGATCTCCGCCGCCTTGTCGTTCGGAAAATGAAACTCGCCCGTGGATATGCAGCAAAACGCGACGCTTTTCACTCGGTTTTTGTCGGCGATATTAAGACACGAGCGGTAGCATGACGCGAGAAGATCTTTGTCAGTTTCGGTCAGCGCGCCGCGCACTATCGGCCCCACCGTGTGAATGACGTATTCGCACGGCAGATTATACGCGGGCGTGATCTTCGCGCCGCCCGTTTTCTCCTCGCGGCCCTGCTTATTAATGATCCGCGCGCACTCGAGACGGAGCTGCACTCCCGCGTAAGTGTGGATACAGTTGTCAATGCAGCCGTGGCACGGAACATAGCAGCCGGTCATGCCGCTGTTGGCGGCGTTCACAACCGCTCCGCAGCGCAGCGTCGTAATATCGCCCTGCCACAGATAAATTCCCTCCTTCACGGGAGTCAGCTCCGCAATGTCGGTCACGCCCTTTCGCGCGGTTTCCTCACAAAGATATTCGTCCTGAATTTTAAGAAAATCCTCGTCGGCCACTTTTGGCATACGGACGTTAAAAAGCGAGCGGAGCAGATTTTTCCGTTCCGCTTCACTCTGAGGCATCGTTAAACCGTTATACCGCGGCTGCTCGGCGATAAGCCGCTCGATCAAGTAAATCCGTCTTTCACTTTGCGTCATGTTATCCTCTCTTTTCTCACTGAAAATCGGGTTGGCTCCGAGGTTAAAACACTCTGTTTCCGCGCCCGGATTTTTATTTTTCCTGTCGCAAATTTCCTTTTCGGACATTCTCTTTTATGATCAAATTCGCGACTTCAAACAATTTTTCCGAACCAAGGCGCGTCATTTTCTGCCGATTGTAAACCGCGTCTGCCGATACGTTGTGTTCCTTCCAATCACCGCCGTTATTGCTGTTGTTTAAAATCAACGGCTGCAAATTATCCATTGCATGGGCAAATCCGGCTTCCGGAGTCTGACAGTCCTCAAACTCATCAAACAGCGCGATCATTTCCGATTTTTGATCCTCGGGAAGCAGAGAAAAAATTCTGTTTTTTGCCCGTTCCTCTCTTAATTTCTGAGATTTCAGACCTTCTTCATCATAAGCATATGTATCACCGGCATCAATTTCCACAATATCATGGATAAGGCACATCAATATAACTTTTGTAATATCCACCTCTTCGTTAGCATATTCCCGCAGCAAATACGCCATAATCGCCATATGCCAAGCGTGTTCTGCGTCATTTTCTTTGCGCGAGCCGCCCGATATATGCGTCTGTCTGACAATGGTTTTTTCTTTATCTATTTCCAAAGAAAAGTTAAGCTGCTTCTTAAGCCGTTCGTCCATATATAACTCATCTCCAAATCTTGATTTAGCTTTCCGTATCAATTTGCTGTATATCCGTCAATGCCGCGCTCTGATCTCTCCGTCCGTAAATTACCGCCATGACCCATACAGTCTTATTTTCATCGTCAATCAAATAATAAACAAGAAATTTCTTAACGGGCATTTTACGAATTCCTTTTTCACGCCACGGTTCTTCCTCAGTGAGAGCATATTTTAAAGGCATGAAACTCAACTTTCCGATTTCAGATTGAAGAGTATTCGCCCATTTTAGAGCAATTTCCGGCTCCAACATGATTTTGGATATATATTGCACAGTTTCTTCAATTTGCCCGATCGCCTGCGCGGTCAATTTCACTTCATACCGCATGCTTAAATTCCCCCGCGGATTTTGGAAAAAGCCTCGTCAATGGGCAATCCTTCGCCGGAATTCGCCTGATCGTATCCTTTTTCCATCATCGCGTTAAACTGCTCATCGGTCAAGCTGTCTCTCGCAGACAACTTCGGCACAACAAGGGAATACGGAACTCCGCCGGTCATAATGATTTGTCTGTATAATGTATCAATCAGAACCGAAACCGGCAATCCGATCCTGTTTAAAACCGCCTCTGCCTGCCTTTTGATCTCGGGTTGTATGCGAGCCGTCACATTCGCGCTTTTTGTTGCCATAATAAGCACCTTCCTTTCTGTCATTGATTATATCATATTGTATCACTAATTGCAATACATTATTTAAAATATTACAATGAAGGCGTGGGGCGAGGGCTATAAATCTTTATCATAACCGAAAGGCATTTTTCTCCATTCGATATAGGTATTTGATATTTTTGAATTGATACGGTATAATAATTACATAAAATTCCAAAAATATCACGGAAAGGAATGTGTTATCATGGCAGAGACATTAAAGCTCACAAGCGAGTGGGACAAGACCTTCCCAAAAAGTAAATCGGCGATAAGCCGCTCGATCAAATAAATCCGTCTTTCACTTTGCGTCATGTTATCCTCTCTTTTCAACCGCGCGCATCGGGCAAGCCTCATAGCAGTTGCCGCAGTGCAGGCAGTGCTCTTGCTGTATTTGATACGGATCTCCCGGGGTTATGCACCTTTGCGGGCAGCATTCCGCGCATTTCCCGCAGCCTATGCAAGCGTCCGTGATCGCATATCCCTTAAAGGTTATCCGACCGTTTCCGATAACATATTTTTCCCGGAAAATCGGGCTGACGCCGAGATTGAAGTACTCTATTTCCGCGTCTTTTATCTCAAAAACGATCCCCGCGAGATAACGCGTGCCGCCCGGGTATACGTTCGCGAGATACGGCTGCTCACCGAATATGGTGTCAATCAGTTTCTTTTGCTCCGCCTCGGGCGCGGGCGCGGCTTTTGCCGACAGGCGTATCATCTCTTTATATTTAGTGTATCCGAGAACCTGAACGCGTCCGTCAGTCATCAGCTCTCTGCAAAACGCCTTTCCCTTGGCGGTAAAAAAATACATGCCGTCCGTCTCATAGTGTATGGCGCTTATATTGCGTATCTGCGGCGCGCCGTTTTCATCAACGGTCGCGAACGCAAGCACGCCGACATATTCCAATTTCTTTAAACAAGTTTGTGCGTCCAATATATTTCCCTCCGTCATTCGATTATTTTGCTTCTGCCCGCGCGGCGCGGCTTCGCTTTCGGATATTCGCCGTCGCAATAGCCGAGAGTTACGAAGCAGCGCGCGATATAGTTTTCCGGCACTCCCCACTCCTTTAAGAGCGCCGCGCCGATCCCGCTGTCAAAGGTTTCCTCGGCGCGCGAGACAATACATGATGATATGCCGAGGTCAAAAGCCTCCATAAGCATGGTCTCCGCGCAGCAGAACGCGTCCGGAATACCGAACATGAAATTTTTCTGCGCAAACACAATGCACAGCGAGGGCGCGCCGTAAAAGCCGCTTTTGATCGAGGGGTCGTCAATAACGCTCGGCTGCTCTTTGGAAACATATGAGCCTATAAGGCGGCTTCGGTCAAGCTTTGCCATATTCATTCTGCCGAGTTTTTCAACCATATCCGCGTTATGTATTCCGACGATCATGCTCCGCTGACCGCCGCCCGCGTTTGAGGCGTATGTTCCCGCCTCGATTATTTTTTCCAGATCCGCGCGCGGGATTTGCCTGTCCGTATATTTGCGAACAGAGCGCCGCGCCTTTATTGCGTTTATCAGTTCCATAATATCACATCCTTAAACAAATTACAACTCTTTCCAGCATTGCGGGTCGGCGGCGTAAAAGCTGCCGCTTGTGCCCTTGGCGACCGCGGGGCAGCCGCGGCAGTAGGGCAGCAGTTCGCATTTTCCGCACTTCTCAAATTTATCATATTCGCGGTACCGCTCCATCTCGCATACCCAAATGTCCGCAAGCCTGTCCTCAAACACATTGCCGACCCTGCTGTCCGCCGCCCGACGGCAGACGTAAATATCGCCTGTCGGCAAAATCGTTATGTGGCAGTTGCCGCAGTTGCAGCCACCGTAAATCATTCCCTCCTTTGCCGTCTCGGGAATTTTAAATTCCCCGGTTTCGTATTCGTAAAGCGTCCAGAGGTGGTCTTTTTTGTTGAAATAAGTCCCACAGCCCGCGGCTTCGTATTCCTTGAATTTTCTGTCGCACGTCTCTAAAAGAGCGCGGTAATCCCGCGGAGACATGTTCGCGTCAAGCTCGCCGCCGCTCGGAACATAGCGCGAGAAGGCGAACACATTTACTTCGGCTTTTACAACGGCGTCAATAATACCCGGCACCTCCGCCATATTTTCGGTCGAAACCGTAGTCATTACAACGCTGCGGATACCCGCGCGGTTGATGCAGCCGATCTTTTCAATCGTGCAGTCGAACGATCCGGGTTTTCTGAACCAATCGTGCGTCTCACGAAGCCCGTCAAGGGAAAGCTGATATTTCTCGCAGCCGTATGATCTTAACTTTCGGCACACCTCGTCGCCGAGGTGAAACGGATTTCCCATGATCGTAAACGGAATATCACGCTCGCGCATCAGCTTCAGCAGCCGCCAAAAATCCGGGTGCAGGATAGGGTCGCCGCCCGTAATGTAAAAATATGGCTGCCTGTCATACATCTCGCAAAAATCAAGACAGTTATAAAACGCGTCATTTATTTGCTCCCAGGTCATTGAGCTAAGTGGCTTGCCGCTGCCGCCTGAAAAAATATAGCAATGCTTGCACCGCTGATCGCACTCGTCGGTGATATGCCACTGGAAAGAAAAGTATTGCCTCATATTTTTACCTCGCTTTATATATAATCGTTTTACCGAATAATGATCGAAATCTTCCGACGGGATCGCTCCCGTCGGAGATGATTTTAAGAACGGACAAGTTATTTATCCGCCGCTCCGCATGCGCTGCCGCAAGCCGCGGGCTTTTCCTCGGGCTGGTCTGAAGCTCCGCATGCGCTGCCGCAGGCCGCGGGCTTTTCCTCGGGCTTGTCAGCCGCTCCGCAGGCGGCGCCGCAGGCCGAAGCCGCCTTTTTATCCGTCCAGTCGGAAAGATTTGAAAGCGCCATGTCATAACCTCCTTGCAAGTATTCGGGTTTTCCCGTATTTTTATTTTTGCACATATTTTCATCCCGCGCAAGTACGCACCTTTTTGTGCGGTACTTACCATTTTGTAACTATCGCGTGTTTGCGGGCCTTTTGAATAAAAAATTTTTTCTATTGCGTTTTATTGAATGTTATGATAGAATTTTAATGTAACATTCAAATTTGAAGTATTGGAGGGAACAGGCATGAAAACCAAGGATGAACTTATACCGGAATGTCCGGTCGCCGTGACCGTTCAACTGATAGGCAGCAAATGGAAGCTGCTTATCATACGAAATCTGCTCGAGCGCCCGTGGCGGTTCAACGAGCTTCATAAAAACTTAGAAGGCATCAGCCAAAAGGTTTTGACCGACAATTTGCGACAAATGGAAGCTGACGGGCTGATCACGCGCACCGTTTACGCGGAGGTTCCGCCGCGGGTGGAATACGCGCTGTCGGAGCTCGGCGCGACGCTGAAACCGATTTTGGACGCGATGAAGGCGTGGGGCGAGGGCTATAAGTCTTTGTCATAACCGAAAGGCATTTTTCTCTATTCGATATAGGTATTTGATATTTTTGAATTGATACGGTATAATAATTACATAAAATTCCAAAAATATCACGGAAAGGAATGTGTTATCATGGCAGAGACATTGAAACTCACAAGTGAATGGGACAAGACCTTCCCCAAAAGCAAAAAGGTCGATCACAAAAAAGTAACCTTCCGCAACCGCTACGGAATAACCCTCGCGGCGGACTTATACAAGCCGAAAGGCCACAGCGGAAAGCTCGCGGCGATCGCGGTGTGCGGCCCGTTCGGCGCAGTCAAGGAGCAGGCGTCGGGCTTATACGCCCAGACAATGGCGGAGCGCGGATTTCTGACCATAGCCTTTGACCCGTCATTCACGGGAGAGAGCGGCGGACAGCCGCGGTATATGGCCTCGCCCGACATTAACACCGAGGATTTTCAGGCCGCTGTTGATTTTCTTTCGGTCAACGACGACGTCGATCCGGAAAGAATAGGCATAATCGGCATCTGCGGCTGGGGCGGCATGGCGCTGAACGCCGCGGCGCTCGACACGAGGATCAAGGCGACCGTCGCCTCGACCATGTATGACATGACGAGGGTCAACGCCAACGGCTATTTTGACGCCGACAACAGCGAGGAAAAGCGTTACGAGCTCAAAAAGGCGCTGAACGCGCAGCGCGTGGCAGACTATAAAAACGGAAGCTATGAATTGGGCGGCGGAGTTGTTGACCCGCTGCCGGAGGACGCGCCGTTCTTTGTCAAGGATTACTACGATTATTATAAGACCAAGCGCGGCTATCACAAGCGCTCGCTGAACTCAAACGGCGGCTGGAACAAGATAGGCTGCATGTCGTTCATCAATCAGCCGATACTGAAATATAGCTGCGAGATACGCAGCGCGGCGCTTGTTATGCACGGCGAAAAGGCGCACTCGTGCTATTTCAGCCGCGACGCATACGCGGATATGATAAACGGAAATCCATGCCCCGACAACAAGGAGTTGCTTATAATCCCCGACGCCGTCCACACCGATCTTTATGACGGCGGCGGCAAAAACGCCATTCCGTTCGACAAGCTCGAAAGTTTTTTTAACGAATATTTAAAGTAAACCAAAAAAGTCTGCCGCAGCGTTTTGCGGCAGACTTTTTTTAAAACCTGAAATCGCGGGCGCCCTGCTCGATTTTTTTCAGGTATTCCTTCGTGGTGTTGTATACCTTGGGGTTGGGGATCTTTTTTATTTCATCCTCTATCAGCCTTTCGCCGTTTAGCTTGGTTTCGGGCGAGGCGTAGTCCTCAAGATACTCCTTGAGCGTGATAATCGCGTTGGGCTGGCAGCAGTTCTGGATCGCGCCCGACTTGGCGAGCGGCATAAAGCGGTCGCCCGTTCTGCCCTCGCGGTAGCAGGCGGTGCAGAAGCTCGGAATATAGCCGAGCGAAACGAGCCAGTTTATTACCTCATCGAGAGTCCTGCGATCGCTGGTGTCGAACTGCGCCGAGTTTTCCTCCTCGGGCTCCTCGTCGGCGTAGCCTCCGACGCTGGTGCGCGAGCCGCCGCTTATCTGCGAAATACCGAGCTCAAGCGCTCTTTCGCGGCTCTTTTCGCTCTCGCGTGTGGAGATTATCATTCCCGTGTACGGCACGGCTATCCTTATCACAGCGATGATCTTGTGGAATATCTCGTCGGAGACCGCGTTTGAAAAGTCGTTCACGTCAATGTCGTCGGCGGGGCAGATCCTCGGCACACTTATGGTGTGGGGACCGACTCCGAACGTGGCCTCAAGATGCTCGGCGTGCATCAGAAGACCCACCAGGTCATAGCGGTAAAGGTTCAGGCCAAACAGCACTCCGCAGCCGACATCGTCGATGCCCGCGGTCATGGCCCTGTCCATCGCCTCGGTATGGTAGGCGTAGTCGTGCTTGGGGCCCGCGGGGTGAAGGCTTAGGTAATTTTCCTTATTGTAAGTCTCCTGGAACAGTATGTATGTTCCTATTCCCGCGTCCTTGAGGCGCTTGTAGTTCTCGACCGTGGTCGCGGCGATATTCACGTTCACGCGGCGGATCGCGCCGTTTTTGTGCTTGATGCCGTAGACCGTGTTTATGCACTCCAGAATATACTCAAGCGGATTGTTGACCGGATCCTCGCCCGCCTCAAGAGCAAGGCGCTTGTGGCCCATGTCCTGAAGCGCAATCGTCTCGCGGCGCACATCGTCCTGAGTGAGCTTTTTGCGGCAGATGTTCTTGTTTTTCGCGTGATACGGGCAGTAAACGCAGCCGTTCACGCAGTAGTTCGAGAGATACAGCGGCGCGAAAAGCACTATGCGCCTGCCATATATTTTTTCTTTTATTTCCTTCGCCAAGGCGAACATTTTCTCATTAAGATCGTCAAGCTCACAGTCGAGAAGCACAGCCGCCTCGCGGTGGCTCAGGCCCTTATACTCCCGCGCCTTCTCGATTATCGACTCGATAAGCTCGCGGTTATTTTTGTTTTCCTCGGCGTATTTTAAGGTTGCCTTGATTTCCTCATCGTTGATAAACTCCTCCGCTTTGGGTGATTTCACATCATACTTATACGATTTTTCCATATGTTTTATCTCCTTTACGTCATTAAATTTTGGTATACTGCGCTTTAACCTGAACGTTTTCGATCATGCCCAGCCTGCCGGAAAGGCCGGAAATAACATTCCCGGGCGCGTCGATCACCAGACTGATTATCGCGACTCCGCGGCTGCGGTAGGGAATGCCCATCCTGCCGACTATGTATGAATTATACTCATGGATGACCTCGTTGATCCTGTCTGTCACGGACAGATCCTCAACGATGATCCCGATCAGGGCGACACGATTTTGCTCCATAAAAAAACCTCCCTTCGCCGAGCGAGGGAGCAACGTAGAGACTAGGAAATAGGGTCTAGGGACTACGCGGAGATAAGTAGCTAAAAACATCCGCTTGTCCCCGCGGGATTTACCGCGACAGCCTCTCCCCAAAGGGAGAGCCATCCGCCCGCAAAATAGTGCCTAGTATCTAGTACCTATTCCCTAGTCTCTACGTTGCCTTCCCCCTCGGGACTTACCCTCAGTGTCAGGCCGTATTTATTTTAGCACCAAAGGGCGCGCAAGTCAACAGTCAATTTAAGTTATTTTACATCTGTTCAAAGTAATACTTGTCGATCAGGGCGTCCATTTCCAGTTTCATTTTGTAAATATCCTCGTACTTCAGTTCGTCGGAGTTGACAAGCTCCGCCATACGCTGTTTTAAAATCTGAATATCCTGTTCCATATTGCCCTCCTGTCAGACATTGCCTTTGTTTTTTATTTTTATCCGTTTGATAATGATAACAGCCGCTCCGACGACCGCCGAAAGCAGCGCCACGATTTGCGAGATCCTCACAGAGCCGAGGTAAAGCGAGTCGGTGCGCAGGCCCTCGATCCAAAATCTGCCCGCTCCGTACCAGAGTATGTAGAGGCAGAACACCTCGCCGTCAAACTTTTTATGCTTTTTGAAAAGCAGCAGCAGCGCGACACCCAGCGCGTCCCACAAGCTCTCGTACAAAAACGTCGGGTGCACCATATCGACATGGCTCCCGCCCTCGGCGGTTATCGACATCGCCCACGGGAGCGCGGTCGGGCCGCCGTAGGCCTCACCGTTGACAAAGTTTCCCCAGCGGCCTATCACCTGGCCTATCAGAAATCCGACTGCCAAAATGTCAAGCACCTTGCCGAGGCTTATCTTTTTCGCGCGGCAGTAGAAAAACACCACAAGCGCCGCGCCGATAAAGCTGCCGTAGACCGCGATGCCGCCGCCGCGGATGTCGAATATCTCGAGAAGATCATCCCGATACATGTCAAAGCTGAAGATCACATAGTAAAGCCGCGCGCAGATTATTGCCACGGGCACCGCGATCAGGAACATATTGAGCGCGTCGTCCTGCTTTATATCCTGCTTTTTCACCTCGCGGAAGGCGTAGAGCAGGCCCGCTATCATGCCGCAGGCGAGGATTATGCCGTACCAATAGATGTTTATCCCGCCGACAGTGAAGGCTGTTCGGCTGATCTTAAAGCTCAGCCCCAAATTCGGAAAAGAAATGACGTTGACCATCAGACCGCCTCCGCTCCGCCCGTCCCGGCGGGCAGGATCGTAGAGAGCACGCAGTTTCCGGTGTCGAAGTGGGCCTTGAACCGCTCCATAATGTCCTCATAGCCGAGACTGTCGATAATTTTGTTATATTCAAGCGGGTTAATGCCCTTCATCAACATTCTGATATACGCGTTGCCCATGCCCTCGATATAGTTGAACATCTTTATGCCCGAGGCCTTCATCACCTTTTTGGTGCGCTCTATGTCGCTTTTGTCTATGCCCTCGGCCCGCGCCCTTTCGATCCGCTCCTTGATCGCGGAATACACCGCCGCCGGGTCTTTGGACTCGCCGCCGATAAGCGAAAAACCGTAACGCTTCTCAAGCTCGGTCTCGGCACTGAAGCTGCTGTCGATCAGGCCGTCGTTATAGAGCTTCATATAAAACTCGCTGCTCTTGCCGAAAAGCGCGTCAAGAATTATCTCGGTCGCCGCCTCGCGGCGCGCAAGCTCCTCGCCGCTCGTGAACGGGGTTATGTCCTTAAATCCCACATTGAACATGGGCTGTGACACAACAAGGCGCTGCTCGACGAATTCGCGAACGCGCTCCCGCGGCTCGCTTACCTCGGGGCGGTCGATCTCGCCTAAGTTTTTGCCGCCGCTCATGCGTTTATCAAGGCGGTTTAAGACCTCGTTCATGTCAATGTCGCCCACCAGCACGAGCATCATGTTGCCGGGGTTATAGAATGTGTTGTAGCACTTATAGAGTATATCCTTATCTATCTGCGCTATGCTCTCAACCGTGCCCGCTATGTCTATTTTGACCGGATTGTTTTTGAACATTCCGCGCAGCGCATTGAAGAACACGCGCCAGCCGGGATCGTCGTCATACATTTTTATCTCCTGGCCGATTATGCCCATTTCCTTGTTTACGTTCTCGTCGGTGAAATGCGGGCTGTTCACGAAATCCACCAAAATGTCGAGGTTCTCGTAAAACCTGTCGGTGCAGGTGAAAAGATAGGCCGTCAAATCAAAGCTTGTGAACGCGTTGCTTGACGCACCGGTCAGCGCGAAGCTGTCAAAGGCGTTGCTGCCGTCGGGCTGCTCAAACATTTTATGCTCGAGAAAATGGGCTATGCCGTCGGGCACGACCGTCTTCTCGGTCTCGCCGGGAACAATGAACTCGCGGTCGGTCGAGCCGTAGTCCGTTCCGTATATGGCGTAATATTTACTGAACCCCTTTTTGGGGAACACATACACCTTAAGTCCGCTCTCGTGAACGGCGAAAAGCATTTTTTCACCAAGCTTTTCGCTCGCAAATTCCTGTATCTCTCGGCTCATTACTCCTCGCCTCCTTCCGGCTCCATGTTTCCCTTGAGGAAGTAAACCACGTCAAGCTTTATTCTGTTAAACGCCTCGACGATCTCTTCTTTTGTTACCTCGTTTGTCCGCTCGATAAGCTGATCTATGCCGCCGTCGTTGCCCATTATCGCCTGCGAAAGATAGTAATCCTCCATAGTCCTGAGGCTGTCCTTCATCGACGTGAAGCGGCTGCTCATGTAGAGCTTTGAATTCTCGATCTCGCTGTCCTCGATCTCACCGTTTTTCATTTTTTCAAACTGCGCAATTATCTCGTCATAGGCGGCTTGGTATTTTTCGGTTTCAATTCCGCAGCTTATGAACATTGTGCTTTTGAAACGCTCGGTCCGCGACGCCGCGTAATAGGCGAGGCTCAGCTTCTCGCGCACGTTGTTAAATAACTTTGAGAACGGGCTGCCGCCGAACACGCATCCGCCCAGCATCAGTGCGTAATACATTTTCGAGGTCGGCTCGATCCCGCATTTTAAGCCTATGCAGAGCTTGCTCTGCACCACCGGGATCTCCTCGGTTATATATTCCTCAACGCCCTCGCGAGGCGCCGCCGCCTCGGTCCTGACGTAATCCGCGTCTCTTTCGGGGAACGCGCCGCACAGACTGTTTTTGATCATGTCAAGCGCCGCCTCCGAAAAGCTGCCGCTGACGAACACGTCCGCCTTGGCGCCGTTTATTATTTCGTTATAGAACTCGTAAAGGTTCACGCGGGTGATGCCCGGAAGATCCTCAACGCGGCCCGCCTCGAACATTCCGTAGCCCTCGCCGCCGAACATGGCCTCGCGGCACTTAAACTCAACATACTCGCGCTTGTCGTTGATAAGGCCCTCTATCGCGTTTTTAAGGTTCCGCTTCTCGCCGGTCAGGTACTCCTCGTTAAAGCCGCCCTCGTCGCAAAGGGGCTCGAACAAAAACTCTTTCAGAAGCGCCGTGATCTTTTCGGTCAGGCTCTCGCCGATGAACTCGTCGCGGATATACTCGATCGTGAAATACAGAACCTCGCCGTCGCCCTTTACGCGTATTCCCGCGTGCAGCGTCGCGCTGTAAAGCTCGTCAAGATATTTTGAGATCTCGAGCATGGTCCTGTGCTTTTCGGTGCCGCGCTTCATGACCGCGGGGAGCAGCGCCGCCCTGGTCACGGTTTCGCGCTTTAACGGTATGTTGAAAAACACGCTTATCGTGTTTGTTTTAAACTTTTCGGCGTTTAAATAATGAAAGTCCACGCCGTTTTTAATTCGCTCGGTCATTTGTTTCATCCTTTACATAAATAATTTCATTATAATATTATAGCACGATTTTTTAATTTGTGTTAAATTTGACTGATTTGTAATATTGAGTTAACCAAATATTAGTATTACCTTATTATTTTGTTAAAATACATATGGAAAAGGCCCGCAAAACCGCGGGCCGATAAACGGAATTTATCAATATTTATAATAGTTTTTAAAATCATTGTCATATGGCAGTTTATAGAACGACCACCTTTGATGATTGGCGTTTTCAAGTTCGGGATCAAAAATCAACCATTCACCGTCAAACATTATTTCTGTCCAGCCGTGATCCTCAACTTTAGCTCCAACCGCTCCGCTTTGGCAATAAGCTTCAAATCCCACATTCCTTGCAAGATACATAAAGACTGCCGCCCAACTGTAACAATTACCGTAATGGGTTCGCATCATCGGAACTGCGTATTCAAGTTCCCAGCCTTTCGCGCCGCGTGCAACATGCGCCCTTGCCTGATACACGAAATTATCCCTCACATAATCATATACCTTTCTCAAATTTTCTTCTTTATTTGCCTCGTTGGTACATAATTCTGTGATGATCTTATGAAGACTTTCGTCAAGTTCAGCGTCACCGGTTGTGTATCTTCCATTCTTATTTAAAGTATATCCTTTTATTTCGCAGTCTCTTAAAAAATTTCCGCTTTCCTCGTCGATATAATACAAATAATGATTGAAAATATGCGGACCCGCCGAAAGACCGGGCAATTCCGGTTTAAAATCCGTCCATTTTTCAGTGTCCGTTTTTTCATATGAATGAGAAACTGTCGCTTCCATGATGTTGTCATGAGCCCACATATCATAATCAACGTCCACAAACAAGCGCATATCACTTGAGCCGCTTATATATTCTGCGTCAGGAATACGACCTAAAACCCGATTAAACACACATACCGCTTCAGCCCGTGTAAGCGGGTTTTCAGGTCTGAAAGTGTTGTCTTCATATCCTGAAATCCATCCGTTTGAGGCAGCCTTGAGAATATAATTATACATTGGATTTTCCGGCTTTACATCATCAAACGATATTCTTTCCCGAGTAGACAGATTTGAAGGTGGGGCAAAATAGCACAACATTTCTATTAATTCAGCTCTGCTTATTAAATCGTCCGGAAAGTATGTATCGTCGCCGTATTTTCCATGAACGATCCCGGCGGAATACAGACTGTTAACCGCCTCAAAATACCATTCGCTGTTCTCTATGTCCTTAAACTGATTTGAAACTTGTGGTTTTTGTGTTAAAAGATTGTAAATAATCTGCGCAGTCTCTGCGCGCGTCAAATATGAGTCCGGTTCAAATTCCAAAGCGCTGGTGCCGGACATATATTTTTCATGTTTTTCCGTCTCCATTACATATTTGCCCGCATCATTTTCCGCGGCATACGCGCTAAATCCAATGATTGCGACAAACAATACGCTTGTTAATATAATACTTAAAAAGTTTTTTAACATGTTGAAGCCCCCGTATCTATAATAACAGTGTGATTTTCGTCATTCCAATCAACCTTTACCCCAAAGCCTTCAGCCACAGCGCGTATCGGCAAACAAGTTCTGTCGTTGATTATTCTGGGCGGTGCGTCAAGTTCTGATTCAAATTTAAAAACCTCACCTGAAACCGGATCGGTAACAGCGTTTAACATTGTCGGACTGCCGATAACAAGTTCCAATGTTATCAGCTCATCTGAAATTATCACTGCTTGTCTTTCCTCATCCCACTCAACTTTTTTATTCATTGTCTCAAGCACACCGCGAACTGGAACAAAAGTACGTCCATCAATTATAACCGGCTGCTGATCGGGGAATGTTACCAGATTTCCGTCAACGATTATTCTCGGCGTTGCATCCTCAGCTTGCGTTGCATCAATTCCCAGTTTATCAAAAGCGTAATCAAACATACTTATGGTATCTGTAAAACGCGCGTCGTTACTCTCACATCTTAAGGCGACGGTTATAACACGTTTACCGCCGCGCTCCGCTGTGCCGCACATACAATATCCCGAAGCATCTGTCATACCGTTTTTAAATCCATCTGCACCTTCATAATAATACGTCGTGAACAGTTTGTTAAGATTTTCGTACACATTTCCATGAAAATCAACCGAGGCTTGTTTTGTTCTCTCAAGCAGCTCGGGATAATCTTGTATCATGTGTCTTGTCATTACCGCAACTTCTTTGGCAGACATAAGATTTTCCTCATTATCTGTATCAGGATTCAAACACACTCCGGTTCCATTATGAAAAACGCTGTTTATACCGATTTCAGCCGCCTTGGCGTTCATAAGATTTACAAACTCACCTTCGTTTCCCGACACAAGCTCGGCAACCGCCGTAACACACGCCGCAGCAGAGTCTATTATAATCATGTCAAGCATTTCATTAAGTGTGTAAGTCTCGTCATATTCAAGTTTTGCCATCATTTTATATTCTTCATTTCTTGAAAGATTATAAACATTTTCGCTGATTGGCACAACCGTATCAAGCGTCAATTCACCGGTTTTGATCTTATCCATCACTACATAAACCGACATCATTTTAGCGATAGACGCCACCGGAAGATGCTCATCTTCGGCATTGGCATATAAGATTTCTCCGGTATCATAGTCCATTATGCATGAATTAAGTGCTGTAATCTCAGGTTTTTTATCACTTTCCGTCATTTCATCGGAATACGACAAAACCGGCAGTGACAATAAAATTATTGCTAATAAGATAGCTGTTATTTTTCTCATTTCATATGCTCCTCTCGTTTTTAATTAATTTTATTATTAAATTGTATTTGGCATATTTTTGCAATCTCACCCCCAAAAAACAAAAAGTGTGTGGCTGCAATCCGAGCCACACACGAAAAATACATAGCTCCGATTGCTGCGACACAACTTTCGATTTCATATACAGTATGCTTATATAGTATGCGAAAATAGAGCTTGCATTTTTGCCTAAAGGCATAAAAATACATACTATAAAAATAACACATACAATAAATATGAAATCGATATTAAGTTATGTCGCAGTTTTAGTATATCATATTATGAAAATTCAGTCAATAATTTTTTGATTCACAAATCACTATTGCCATTCACTAATCACTATGTTGACAATTCGTATGTATATTTAACGTCGCCGTAAAATATTAAAAAATTATCAATAAAACTCTTGCAATGCTGCGCGGCTTGGGTTATAATATATCTGCTGGGGGAACCGCCCGAGGCGGTTGAGATAGGCGCGGCCTGACCCTTTGAACCTGACGGCTAACACCGGCGTAGGAAAGCATGAATATTTTAGATAATTTATTTGTGCTTGCCTCGATTTTGGCAAGTGCATTATTTTTTGCGAAAAGGGGAATTTTTATGAGTCAGAGTTACACAACGCAAATGGACGCGGCTAGAAAAGGCATAATCACGTCCGAAATGGAGATCGTCGCCGCGAAAGAGGATATCGACATCAACGAGCTCGCGGAGAAGATCGCCGCCGGAACGGTGGTTATTCCCGCCAACAAGCACCACGACACGCTCTCGCCCGAGGGTATAGGCGAGGGCCTCAGGACCAAGATCAACGTCAACCTCGGAATATCGCGCGACGCGGCGGATGTTGAGCTTGAGCTCAACAAGGTCCGCACCGCTATCGACATGAAGGCCGAGGCGATAATGGATCTTTCAAACTACGGCAAGACCCGCGAGATGCGCCGCAGGATACTCGACATATCGACCGCGATGCTGGGCACGGTTCCGGTTTATGACGCGATCGGCTACTGCGAGAAAAAGCTTAAAGACATCACCAAGGACGACTTTATGCGGGTCGTCCGTCAGCACGCGGAGGACGGAGTTGATTTTATGACGATCCACGCGGGCATAAACCGCGCGACCGCCGAGAAAGTCAAGAACAACCGACGCAGAATGAATATCGTCTCGCGCGGCGGCGCTCTGCTGTTCGCGTGGATGGAGATGACCGGAAACGAGAATCCGTTTTTTGAATACTACGACGACGTCATGGAGATATTCCGCGAGCACGACGTTACGATAAGCCTCGGCGACGCCTGCCGTCCCGGCTGTCTTGACGACGCCAGCGACCCGGCGCAGATATCGGAGCTGATCGTGCTCGGCGAGCTGACAAAGCGCGCGTGGGAGCACGACGTTCAGGTAATGGTCGAGGGCCCGGGCCACATGGCGATGAACCAGATCGCGGCCAACATGATCATGGAAAAACGGCTGTGCCACGGCGCGCCGTTCTATGTGCTGGGCCCGCTTGTGACCGACGTCGCGCCGGGATATGACCACATAACCTCGGCGATCGGCGGCGCGATAGCCGCGGCGAACGGAGCCGACTTTTTGTGCTACGTCACCCCGGCCGAGCATCTGCGCCTTCCCGATCTTGACGACATGCGCGAGGGCATAATCGCGTCGCGCATAGCCGCCCACGCCGCCGACATCGCCAAAGGCGTCAAGGGCGCGATGGACTGGGACAACAAAATGGCGGACGCTCGCCGAGAGATCGATTGGGACAAGATGTTTGAGCTCGCGCTTGACCCAGAGAAGCCCAAGGCTTATCGGGCAAGCTCAAAGCCCCGCGAGGAGAACACCTGCACCATGTGCGGCGAGCAGTGCGCCGTCAAGAACATGAACAAGATCCTCGGCGGCGAGGATATAGGAATTTAGGAGGGATTGCATGAAAAACTTACTGACTATCGCCGGCTCGGACTCGGGAGGCGGCGCGGGTATTCAGGCCGATCTTAAAACCTTCGCGGCGCACGGCTGCTTCGGCATGAGCGTGATAACCGCGGTAACTGCCCAGAACACAAAGGGCGTTTACGGAATTGCGGGGATCAGCCCCGAGATCATCAAAGCGCAGATAAACGCCGTGTTTGACGATTTCGTGATCGACGGCGTGAAGATCGGCATGCTCGGCAGCGTCGAGGCAGCCGAAGCCGTGGCGGAAATGATGGAGCTTTACCGCCCCAAGCTTCTTATCGTCGATCCGGTCATGGTGTCAACTACCGGCTCGGAGCTGGCGGCGGACGGCGTATCGGGCGTTATAACCGAGCGCCTGCTGCCTCTTGCGAAAATGGTGACGCCCAATATTCCCGAAGCCGAGAACATGAGCGGAATAAAAATCAACGACATTCACGACATGGGAAAGGCCGCCCAGATAATCGGCGCGGCAGGCTGCGGATATGTCCTCGTAAAGGGCGGGCACCTGCGCTCGGGAGTTGACGATCTGCTTTATAACGGCAGGACCATGACGATATTTGAAGGAAGCCGCATAATGTCGACCAGCACCCACGGCACGGGCTGCACCATGTCGTCGGCTATCTGCGCCAATATCGCCCGCGGAATGGACGTTGCCCTGGCCGTAAGCGAGGCGAAAAAATACATAGAAACCGGAATAACAAACGCGCCGCGCATAGGCGGCGGAAACGGCCCGCTCCACCATTTTTACGATTTGTGGAGAACATCGGACCCCAATGTTGAAACCGAATATAAATGCGTTGAAAAGGAGTAAATATGAATAATAATCAAATATTAAAATCAATAATCGATCTTGTGAATAACATGAAGCGGACAAAGCCTATCGTCGAGTGTCTGACAAACCGCGTCACAATCAACGACTGCGCCAACATGCTGCTGGCTATGGGCGCGTCGCCGATCATGGCTGAGATAGAGTGCGAAATGGCGGAAATAATGGGCGTGTCAAGCGCGCTGGTTATCAATCTCGGACTGCTCGACGAGCCGTATCTCGCCGCGATGAAAGCTGCGGCGAAGGCCGCGAAGGAGCAGGGCAAGCCGATAATCCTCGATCCCGTCGGCGCGGGAGCGTCTAAACTCCGCGACAGCGTGTGCGCCGAGATGATCGAGCTCGCAAGGCCGGACATCATCCGCGGCAACATGTCGGAGATCCGCGCGCTGTGCGGCGCTTCGGTATCAAGCCGCGGCGTTGACGCCTCAAGCGACGACGCCGTGACCGAGAGCAGCAAAGCAAAGTTCGGCGAGCTTGTGAAAGGCTTCGCCCAAAAGACGGGCAGCGTTGTTTGCGCCACCGGAGCGATCGACATAATCGCCGCGCCCGACGGCAGGGTTTGCTATATCAAAAACGGACATGAAATGCTCTGCGGAGTCACCGGAACGGGCTGCATGTGCTCCGCGATGACCGGAGCCATGGCCGCGGCGGGCGATCCGTTCACTGCTGCCGCGGCTGCGGTTGTCATGCTGGGCATAGCGGGCGAGCAGGCCCATGAGTACGCGAACGAAAACGAGAGCGGCATAGGCACCTTCAAGGTAAAGCTGTTTGACTATATTTACCTGATGAGCGACGAGGACTTCATCAAGCGGGCAAAAATCGAGGAGGATCGGTTAATATGAGCAAAACGGATTACAGCGTTTATTTGGTGACTGACACCGGAATGTGCCCACGCGAGAACCTTATCGACGTGTGTGGAAAGGCGATAGACGGCGGCACGACTTTGATACAGCTCCGCGAAAAGGATATCTCGTCGCGCGCGTTTTACGAGGAGGCGCTGGCGCTTAAAGCGCTCTGCGCGAGGCGCGCCGTGCCGCTTTTGATCAACGACCGAGTTGATATTGCCTTAGCGGCGGGAGCCGACGGAATCCACATCGGCCAGAGCGACATACCGCTTGAGGCGGCGCAAAGGCTGCTCGGAAAAGACAAAATAATCGGCGTTTCGGCGGGCTCGGTGGCCGAGGCCGTCGAGGCCGAGCAAGGCGGCGCCGACTACCTCGGAGTTGGAGCGGTGTTCCCCACCTCCACCAAGGACGACGCGGAAAACGTGGGGATCGACATGCTGAAAGCCGTCCGCGGAGCGGTTAAGATCCCTATCGTCGGAATAGGCGGGATCAACGCCGAAAACATTGAAAAGCTGCGCGGCACAGGCATTGACGGCGTAGCGGTAGTGTCATGCATAATGGCCTCGCGCGATCCCGAAGCCGCGGCTGCGGCGCTTAAAGAAAAGGTGCATAACTTATGATAATAAACAACGGCATTGATTTTAAAAAAATGCGGAATTACATATTCGACATGGACGGAACGCTGGTTGACTCAATGTATGTCTGGGACAATCTCCTGATCGACTTTCTGGCAAAGTACGGCCACGAGACACCGCCCGACCTGCTCCGCGACGTGGCGTGTATGTCGCTGCTGCAGAGCTCGGCGCTCGTCAGCGAGATGTATGATCTCGGGCTCAGCGCCGAGGAGATCTACGACGAGTGGCGGAGCATGATCTATGACGGATACGCCCGTTCGATCAAGCCCAAGCCGGGCGCGAAAGAATTTCTTGAACGCGTAAAAAAAGGCGGCGCCGCGATTGCTATGGCGACCGCGAACTCACGTGAGCTGACCGAGGTCTGCCTAAAAAACAACGGCATGCTCGATTATTTTGACGTTCTTGTGTTCGCCGACGATGTGGGCAGCGGAAAATCAAGCCCCGACATATATCTCAAGACTCTCGCTCAAATGGGCGCGAAGCCCGAAAACACCGTGCTGTTTGAGGACATATACGAGGCGCTTAAAACCGCGAAAAAAATAGGCCTCAGCGTGGTTATCGCCGAGGACGCGGCCTCCGCGTCGGATCGCGAGCGCCTCAAGTCCGAGGCGGATATTTATATTAAGGATTTCAGAGAATTGATCAAAATTTAATTTTAAAATCCCCCGACTGTAAACAGTCGAGGGAACTTTTTTCATATCAAAATCCGCTCAGTTCTGCGCGCTGCGCTCAAGATCAAGCAAAAACCGCTTTGTGTCAAGCCCGCAGCCGAAGCCCACGAGAGAGCCGTCAGCGCCTATCACTCTGTGGCACGGAACGATTATCATTATCGGATTTCTGTTGTTGGCCATGCCGACGGCGCGGCAGGCCTTGGGATTTCCCGCTTTTTTCGCGATCCCGCCGTAGGTATCGGTCGCGCCGTAGGGGATCTCGCAGAGGGCGCTCCACACCTTTTTCTGGAACTCGGTCCCCTCGGGAGCGAGCGGCAGATCGAATTCCTTTAGCTCGCCGCGGAAATACGCGCCGAGCTGCCTTTCGGTCTCGTCAAGCAGCGGCGACGCTTTTTCCTGCATTATCGGCTCGCTTCCCGAAAGCATGAAAAACATCCTGACGGCGCAAAGCCCCGCGCCGTTTTCCGCGATATAAAGCTTTCCTATCGGAGAGTCGATAACCCGAGCCGCCGTTATTTCTCTCCTTTTATTCTTTTCCAATATTCCTTCGCCGCCTGTTCGTTTTTATTTTCACCGTATTCGTAATAGACCCTGTCCTTTATGTTGTCGGGCAGGTACTGCTGCTCGACATAATGGTTGGGATAGCTGTGCGGGTACAGATAATTCTGACCTTTTACCGTGTTGCCCTCGCCGTCGTAGTGCTTGTTCTGGAGCTGACGCGGGATCTCGCCCGTGTCTATCGTCTCAATGTCTTTGATCGCCGCGTCGATCGCCATGATCGCCGAGTTTGACTTTGGCGCGGTCGCCAGCAGGATCGCCGCGTGTGCAAGCGGTATCCGAGCCTCGGGAAAGCCGAGCATCAGCGCGCTGTCAACGCAGGATTTCACGATCGAGATCGCCTGAGGATAGGCGAGGCTGATGTCCTCGCACGCGATGACCATAAGGCGGCGGCAGATCGACTGAATATCGTCGGCCTCGACCAGTCTCGCCAGATAGTGGACAGCCGCGTCCGGATCGCTGCCGCGGATAGATTTTTGCAGGGCGCTCATCACGTCGTATTGATTGTCGCCTTTTTTGTCAAATTGAAACGCTTTCTTCTGCGTGCACTGCTCGGCGAGCTCAAGCGTTATCTCGATGTCGCCGCTCTCGTTCGGCTTTGAATACATGACCGCAAGCTCAAGGGCGTTCAGGCCCTTTCGCACGTCTCCGCCTGATTTTTCGGCGAGGTGCCTTAATACCTCGTCGCCGCAGATGATCTTTGAATCGGGAAAATCGTGCTCTCCGACCCATTTGACCGCCCGTTTAAGGGCACATTCAATGTCCTCCACGGTGAGGGGCTTAAACTCAAACACCGTGCAGCGGCTCAGTATCGCGTTGTAGATATAGAAATACGGGTTTTCGGTGGTGCTGGCGATCAGCGTTATTTTCCCGTTTTCCGTGTATTCCAGCAGCGACTGCTGCTGTTTTTTGTTGAAATTCTGTATCTCGTCCAGATAAAGCAATATCCCGTTCTGCCCGAAAAGCCCGTCGCTCTCCTTGACGATGCTCTTGATGTCGGCCACGGACGCGTTTGTCGCGTTGAGGCGGTACAAAGTCTTGTTTGAGGCCTTAGCCGCGATGTTTGCGACCGTGGTCTTTCCTGTTCCCGAGAGACCGTAAAATATCATATTGGGGATATTCCCGCTCTCGATAATGTTGCGCAGAATACGGTTTTTGCCTAAAATATGCCGCTGTCCCACAACCTCGTCAAGGGTCGCGGGACGCAGTCTGTCCGCCAGCGGTGTTTTGTTGTAATTATTTTTATTCATATTATTCATAAAAATGGTTACGGGGCACAGTCTGTCCGCCGTGCCGATCGCTGTTATTCGTAAAGCGGATGCTTTTTGCAGAGAGCCTGGACGCGGTCCGCCACCTCGTTCTTATTGCCCTCAAAGTCCTTAATTATCATTGAGATAAGCTCTGCGACCTCAACCATGTCCTCTTCCTTGAAGCCGCGGGTCGTTACCGCGGGGGTGCCGAGTCTGATGCCGCTCGTCACGAACGGGCTCTTGGGGTCGCCCGGAATGGTGTTCTTGTTGCAGGTGATGCCGACCTCGTCAAGCATATGCTCGACCTCTTTGCCGGTCAGCCCCTGCTTTATCAGGCTGACTAGCATCAGGTGGTTGTCCGTTCCGCCTGACACGATCTCAATTCCTCTTTCCATGAGCGCCTCGGCCAGAGCCGCCGCGTTTTTCTTGACCTGCGTCTGATAGGCCTTGAACTCGTCGCTCAGCGCCTCTTTGAGGCAGACCGCCTTGGCCGCGATAACATGCATCAGCGGGCCGCCCTGGCTTCCGGGGAACACGGCCTTATTGATCATCGGGCCGTACTCCTCTTTGCAGAGGATAAGTCCGCCGCGAGGGCCGCGCAGAGTCTTGTGCGTGGTGGTGGTCACAAAGTCGGCGTATGGAACCGGGCTGGGATGCAGTCCCGCCGCGACCAGACCGGCGATGTGGGCCATATCGACCATGAGATACGCGCCGACCTCGTCGGCGATCTCGCGGAAACGCTTAAAGTCGATCTCTCTCGCGTAGGCGCTCGCGCCCGCCAATATCAGCTTGGGTTTATGCTCAAGAGCAAGCTCGCGAACCTTGCCATAGTCGATCCTATGGGTCACGGGGTCAACGCCGTAGGGCACAACGTTAAAGTATTTGCCCGAAATATTCACCGGCGAGCCGTGGCTCAGGTGTCCGCCCTCGGAAAGGTTCATGCCGAGATATGTGTCGCCGGGCTCCATGGCCGCAAAGAAAACGGCTAAGTTCGCGCTCGCGCCCGAATGGGGCTGAACGTTCGCGAACTCGGCGCCGAACAGCTCTTTGGCGCGGTCGCGGGCCAGATCCTCAACGATGTCAACATACTCGCAGCCGCCGTAATAGCGCTTGCCGGGATAACCCTCGGCGTACTTGTTGGTAAGGGGCGTTCCCATGGCTTCCATAACCGCGGGGCTGACGAAGTTCTCGGACGCAATAAGCTCGATCTTGCCGCGCTGTCTGCCGATCTCCTTCTCGATCGCCGCCTTCACCTCGGGGTCGGTCTTGCTCAGATTTTCAAATTCAAACATTGATCATTCCTCCGGATAAAATTTTGATAAATTTTTGTTGAAAATTTTATACAAATCTATTATAATGTTAAATATAGAATTTTGCAAGAGGTATTTTAAGTTATGAGAGAGAAAATTGCCGATAAAAAAGCCAGAGTTTTGGAAATTATTGATATTTTTGACGAGGTTTACGCGGACGCGGACTGCACCCTGGATTACACGAACCCGCTGCAGCTTCTGATCTCGACCCAGCTCGCCGCGCAGTGCACCGACAAACGGGTCAACATAGTCGCCAAAGACCTTTACAAAAAATACCCCGATGTGTACGCCTTCGCGAACGCCGACGAGCTCGAGCTGCGCGAGGACATACGCTCCACCGGATTTTTCAGGAACAAGGCCAAAAACATCATAGGCTGCTGCAAAATGCTGATAAGCGACTACGGCGGCGAAGTCCCCGAGGCTATGGACGATCTGCTGCGTCTGCCGGGCGTTGGCAGAAAGACCGCGAATTTGGTGCGGGGCGACTTTTTCAAAATTCCCGGGATCGTGGTCGACACCCACGCCAAGCGACTGTCAAACCGAATGGGGCTGACGACAAACAGCGACCCGACCAAGATCGAGTTCGATCTGCTCAAGATCGTGCCGGAGGAGCATCAGACAGCGTTCTGCCACCGTCTGGTTTATCACGGGCGCGAATACTGCCCCGCGGGCAGGCCGCGCTGCGGAGAGTGCCCGATCGCTCATCTTTGTCCGAAGATCGGCGTGGAAAAGCGATTAGCGAATAGGAATTAGGTACCCCTCTCAGCCAACGTAGTGATTAGTGATTAGCGAATAGGGATTAGGAACCCCTCTCAGTCTTTCCGCCTTACGGCGGAAATCCAGCTCCCCCAAGGGGAGCCGGGACGTCGAGGGCGAATGTCCGCTCACGTTAATGATTTATGGCCTCGTTTATCCGAGAAAACGGAATACGGTTGTGCCCCGCACCCGCTAACGCGGCTCCGGCCGCACCAAAAGGTTTTTGCTTCTTTGCCGCCCGCGGCTTGGCAGGGCGGAATATGGGCTTTGGGCAATCATTTCATTGCAAAAACCTTTTTGGGCAAACCTAACAAGTGAACAGGAACGGGCGTTCCCGAATGGGAACGCCCGTTCTTTATTTTATTTTTACTGCGGATATATCGAGCCTTCGGAGCCGGCGCTTTGAGCCGTTGACTGCTGTTTTTCAAGCTGCGCCCAGTCGCGCGGCTGTCTGATCTCAGTCCACGTCTCGTTAGTCTCGCCTTCCGCTCTCTCATAGTAGTGAGAGTTCGTCGCTTCCTGAACCGCGGTGTAATACCACGCGCTCGGGTCGCTGTTGTCGGTGAATGTTATCATTCCCGCGAGCAAAGCGTTTGCCGTGACATGCCTGTTCAGTATGTTGTTCACAAGCGTCATCGCCTCGGCTCTGGTGATGTATTGATCGGGCCTGAACGTTCCGTCTCCGTAACCGTTGATCCAGCCTCTCGCAGCCGCTCTCTTGATGTAATCGGCTGCCCAGTGGCCGTCAATATCGGTGAACATGTCAACTCCGGAGCCGCCGGCCGTATCGAACCTCGCCGCTATCGCAGCGAACTCCGCTCTCGTGATGAACGCTTCCGGCATGAATGTTCCGTCAGGATATCCGGTCAGGATTCCGGCGTTGCTCATCGTTGATACCGCGTTGTTCGACCACAGATCCGCAGGAACGTCGCTGTAGCCGTTGGTCTGCGTCCAGTAGGCCGCTCTTGACTCGTCGGTCAGCATTCTGAAGAATATCGTCGCTACCTCGTCGCGGGCTATGTTGTTCTCGGGACGAACATCGCCCTCGGGATAGCCCACGATGTAGGCGAAGTGATCCTCATGGTTGAGCTGAGGCGCAGCCGGCGCGGTCGTTGCCGCGGGCGCCGCCGTAGGCGCGGGAGAGGCCGTCGGTGTGATGAACCATCCGCCTCCGCTGCTTCCGCCGCCGGTGGATACGGGCTTCCATACCGCGTAGAGGGTAATTCCCTCACCAGGCATCAGGAAGGTGTCTCCCGCGGTGTATTCCGCATCTGCCGCCTTCGCGTCTCTGTTCCAGCCGAGGAAGTTGTAGCCGCTTCTCGTCGGCTTTTCGCTCGTTACAGTTACGGTCTCGCCCGACTCGTGCGTTTCTTTGTCGATCGGCGGTATAGCGCTCGTGCTGTAGTTAAGGTTATAAATGACCTGCTTATAGTCCGGTTTTCCGTCGGGATATATCGCCGGGCCCGTCGTGGGCGTCGGCGCCGCGGTCGCGTCAGGGTCGGGCGTGATGCTAGGATCGGCCGTGGCCGCCGGAGGCGGAGTTGCCGCTGTGCTGTCTCCCTTTACGTCCTCGGCCCATACCGCGTATACCGTGATGTCGCTGTCAGCGAATGTCACGCTGTCGATTATGTTCGCAGCCGCTTCCTCCTCAGCGTTGGTGATAAGCGATCTTACCGGAGTAAGGCTCCAACCGAGGAATGTCGCGCCGTATTTCTCAAGGCTTCCGGAATCCTGAAGTTTCGCGGCGCTGCCGCCGAGGTACTCGGCCGCATCAGTCGGAACCGTGCCGCCCGTGGCGCCGTTGCCGTCGTAGAACAGCCTGAATATAGGCGCGGGTGAGTTTGTAGGAGCGACTGTGGGCGCTTCTGTCGGAACTGCTGTAGGAGCTTCCGTGGGTGCCTCAGTGGGAGCGTTCGTAGGCGCTTCTGTCGGAACTGCTGTGGGAACTGCCGTAGGAGCTTCTGTAGGCGCCTCTGTAGGAGCTTCCGTAGGTGCCGCTGTCGGAGCTGCCGTAGGCGCGTTCGTGGGTGCCGCTGTCGGAGCTATCGTAGGAGCTTCTGTAGGTGCCTCAGTGGGAGCTGCCGTAGGTGCCGCTGTCGGAGCTGCCGTAGGCGCTTCTGTAGGTGCCGCTGTCGGAGCTGCCGTAGGCGCTTCCGTAGGTGCCTCTGTTGGAGCTGCCGTAGGTGCTTCCGTGGGCGCCTCAGTGGGAGCTGCCGTAGGAGCTTCCGTGGGTGCCTCTGTGGGAGCTGCCGTAGGAGCTTCTGTAGGCGCCTCTGTCGGAGCTATCGTAGGAGCTTCCGTAGGTGCCTCTGTAGGCGCTTCCGTAGGTGCCTCTGTAGGAGCTATCGTAGGCGCTTCCGTAGGAGCTTCTGTAGCTATCGGTTCAGGTGTTGCCTCGGGTGTCCACTCTGCGGTCAGCACAAGTCCTTCCTCGGGAAGTGCCTCAACGGTTCCCGACGCCTGATAAGTTTTACCGTCCGAACCGCTCCAGCCGCTGAATTTATATCCATCTCTTGTCGGTATATTTTCAGAAACAGTGTATTGTTCTCCTGCTGTCAATTCATTTGAGTTTTCGGGCATATTTCCGGCGCGCGTGCTGCCTTTTATTCCGTCAACATAGACAACCTGAGTGTAGTCAACAACGCCGTCTCCGACGGAATCACCGGTTTGCGGATTTATATTTCCGACAACATCTCTGCCCCATGCCGCGTACATGTCCATATTCATTTGGCCGACAGCCGGATCCATTTCAATTTGAGTTTGGGGCTGATACAACATTTTGCCGCCAAAATCCGAGAGCTTTGTCGCGGTTCCCTCAAACTTTTCATTCTTTGTCCAGCCGGCGAACGCGGCGTCGGCTTTATTGAACTCGTTTTCAAGCAGCTCAACCAATTGATTGCGGGCATATTCCTTGAAGTCTGTCGTTGTCGCTTCCGGATCACTTCCGTTGTTCGCGTGATAAACAACTCCGAATGTCTCCGCTGCCCATACCGCGTAAATTTTTATCAGACCGTTTCCTTTTTGGAATGTTTCCTTCGGCTGAAGCGTCGGAGTTACGCTTTTAGGATCGAACGACCAGCCGAGGAATTTGTAGCCTCCCAGCGTCGGAAGATTATCATCTCCGGGCAGAACGGTTACGTTCTGTCCCGCTGTGTAAGATTCCTCATCCTGCGGGATATTCTGCGCCTTTATGGGAACTCCCTCGGGCTCGTTGCCGAAGTATACTACCTGCTGATAGTCGGCGATGTTATCGGGACCTTTCTTGGTATCGTCGGTATCGTTTTCGGGAGGATTTTTATAATCAAAGTTATCTTCCGCCCAGAGCGCGTATACCGTCTTCGGATCGGTGGTTGTCGCGGCTGATGTGTTAACAGTTGTTACAAGTTTATCCGCAGCCGCAGCGATCTTTTCATCGGCCATAATATCATTCTGCTGTTCCTCCGTCCAGCCGAGGAATACAAAGCCGCCTCGAGTGGGATTAATGCTTTCATCAAGCTCATAATTCGGCTGACGCGGAACCATAGTCTCATACCGGTTCGTTGTTTGAGAAGCTGCCGGAACGCTGTATGTACCGCCGTTCATATCATACACAAGCTTGGCCTCGTTGTAGTCGGGAATGTCGTTGTCGTTTTCGTCAACCGCCCATACCGCGTAGAGCGTTCTGTCCTTTGTTCCCATTGCGAGCTTTACATTGTCCGCGGAGCTTGTCATGTCAATAAACTTATCTCCAAAATTCGGGGCCTCGGTGAGCGAAGTCTCTATTTCCGCGGGTTTCGTCATAACGCCGGTTTCGTCGGCCTCAACTACATACCAGCCGATAAATACCGAACCGGTCTTCGTGAGATTATTGCTGCCGTCAACTTTTTTGTTGTTGTCAACCGAAACGCCGTATGTCTCGACAAATGCCTCATTAGCGCCGGGCGTGCCGACATTTTCCTCGTTTTGATAGCCGGTGTTGTTTTGATCAATTCCGTCATCCGCAATCGGAACAGTGCCGTCTCCATCGTTTGCGTCATATAGATGCTTGTGGAATATATTCACTCTGACATTTCTGTACCTATCCTCGGAAATTTCTTGTCCGGTGGGTCTGTAATTTACATGGAACGTCACAAGACCGTTGCCCAGAATGTTGTTCAAATCAAGTGTATATGGTTTTGATTCATTGTATGTTTCACCGGCCCCTTCAATTGCCTGACTACTCTCATTCTCAGGAACTGCATACTGCGACCACCACTCTGTGTTGATACTGGTCGTATTATCCGTCTTCTTTCCGTTAGGTGTGTATTCAAGCTTATATACCGGCGTAGTCATTTCGGGCATGATCGCGCCGATATTTATAACGGCCGCGTTTACATTGCTGTAGCCTTCCGTGCCGACAGCGCCGGCAGGCTTTGCGGCAATCGGGTGCGTCGGGTTCACGGGATCGACGTCGAGCTTATAATCCGAGAACATAGGCTCGCCGCTGTCCATATACTGGGACACGAGCTGCGATATTCCCGCATTTGTAAGTTCCGTCGGAACCTTAAATCCGAACGGCGTGTACGAAGAAACTCCGGGAGGCGAGCGATGATAGTTTTCGTCATCCTCGTTATAGAGATACTGGTCTATAACAATCTTGCCGACGCCTTCCGCATTATGGAAAGCGGAGGATGAAACTCTGGTCACATCCTTCGGTATTTCGAGGACTCCGACTTCCGGATCAGCAACGCCTTCTTTGGTGCTTGTAACTTTTTCTTTTCTGGTTTGATTGAGTATGCGGCCCTCGAACGCTATATCCTCAATAGTGAGCAGTGACTCGGGCAGAACAAGATCAGACATCGCAAACTGCTTTTCATATTCTCTTGTCTTGGAGTTTATCGCGCAGCCAAACGCACGGTATCCGATCTTTTCAACGGTGGAAGGATTTCCGAATTCGATTTTTCCGACATACAAGCCGTAGAACGCGGAATCGTTAATATTCTTTATTCCCGGGGGAATTACGAGAGTTCCTATGCCGTGATCGTTTGACGTTTTTGAACTGTTAAGATTCTTATTGACGTCACTGTCCAATATCGGAGTGTTCTCCTCGGGCTGCGCTATGCCTGTGATCGTAACATCTTTATTCTCACCGTTCAGCGTGTAAGTGAGCTTGGTGGGAATTTCAAGTCTTGCGTTTTCACCAACGTTTGTGCCCAAATAATATACAATATCTCCGGTAACTCTGTTAAACTGCCAATCTCCGGTCGTATCGGTCACAGTATAGGGAGTGTCTTTTTCTCCGTTTTTGTAATTGATCGTGGCGTAATACGCGCCGTAAGGATGGGTTGCGATCGACTCCTCGTTAACAACGGTGTCGCCTGCTGTTACAACGCCTTGAATAGAGCCCATCACAGTGCCCTTCATGTTAATTTCCGTAAGAGCGTTGCAGCGTGAGAAAGCGCCGCGGTCAATGCGCGTCAAAGGCGCGTTCTTAGCGTCGGATTCCGAATAATCGGTTCCGTTTTTCGCGACAGTGTTAAACGTCACGGTTTTCATCTTGTCGCACTGACGGAAAGCCCAGTAATCGATCCGAGTGAGAGTTGAAGGAAGAGTCAGCTCTGTCAGGGCTTGACACTTACGGAACGCATACTTTCCTATGGTCTCAACTCCCTCGGGCAGAATCACGTTCGTCATGTGCTGAGCGTTCCAGAACGCGCTTGAGGGAACCTCGGTCATATTTATATCGGTGAAATCAATGGATTTCAGCACATAGTTCATGGGGCGCGAGCCAAAGGCGCCGTCCGCTATGCCGGTTATTGTTATTGACTCGCCCGTTGCTGTTCCTTCGGCATTCAGCTTCGGAACGCTTACGGGAACGTCTATGTTCAGCGTGCCTTGCTTGCCTATGTTATCAGCTTTGTCTCCGTCAACGGAGAGATAATTATATTCGCCCGCAGAAGCCGCTGCCGAAAGAGGCACGATCTCCGGCTCGGAGTTATCAGCCGCCAGAGGCTCAAGCGACAATGATGATGCGGCAGTGTCATAGTCAAGCAAAATACCGTATAAATCTTGAGTATCACGAGCTTCTATTTTATACAGATTATTTGCCGTTAAAGAAATTGTACAAATGCCATTATTATCTGATTGAGGATAGCTTTTCTCTTGTGTCCCATCTTTATATACATTAAACTTTTTCCCAGAAGTGCAGAAAATTACACAAGTAACATCAGCCGTTGGTGTCAACGAAAAAGCACTGCTGTTTTTAGTCAATGAAACCGATGAATTAAATGTATACTCCTGTCCTTTGTAAGTCATCACTACAGCATTTGATAAAGATGTCGGTGTTGTCATATTTTCAAATGCAATAGGACCTCCGCTTGGTATACCATTGCTAAAATCTATTATATCGCCTGTTTCGCCGCCGGACGCGGGTGTGGGAGAGGGCTCATCTGTGGGTGCGCTCGCTTCCGCTGTCGGTGAGGGAGAAGGCGTTTCAACGTCGCCGCCCGCCTCGGGCGTCTGCGTGGGAGTCGAAGGCTCAACGCTTCCGCCGTTAAAAATCACTTCAATATAGCAAAGATATTGTGACGAACCGTTTCTTTTAATTGTATAATCTACATTTGCCGACAAGTCAAAATCAAAGTAAACAACATTTGACGCTGATGAATCGCTGCTGTCGGGACGAGTACCGTTTTGGCTGTTAAATTCAACGGACGAATTATCGGTGCCGCTCACTCCTACTCTAAATGAACCGGTATCTTGATAAACCAATCTGCATTTACCGGCTTTTGGCAATTTAATATATACATAATTGCTGCCTCCGCTTGGAGCGAATGCCGTTGTAAATATCTTATTATCATACTTAACTTCAGGATCTGCAGGAAGTTCCGTACTTTTCGGTGATCCAAAACTTACATATCTGTCTTCGGTAAACTTGTTTGAAGAAATAAAGTTCTCCGTAAAATTATATGTATATTTTTCTGCGTTCGGGTCAAGAGTCGGAACAGGTTTAGGTGTATCCGTGGGCTTGGGCGCCGATGTGGGAGAGGTGCTGCCGCCGCCGAGCGCCTGATTTACATAATATCTATAGTCGTTCTTATCATTTGTGTAACCCTTATCGGTCACAAGTTTTCCGTCTTGATATGTAACGTTTGACTTAAGGCCGTGAATTTTGCCTGTAGCCGGATCGATCAAAAACGGAGAATCGTTTTTATAAAAATCACTGTTGGGATCCCACTCAACATAGCCGTCGGCATTTCCCCAGGGCGCGTCGGCAATCTCATTGGGATCAAAAGCCGTGCAGTCGATAAGCATATCCGCGTCAATGTTCGAGAACGCCTGTGTTCCGATCGTTTGAACACTTGCGGGGATCTTTATATATCTTAAAGCATCGCACTCGTAAAAAGCTCTGGCGCCAATTGTTTCGAGACCGTCAGGCAGAGTGATATTCGCCAGCTTAACACAATTATAGAAACAGTTCTCGGGAACAGATGTCAAATTAGCGGGAAGCTTAACGGTTGTAAGCTTGGTGTCGTTGCCGGTAAAGCAGCCGAAGCCCATTTCTGTAACCGAATCGGGCAAAGTTATTTCCGAAAAAGCGTTTGATGCAAAAGCTCTCGCGCCGATGCTCGTGATCGCGCATGGATCTGTCTCGGTATCGGCAAACTTAACACTTGTCAGCTCGCAGCCCGAAAAAACATCGTCCGTTATAGCGACAACGGGATGCTTTGTTACATTGCCATCCTGAGCGGTGCCGGTCTGCAGATATGAAGGAATAGTTATATCAAGAGGCGAGCCACCCGCGCCTTGGATATACTTATAACCGGTTATTATAGCATTGCCGTCACCGTCAAGTTCCGCGGTGATCCAGTTCAAGAGCTCATCATCTTGACCTGAGCCGTCCGCCTTTTTGGCCTCGCCGTTGCTGCCGGTGAAGGTAACGCCGCCCGGCGTCTCCGCCGTCAGGGCTATGCCGTCATTAGACTGACCCCCCCCGACGCAAAAATCGTCATTCCGGGAAGAGTGGTCGCCACAAGCATAAGTGCCAGCAGCATGGACATAAGCCGTCTCGTTTTTCTCTTCATAAAACATCTCTCCTCATCTGAATTTTTTTAATACATAGAAAACCACTATGTTACATAACTAGTAAATAGTTTAGCACTTTTAAAATACAAATTCAAGGATTTTGTTTAATTTAGATAATATTTTACCGATTTTGAGAATTAAAGCGCAAAATATATGTAATTTGATAATGAATTAAAATAAAGAACGGGCGTTCCCGAATGGGAACGCCCCCTCTTTTTGTTTCTACTGCGGATATACCGAGTCCTGTATTCCCGCGCTGCGCGATGTGGACCATTCTTTTTCAAGCTGTGCCCAGTCGCGCGGCTGTCTGATCTCAGTCCACGTCTCGTTGGTCTCGCCTTCCGCCCTCTCATAGTAGTGAGAGTTCGTCGCTTCCTGAACCGCTGTGTAGTACCACGCGCTCGGGTCGCTGTTGTCGGTGAATGTTATCATTCCCTCGAGCAGACCTTCGACGGTCACGTGTCTGTTCAGTATGTTGTTGACAAGCGTCATCGCCTCGGCTCTCGTGATGTATTGGTCGGGTCTGAAGGTTCCGTCCTCATAGCCGTTTATCCAGCCTCTCGCCGCGGCTCTTCTGATGTACTCCTCAGCCCAGTGGCCCGATACGTCGCTGAACATGTCAACTCCGTCATAGTCGCCGCTGTCGAACCTCGCCGCTATCGCCGCGAACTCCGCTCTTGTGATAAACGCGTCAGGCATGAAGCTGCCGTCCGGATATCCGGTAAGAACTCCCGCGTTGCTCATCGTTGATACCGCGTTGTTGGACCACAGATCCGCCGAAACGTCGCTGTAACCGTTGGTCTGTGACCAATACGTTCTGCGTGATTCGTCGGTCAGCATTCTGAAGAATATCGTCGCCACTTCGTCGCGGGCTATGTTATTCTCGGGACGAACGTCGCCCTCGGGATAGCCCACGATGTAAGCGAAGTGATCCTCGTGGTTAAGCTGCGGCGTGTTGCCGCCTGTGCCGCTTCCGCTGCCTCCGGTGCTCGGAGCGGGCGTCGGCTCGGGCGCCGCCGTCGGGGTGGCTGTCGGTGACGGATACCATCCGCCTCCGCCGCCTCCACCGCCGCCGCTGCTTCCGCCGCCGGTGGATACGGGCTTCCATACCGCGTAGAGGGTAATTCCCTCGCCAGGCATCAGGAAGGTGTCTCCCGCGGTGTATTCCGCATCTGCCGCCTTCGCGTCTCTGTTCCAGCCGAGGAAGTTGTAGCCGCTTCTCGTCGGCTTTTCGCTCGTTACAGTTACGGTCTCGCCCGACTCGTGCGTTTCTTTGTCGATCGGCGGTATAGCGCTCGTGCTGTAGTTAAGGTTATAAATGACCTGCTTATAGTCCGGTTTTCCGTCGGGGTATATCGCCGGACCCGTCGTGGGCGTCGGCGCTGCGGTCGCATCAGGATCGGGCGTGATGCTCGGGTCGGCCGTGGCCGCCGGAGGCGGAGTTGCCGCTGTGCTGTCTCCCTTTACGTCCTCAGCCCATACCGCGTATACCGTGATGTCGCCGTCGCTGAATACTACCTCGTCCGTTATTTCGGCCGCCGCCTGTTCGGCAGCGCTTGTGATGAGCTTATCTGTCTTTTTAAGGCTCCAGCCGAGGAATACCGCGCCGGTCCTTCTCACGCTTCCGTCCTTAAGGGCCGCCACGCTGCCCGGTCCGTAGTCGGTGTTGTCAACCGGTACCTCGCCGCCGTCAGCGCCGTTGCCGTCGTATGTCAGCTTCAGTGCGGGCGCCTGCGTGGGCAGGGGTTCCTCCGTAGGCTCTTCCGTGGGTATCGGTTCTTCCGTGGGCGTCGGAGTCGCATCCGGCTCAGGCGTTACATCGGGCGAAGGCGCAGGTGTCGCCTCGACCGCATCCCAAATAGCATACAGAACATCAAGTCCGTCGCCCTTGGTGAAGAAGTCTCCCGCCTGATAGAGATTACCGTCGGGTTTGGTTCCGGAACCGTTGTTATAATTCAGGCTCCAGCCGAGGAACTCGTGGCCCTCGCGAACGGGGGTCTCGCTTTTAACCTCAACATCGTCGCCCGGAACATACCCGCCCTTGTCAACGGGAACGTTTTCAACCGGCTCTCCGCCGCCGTTGCCGTCGTAGCGAACCTGCTTGTAGTCGGGTATGCTGTCGGGATCGGTCACGCTCGGATCGGGATCTCCGCCGTAGCTGTCGGCCGCCCATACCGCGTACACGTCAACGCTGCCGGTCAGCGAGTCAATGCTTGTTATGATCTCGGGCATCGCTTCCTGTCTTAAGAATACCGTTGTGTTCTGCGTCAGGCTCCAGCCCGCGAACGCCGCTCCGTCTCTGGTAAGCGTGAGCTTTCCGTCGGGATCGAGCGTTACCTTTTCGCCGTATGTCCATGTGTTTCCGTAAACCGCGCTGTGTTCAACCGAGTCAACGGTGATCTCGCCGCCGTCGCCGTTATAGGTGATCGCGCCCTCGTTGGCGTGATACGTCAGCGACAGCTCCGCGCCGCTCCACTGCGCCACAAGCACAAGGCCCGTGGGCGGAATGTCGGTGATCACTTCGTCGGGCTGATACAGCTTGCTCGCGGGATCGTTCTTGATCTTCCAGCCCGTGAAGCTGTAGCCGCCCTCTCTGCTCGGAACCGCTCCGGCGACCGTTCCGACGCCGTCGGTTACAAGCGAGGGATTGTGAGGCATGCCCGTTACAGCGCTTTCCTCTCCCGCGGGAACGCCCGGCTCATAGAGGATCTGAGCGTAATCCGCGATGCCGTCGCCGTTGCTGTCTTCGGCCCATACCGCGTACATTGTCATTATCATGCCCTCGGGATCGTCGAGCGTGAACGGAACCAGATCGCCCGTCTTTATCAGACCTTCGGGCGCCCGCGTTACATTGCCGTTCGCGTTCAGCAGATCGTCCGCGACCGCCTTGTTGGCCGTCCAGCCGACGAACGCCGCTCCGCTCTTTTTAAGTTCGCCCTCGTTGGAGGCGTTGATCTCATCGGTGAGCTCGTACGGCACGGGATCGATCGGCGCTTCGCCCTCGGTCGCCGTCGTGCCGTTATAAACAACATTGTAAACTCTGCTGTCGGGCTCCCAGATCGCGTAAAGCACATCGAGGCCGCCGGTCTTTGTGAAGGTCTCGCCAGGCTGATAGAGGCTGCCGTCCGTTTCGGCGGGGCTGTTCAGGCTCCAACCCTTGAAGTGATAGGTCATGCCCGTGTCACCCGCGCGCGTCGGAGCGTTCAGAACATCTACCGAAGCGCCAAGCTCATACTTTCCGCCGTCGTTCGGAACATTCGCGGCCGTTACGCCCGCGGCGATCTCCGCCTCGGTCAGGTTCGCGTCATACATTACCTGATAAATATCGGGTATGCCGTCGGGTTTGCTCGGTTTGCCCGGCGTGGGCGCGGGTTCTTCCGTAGCGTCGGGATCCGGCGTCGGTTTCTCAGTCGCGTCGGGATCCGGCGTGATGCTCGGATCGTCCGTCGGCGACGGTTCGATCTCGCCCGTGCTGCCGATGTTGTCCTCGCCCCACAGAGCGTACACCGTCAGATTTCCGGTCGTCGGGTCTACGTATTTCGCTATTGTCTCGTCGTCATAAGTAACCGAGGTTACTGTCTTTCCGTTAATTTCATCAAGGCTTGCCACAACGCCGTTTGTTCCGACATTCTTGTCAAGTGTCCAGCCGACGAACGCGTATCCCTCTCTTGAGGCAAATCCGGGCTCTCTGCTGTCTATCGTCGAGATCTCGGCAAGCGTCGCCGTCTCGTTGTGTGAGAATATCAGCCTTGACAGATAGTCGTTTGACTCTTCGCCGTTGTCGTTCTTGTTATATGTGAGCGTGTAATCCGTCGTCCAAATCGCGTACAGCGTATCGGTACCCTCGTTCTTGGCAAAGCTGTCGCCCGCCGCGTAGAGCTTGTCGTAATCCGCCTCTTCAACGTTCGGATCGTTCAGACTCCAGCCGACGAAGTGGTATCCGTCATCACGGGTGGGAACCGAGCGGTCCGCCTCAAGAACTTCAATGTAAGCTCCCACTCTGTACGGATTGTTGTCAACAGGAATGTGCTTAACATTCGCCGCTGCCGCGTCTGCATCGCCCAGATTCGCGTCATATACGACTCTGTGCTCGAGGTAATCGGCGGAACCGTCGCTGTCAACGTCAGCCGCCCATACAGCGTACAGCGTCATTGTCACGCTCGCGCCGCCGTCGGGAACCAGCTCAACCAACGTTCCTGCGCCGTGGATCCTCGCCTGCGTCTCATCATCGGGCTGTTTATCGATCACACTCTTGAAGTAATCAGCGTTCGCGTCATAATCGGCCTTCTTAACCCAGCCGATGAATACCGCGCCGTCCTTCTTGAGGTTGTCGCCCGCCGCCGTTGTGATCTGCTCATTCAAAGCGTACTTGAGCGGATCGTTAGGCATATCGCTGCTCGGGTCAACCTTTACGCCGCCGTTCGCGTCGTAGACAACGCTGTAGATATTCTCCGCGACCGTCCACTGAGCCGTGAGGACATCAAGTCCGTCGGACTTCTTGAAGGTTCCGCCGGGCCGGTATACTTCGCCGTCATTGAGCTTCCAGCCGCTGAATACATACGGAACGCCGTTGAGTTTGAGCGTGGTCGTCGGAACTCCGTTTTCGTCGGATTTTACCGTAACATCTTCATTCGCGCTGTAAGGCTTGTTGTCAACGGGAATTCCCGTTACCTTCTCGCCCGCCGCGATCTGCTCGGGAGTCAGGCCGCCGACATAGCGCACCTGATAACGGTCGGGAATGTTGTCGGGCTCCGTTCCGGGCTCGCCTCCGCTGTTGTTGGTGCCGCTCTTATCCTCGGCCCATACCGCGTATACGTCGATGTCGGATGTTCCGAACGTCACGTATTTGCTGAGCTCGGGAAGCTTTTCGCCGTCATCGTAGGTCTGCTTGTCGGGCTTTGTCGCGCTCCAGCCCGCGAACGCGTAACCCTTGGGCGCCGCAAATCCGGTCTTGCTGTCGGCCCATGTGATGCTTTCGGCAAGCGCGACACTCCTATTGGAGCCGTATGCCTCCTCAGACTCGTAAATATCCGTCTCGGCGTTTTCGCTCGCGTTGGTGTTGGCGTGGTACTTGATCTTATACTCGCCGCTGCTCCATATCGCGTACAGAACGTCAAGTCCGTCGCTCTTGGTGAAGCTCTTGTCAACCGCCGTTGTTCCGTTGGGCTCGTTCAGGCTCCAGCCGATGAACTCATAGCCGTCTCTTACGGGTGTGCCGACCTGCAGGTCAACCGTGCTGCCCGGCGTGTACTTGCCGTTGTCGGTGGGAACGCCGGTGACGGTGTCGCCACTGCCGTTTCCGTCGTAGCGAACCTGCGTGTAGTCGGGCACACCGTCACCGTTCGGCTTATCGGGATCCGCGCTGAATGAGTCAGCCGCCCATACCGCGTATACAACAACCGGCTGCGTCAGCTCGTCTATCTGAGTGATGAGCGGAGGCATAGCCTCTTTTCTCGCGTACTTGACCGCGCTTCCGTCCTCATTCACGGTGTCGGTAAGGCTCCAGCCCTCGAATACCGCGCCGTCAAGCTTCATCTGGACTTTGGGCGTATTCGCGGGATTATAGAGTTCTACAGTCTCGCCGTAAACAAGCGGAGTGTCGGGATAGATATGCGTGTGCGTTACCATATCATTGTCACCCGGAACGTCGTCGTGAATAATCGATCCGCCCGCCGCTTCATAGTAGATCTCCAGATCAACCGGCGTCCACTGCGCGGTGAATACAACGCTGTGGTTCGGCATGTTGAAGTGCGATACCTGTCTCGCCGTCCGGTCATATCCATAGGTCTGTCCGTTTTCATCGGGTGTAAGGCTTTCGGTCGTCCAGCCCGCGAAGTTATATCCGACTCTCGCGGGGGTCTGACGCGCTACGGATGTTGTCTCACCGACAACGCCGGTGTGGGGATCGGGCATGTTGTAAACGACTTCGCCGCTCGCGCCCGCCTCGTAGAATACCTGGCTGTAATCCGGTACGCCGTCCTCGTTTTCATCGGCCGCCCATACCGCGTACAGCGTCATGGTCTCGGGCTTATCGCTGTCGCCGATAAACGCCGTGTGATGACCCGGAGCCCAAACTTCGCTTCCGGGAACCTCGGTGATAGTCGTTCCGATATATTTTCCGGCGCTGTTGCTGTCAACCCAGCCGGCGAATACGGCTTTGGACTTCTTGAGCGTTCCCTGACCCTGCAGATTGAACTCCGAACCCGGTCCGTAAATCGCGTCGCTTACGGGCGCATCGCCGTCGGTGTTTCCGTTTCCGTTATATACAACGCCGTAATTCGCGCGCCATATCGCGTAGAGCGTTACGCCGTCCGGATTATCGGGCATCGAGAACCAATCGCCCGAATTATAGAGGCTGTCAGCCTCTCCCGCGCTCGGATTTGTGCTCCATCCGAGGAAGGTGTAGCCTGTACGCTCGTTCTTGTCGAGACTCTGCACAACGACTCTCTCGTTCAAGCTGCACTCTTTGCCGTCCTTGGGCGCCTCAACCGAACTGTTGGTGTCAACAAAGTTCTTGTTGTAGAATACCTGTCTGTAATCGGGTATTCCGTCGCCGCCGTTTGTGCCGTACGGAGCGCTCAGCGTATCCTTTGCCCACAGCGCGTATACGGTGACGTCGCTTCTCGGGAAGGTTATCTCCGTTACTTTGTCTTGAACGGCTGCTTCCGCCTTAAATCCGTTTATAATATCATGTACCGCGGATTCGGTCCAGCCGAGCCATACGGCGCCGCTTCTTGTCATTATCGGAGCTCCCTCGGCGCCCTTATTGTCGCTGAGAGTTACCATGTTGCCGTTGTTGTACGGATTGTCATCTGTGATCGTTCCGGCGCCTCCGTTATTGTCGTAATGGAGTCCGTAAGCGCCCGACCATATCGCGTAGAGAACATCCTCGCCGCTGCCTTTGTTAAATGTAATGTCCGCGCCGTATATGCCGTTTTCGGTTCCGCTCAGAATATTTTTTCCTCTCGGATCGTTAAGGCTCCAGCCCATGAATGTGTAGCCGTCAAGCGTGGGAGCCGTCTTTGACTCCGCCAGAGTAACGGGTCTTCCCGCGTCATACTTTGTGGCGTCTCTTGCCGGCATGTTCTCAACATTGCTGCCGCTCGCGAGTCTCGGCTTGTTCTCGTCATATCTGAACTGATAATAGTCGGGAACGCCGTCGGGAGCTATCGGAGCAGCCGTGGGAGCGGGCGTCGCGTCGGGATCGGGCGATACGTCCGGATCCGGCGTCGGCGTCGCGGGGGTCACGGAGCTGCTGCTGCCGTTCTCATCAACCGCCCACAGCGCGTAAACCGTGATATTGGCGGGCGAGGTGAACGTCACGCTCGTAACTCTGTCGGTTATCTCATTAAGAACGTCGAGATTTGATATGTCTCCGTGCTTTGTGAGCGTCCAGCCTATCCACGTTCTGCCCTGCTTCTTGATACGCGCGTCGTCATTTGATTCAAGCGTGATCTCGGTATTGACAGGATTTCCGTCAACCTCGGGAATAGAGCCTGTGATCTCATAACTCTCTCCGTTTGGATCATAAATGAGCTTGTATGTGGGTATAAGCTCCCAGATCGCGTACAGCACATCGAACTTATCGGTCTTGGTGAACGATCCTACTCTGATGTTGCCGCCCTTGGAATCGTTGAGGCTCCAGCCCACAAATCTGTATTTGTCGAATGTGGGCGCGCTGTTGGGTATTGTTATGTTTTGACCCGCGGTGTACTTTGTATCGAGCGGAACGCTCGGAATTCCCTGAACGGTTCCTTCCGCGGGCAGATTGGCGTCATATCTGTACTGATAGTAGTCGGGGATATTATCGCCGTTCTTATCCGAAGCATCCCTATCGTTGTTGGTATCGACCGCCCATACCGCGTATACCGTCTCGTTTTTGTAGCCGAATGTGACGCTTTCGACCATTTCAAGATCATTAAGGTCACTGCTGCTGTCTACAACCTTTGTCGGCTTTGTCTTGCTCCAGCCGACAAACGTGAGTCCGCTCGTCTTCTCGTCGATCTCCTTGATCTCGGTCTTGTCAAGGGTCACGGAAGTGTTATGGTAGTATATTGTCGCGTCGTCAACCGTGCCGCTGATTTCGCTCAGCTCGTCAAGGCTGTACTTAAGATCATACTTCAGACTGTACTCGCCGTCCCAAACGGCATAGAGCACGTCAAGACCGTCTGTCTTCACGAACGCGTTGGGGATCTCTTCGTAGGTTCCATTCTCGGTTCCTACTATAATATTGTTGCCCTCGGGATCATTGAGGCTCCAACCGCGGAAGGTGTAGCCGCTGAGCGCGGGCGCCGCCGTGCTTTCGGGCAGAGTGATCTGACTTCCCGCGTCGTATCTGCCGCTCGGATCGTTCGGCATACCCTCGACGGTTCCGATTCCGCCGACGCTGTCGAGATTGGCGTCGTATCTGTACTGATAGTAATCCTCAATATTGTCGGGCTGCGGATCGCTGTTTGTGCCGCTGCCGTAACTGTCAGCCGCCCACAGCGCGTAAACCGTCTTGTTGCTCGTGCCGAGAGTAACCGACGTCACCGCCAGTTCCTCCGCCGCCTTCGATGTGATCGGATCGTGCCTGAGCTCGCTCCAGCCCTTGAATATCGCTTTTTCTCTTGTGAGGTTCTTGGTATTTTCCGCGAGCTGCGTAACGCTGTTTTGCTCATGGATCTCGGGATCCGGAACATCTCCGCCGGTTTTACCGTTGCCGTCATAGGTCAAAGTAACCTCGCTGAGTTTGTGCCATACCGCGTAGAGCACGTCAAGCTTATCGCTCTTGCGGAACACGTCGCCGATCCTGTAAAGGCTGCCGTCAGGCTTTTTGCCGTTGCCGCTCGGGTCGTTCAGGCTCCAGCCGTCAAACGCGTAATGCTCGCGCGTCGGCTCAAATCCGCCGTCGCCCAGAACCGTCTCGTCCGTGTTCGGCATGTGCGTGTCGCTGCATACGGGCATGTGGGCAACTTCATCATCGCAGTTCTTGTCATATTTAACCTGATACATGTCGGGATAATCATCGGCGCCCTCTGTTCCGGGCTGCTTATAACTGTAATTATCGACCGCCCATACGGCGTATACGTCAACATTCGCTTTGCCCTCGATCGTAACCGATGTCTCAAGCGTCGGGATCGGCTTTGTGTCGCCCGCGCCGCCGTAGCCGTAGCCCTTGTCGGCGCCGGGTTCGGTCTTTGTCCAGCCGATGAACAGCAGGTTCTTGCCCTTTTGCTTGCTCTTGATATCGTTGTTCTGGAATTCCTCGCTGAGCGTCACGCTCTCGCCCGGATTGTGGTACTTATCCTCGGCGACAACGTCTGCATCCGTCTCGTCGCCGGAGTTGGAATGATAGATAACGCTGTAGGTGTCATCCCATACCGCCTGAACGGTCAGGCCCTCGGCGGGAACATGTATCTGTCCGCCCGGCTGATACGTCATACTGTCGATCGCCGTTTCGGGCTTGATGATCTTCCATCCGCCGAATGTGTGTCCCGTCCATGTGGGACGCGTGCTCGCCAGACTTGCGTCGGAATTCGGAGTTACCGCCGTTGACATAACGGGCATTCCCTTAGCGTCGTCGCCCGCGGTTCCCGGATCGTAGATGATCTGAGTATAATCCGCAACTCCGTCCTTGTTGGAGTCTTCGGCCCATACGGCGTACATGATCATCTTTGTGCTGCCCGTCGTGTTACTGGGCTGCATCTGTGCCTGAGCAGCCGCCTTAAAGAAGTTGCTCGTAGGCTCTTTGGTAACGTTTCCGTTAGCGTTGAGCTGATCTTCGCCGATAACGCTGTTTCTTGTCCAGCCGATAAATACCGCGCCTTCCTTTTCGAGGCTGTCGCCGCCGAGCAGCGTTACCGCCTGGCCTCTGGCGTATGACGAATCATCAGCAGGAGCGTCGCTGCCGTCCCTGACCTTCGCCTTATTCGTCCAGCCTTTATCCTTGTCCCAATCGTAGTTATACTCCACGGAGTAGGCGAAGCTGTCCGTTGTCCAAATGGCGTACAAGGTGTCAAGACCCACCGACTTGGTGAATGTTTCTCCCGCGTTTTTAAGGAAGTCACCCTCGGCGTTTTCGCCGCCTATCTCATAATCCTTATTGTTGCTCCAGCCCGCGAAGCTGTAGGCCTGGCCGTTATACATACCGCGGTGCGGCATGCCGCCTGCCGAGATCACCGTGACGAGAATTCCCGCCTCGTATTTTCCGCTGTCGACCGGAATGTTCTCAGCCGTTACTCCCGGCTGATCAGCGGGAATATTGGCGTCATACTTAACCTGATACATGTCGGCCGTCTTATCCGCCTGCGGAACATCGGGATCGCTTCCGCCGCCGTAGGCGTCCTCCGCCCACAGCGCGTATACGTCAAGCGTAAGGTCGTCGTCTGTTATGTACTTTCCGACATTCTCGTCACTGAACTTGAATGAGGTCGAAAGCACGCTTTCCTCGCCCTTTTTAAGATCGTCAAGGCTTGTCACAACGCCGTTCGTGCCGATGCTGTTGTCAAGCGTCCAGCCGACGAACGCCAGACCCTCGCCCGATCTGTCAAAGCCTTCGGTCTTGATCTGATCAAGAGTCGAGAACTGCGCTTCCGCGTCCTTGGGATAGGTGCTTCTGCCCTGCGCGGTCTTGTCTTCCTCCGCGCTGTTGTGGTAGAGCACGCCGTAATCCTTGGTCCATATGGCCGTCAGAACATCGAGCTTGGCGCTCTTTGTGAACGTGTCGCCCACTCTGTAGAGACTGCCGTCAAGCTTTTTGCCGTTGCCGCTCGGGTCATTCAGGCTCCAGCCCGCGAACACATAACCCTCGCGCGTCGGCTCCGCGCCGTTTACTCCAAGAACCGTTACCTCGGTATTGGGCGCGTGTTGGTCGCTGCATACCGGAACGTTTGTAGCCTTCGGAGTATCGCCCGCGTCGTTCGCGTCATATCTTACCTGATACAAGTCGGGCATGCTGTCGGATCCGTCCGTGCCGGGTTCTTTGTAATTATACGTATCCTGAGCCCATACTGCGTATACGGTAACGTCCGCATTTCCCATGATAAGTCCGCTCTCGATCAAGGGGAAGTCCATGGTATTATCCTTGTCGTATTTTTTGCCCTCTATGTTCGTCCGGGTCCAGCCTATCAGCACATATCCGCTCGGAGCCTCGAGCTCTTTCTTAAACTGATCCTTATAATGTTCTTTCGCGGCTTCAAAATCATCCAATACCACAGCCGCCTCCGGGGGATAGGGCTGTGAATTGTAAACGTCATTGCCGCTCATCTGAGTGTTTACGTTGTATTTAACAACATGCTCCAGATAATCCGCGGTCTTGTTGTCGTTGCTGTCTACAGCCCATACCGCGTATACCGTCATGGTGTCGGAGCTTCCCTCGTCAAGCTTAAACGGAATTCTGTCTCCCACCTTGTGGAATCCGTTCGGATCGTCCGCTTTGGGCTCCGCCGTCACGGGATCTTCAATCTTTTTCTCGCTCCAGCCGATGAACGCCGCGTTATTCCGCGTCAGCGTGTTCTCGTTCTGAAGAACGATCATGTCGCCCGGCGCGTAAGCGTTTCCGCCCTCGTTAGGCGCGCCGTTGTCAGCGCCGTTGCGGTCATATACGACCTTGTAGAGCGAGCGCCATACCGCGTACAGGGTGATACCGTCCGGAGTTGATTTGATTTCATTCTCAACTCTAAAGGTATCGCCCGGCTGATACAGCTTATCATCGCCCGGTTCGTCGGGGTTGTAATACTTGTTGGTGCTCCAGCCGAGGAAGGTGTGATCCTTGTAATCGTTTCTGTCAAGGCTCTGAACAGTCACCTGATCGCCGCTTCCGTATGTGTTCGCGTCGGTTGGCGCGGTGACATCCTCTGACTCGGTGTTCTTGTCATAGAATACCTGCTTGTAATCCGCTTTGCCGTCGGATCCGTCGGCTCCGCCCTTGGTATCCTTGCCCCAAACGGCGTAAACGTCGATGTCGTCGGTTTCAAACTTAACGGATCCGACTATGCCGGCGTTTCTCTCCTCCGTGTGGCTTGTCACCAATCCGGGCGCGGGAGATGCCTTGGTCCAGCCCAGGAATACCGCGCCGTCCTTTGTGAACGTCTTTCCGTCCGGCAGGTTTTGAGCGCTCGCCGCCAAAGGCGCGCTGTCGTCTTTGTAATAGTGCGCGCTGTCGTCTTTCGCGGTGTCCTCATCGCCTGACTGATAGTTGGAGTTATAGGTCAGGCGGTATGATCCTGCCCACTGCGCTTCAAGCACATCAAGACCGTCGCCCTTGGTAAAGGTCGCGCTTTCATATACACCGGTTTCGGTTCCGGGAATTATCGCGCCGTCGTTGAGCTTCCAGCCGATAAAGTCATATCCATCGAGTTCGGGAGCGGTCAACGAGCTGATCGTTATGGTATCGCCCGTCTTGTGTCCGCCCTTATCGTTCTCGGGCATGTTCTGAACCTCGGCCTCTGCCGCGCCAAGCGGCTTGTTGGCAACATAGATATACTGGGTGTAGTCCTCAACGTCGTCGCCGCCACCCGGATATGCGTGGCTCTCGCCGTCCTTATCAAGCGCCCATACTGCGTACAGATTGATGTCGCCGCTTCTGAATGTTACCTGATCTGTAACTATGTCAGTCACCAGAGCGCGATCGGTGTTGGTTGTGATGTCATCGTGCTTGGTGCGCGACCAGCCTAAGAACTTGTAACCGTCTCTGGTTGGGTTCGCGTCGAACAATTCCGTGTAGCGTGTATTAACGTTTGCCACATTTTCGCCCGTGTGATAATAGCTGTCGCTGTTGTTGTCAACCTTCGGCGTGTCCGTCGCTCCGTCGTAGTTCAGGTTATAATTCAGGCTGTAGTCGCCGAGCCAGATCGCGTACAGAGTGTCAAGACCTTCGGTCTTTGTAAAGCTTTTTGCGCCCTCGCCGTACGTTTGATCGGTGCCCTCGATTATTGCTCCGCCCTCGGGATCATTGAGGCTCCAGCCCGCGAATGTGTAATTCGCAAGGGTCGGCACTGCGTTCATCGCCTTGAGCTTCACGTCCGCGCCGGTTTCATACGCGGTGTAGTCATTTTCGGGCATTCCGAACACGTCACCCGCGCCGCTCGGCTTGTTCTCGTCATATACGAACTGCGAGTAATCGGGGATATTGTCGGCTCCGTCTTTGCCGATCTTATCCTCGGCCCACAACGCGTGAACCGTCACATTGTCACTCATCAGAACAGCGTCCATTTTAAGCTCAACAGCGTTCGCGTTTGTTATCGGCTCATGCGCTTCACTGCTCCAGCCGAGCAGAACGGCGTTATCTCTCTTGAGACCCAAATCGCTCGTATCGGCAAGCGAAGCCGTTGTGTTTCTCACGTGAGTCTCGTCGGGCGGAACTTTGCTTGATGTTTCAGCGGTATTGCCGTTTCCGTCATATTTGAGCGTCACTTCGTCATCGCTGCTCCATACCGCGTACAGCTTATCGAGCTGCGGCTTCTTTGAGAATACCTGACCTATCTGGTATGTATTGCTTTCAATATCGCCCGCTCTTTCGGCGTACGGATCAACATTCAGGCACCAGCCCTTGAAGGTGTAATGCTCAAGAGTGGGTGCCGCGCCGTTTGCGCTGCGGATCGCGACGGAAGCGCCCGGTTCGTGCTTATCCGTGTCAACCGGAACATTCTGCACAACCCCTACCGCGCCAACGGGCTTGCTCGCGATATACTGAACCTGATAGAGGTCTGCAACATCGTCATTCGGCTCGGGAGTCACCTCGGGTGTGCCGGGATCAGGCGTCGCCGAATTGAAGCTGTCGCTCGCCCATACCGCGTAAACCGTGGTGTCTTCTTCTATGCGCAGTCCGTTCGGCATTTCGGGCAGAGCTGTTCCGTCGCCGTAGGTCTTGCCGTTCGCGGTTTTATCCTTTGTCCAGCCAAGGAATACAAAGCCTTCGCGCGTCGGTTTCGTCGCGTCGAATGTCACATAGGTGCCGCTGCTGATATGGTCTTTAACCGCGGGGCCGCCGCTTCCGCCATTCTCTTCATAAGTCAAAGTGAACGAGCCAGCCCAGATCGCGTACAGCTTGTCAAAGCTGTTATTCTTTGAGAACGAGCCTGTAACTATATTTCTATTTCTGCCGTCCTTGCCGTCGGAGTTAAGGCTCCAGCCCACGAAGTTGTAGCCCTCGAGGGTGGGAACCGTTGTGCTCAGCGGTATCATGCTGTCGGGCTCAAATGTTCCTGTCGGCTGCTCGGGCATGTTTTCAACATTTCCCGAAGCGCCGTCCGGCTTGTTCGGGAAATAGCCGTACTGATAGAAGTCGGCTGTTCCGTCGCCTTTACTGTCATCGCCGGGCGTGAGGTTATCCTCGGCCCATACCGCGTACAGTGTAATGTCGCCGTCGGTGAACGTGACTTTTTCGCCCGCGAACTGAACCTGAACATAGTCGGTATAGGTTTTAACGACCTCGGTCTTCGTCTCGGACCAGCCCAAGAACTTATGACCGTTTCTGTGGATATTTCCGTCCGCGTTCTTATCAACATCCGCGCTCTCTCCGGTGTGCTTTCCGGTGACGGAGTCGATCGAACCCTCGCCTCCATTGGGATCATATTTCAGAGTATAATCCTTTGACCAGATCGCGTAAAGCACATCAAGCTTATCGTTCTTTGTGAATGTGTCGCCTACCTTATAGAATCTGAGGTTGTCGCTGTCGTTATATTTTCCGCTGTCGCTGCCTGTCGGATCGTTCAGGCTCCAGCCGTCGAATCTGTATCCATCGCGGGTCGGGGTTCCTTCTTCAACCGTTACGGTCTTATTATCCGACAAATCATATTTTCCACCGTCAACGGGCAGATCCTTAACATCTTCGCCCGCGTTGCCGTCATACTTGACCTGATAGTAGTCGGGTGTGCCGTCTTTGTTTTCGTCGGCTGCCCACAGAGCGTAAACCGTAATATCGCTGTCCATTTTCAGCGGCAAGGTCACTCTGTAGTCAAGTCCCTTTGACGTGGTGATCGGGTCATGCTGAGCCATGCTCCAGCCGACCCATACCGCACCGTCTCTCTGGAGATTTCTGCTGTTTTCGTCCAGCTTCTCTACCGATTCGCCAACGTCATATGTCACTGCGTCGGGTTCAGTTCCGCCGTTGTTGCCATTGCCGTTGTATGTCAGGGTCGCGGTGCTTATTTCCGCGTTTTCCCATACCGCGTAGAGCACCATGCCGTTCGCAGGCATATTGAAGCTTTGCTTACTCGGATCGTTTGGATCATATTCAACTTGCTCTTTCGTCGTTGCGCCCTGCGTTGTGGACCAGCCGATAAACTTATGCGCCCTATGGTCGCCGTTGCTGTGGTCGGACATACCCCTGACGGTTACGCTCTCGCCTTGTTTATAGCGCTTGGTGTCGCGCGGAGGCGTCAGACTAAACTCGCTTTCATGCGCCGTGTCGTTTACAAAGTAGATCACCTGCTCGTAATCGGGGATATTGTCGGGCGTTTCAACTTTTTCCGCGTTCGGGTCAACGCTGTATTTATCCTGCGCCCACTGAGCGTAAAGCGTGATAGTCTTTGTACTGTCGGCTTTTTCAACAACACTGTTGATTTCAACCTTTTGACCATCAGCGTAAAGTCCGGTCGGCGCCGATTTCACGGGCTGCGATCCCTGATCTAAGCTCCAGCCGATAAATACGGCGTTATTCATTGACCAATCGCCGTGGCCCTGCACGATAAAGCTATCGCCGTTTCTGTAGCTGCCGCCTACTTTATTCTCTTCCGTTCCGTTGTTGGCGGCATACTTGATCGTATAGGTGTCATCCCACTGGGCCACAAACGTCTTGCCGGCGTATGTGGCATAGTTGTCTTTTTTCAAAGTGATCGTGTCGCCGGGCTTGTATGTGTTGTCGTCGTCGCCGCCCTGCAATTTCCAGCCGAGGAATGTTCTGTGATCGACGCTGCACATTCCGTTTACGAATCCATCGCCGCTCAGATCGCGGAGAACGATCGTGTCGCCTTCATTATACTCGGTCGGATCGATCGGCGCTTTGATATTCGGATTGCTGCATGTTCCCTTTGTGTAGAACACCTGCATATAGTCCGCGGCTCCGTCCGGAGTATTGCCGTTTTCGCCGCCCTTGGCGTCAGTCGCCCATACCGCGTACAGATCGACATTATTATCAAGTTGGAGTATGCTGCCGGCTCGGATAATCTCGCCAATGCCGCTTAAATTAGCCAAATCGCTTATAATTCCGCCCGGATAACTCTTGGTCCAGCCCATAAACACGGCTTTGTCATGTCCAAGGCTTCCATTATCCTTAACTACCGCGAACGCGCCTTTGGGATATTTTTCTTCTTCCGGCGCTGCCCCCGTGTCACCCGAGTAACCATTATATGTAATGGTTACTTCCGTCAATCCGCCCCACATCGCGTAGAGTATAGCGCCTCTGTCGGGAAGGTCAAACTTATCGCCGATCTGGTACCAACCGCCCTTATCGGGCTTCATTCCGACATCTTCATTCTGACTGTTAAGGCCATAGCCTAAGAAGTCATGGTTCTCCCAATAAGGCTTAGCGCCATTATTGACTTCGGTATGATCGTTTCCGTAAACCGTGACATTTTTATATTCATTTGTATACTGTTTTTCATCTTTCGGCACTTGAACCGTGTCGGGAGCCGAGCCTCTGTCATAGATCACCTGATGATAATCGGCTATATTGTCGCCGTTTCTGTCAAGCGCCCATACCGCGTAGAGGTCGATCCTGTGGGGCGGATCGTACATCTTCATTGTTTCGCCTTCCGCGTGGAAGCCGTCCTCTTTGATCGCCGCCTCCGCGCTGCGGGTCGAGATCGCCGCGCCGTAGTTGTTCTTCTCGCTCCAGCCGAGGAATATCGCGCCGTCTCTTACAAGATCGCCCTTATCCGCGATCTTGATATTTTCGCCGGCCTTAAACTCGTTCTTATCGTTGTTATCGGTCTTTGCATCGGGCACGGTTCCGCCGGTATTTCCATTGCCGTGATAGAATACCTGATAGCAGTCGGCAATAGTGTCGGGTGTGTTATCGTCGTTCACATCCGCCAGCCATACCGCGTAGACCGTAGGCGAATTCGTCAGATTTACCTCGGTTATTATTACTCCTGCACTCGGATAAGCCGTGAGCGAAGCCTCGTATCTCGTCAAGCTCCAACCCGCGAATATCGCGTTTTCTTTTGTGGGCAGCGCGGTAAGACCGTCAAAAGAACCTTCCGCCGCCAGCTTATGATTTGTGTAATCCGCGCTTTCGGTTGTGAAAGATACAGTCTTGGGACCTTCGGGATTTTCGGCGTCTTCTCCAACCTTACCGCCGTTGTAGTCATAAGTCAGCGTCATTCCCGTTGCGCTCCACTGAGCCACAAGAACCAGACCCTTGCCGGGCTTGATCGAAGCGCTCAGATCAGCGTCCTCTTTGTATGTCGTCTCGCCGTCCTGCACCTTCCAGCCTTTAAAGTCATGCTTATCCCACGAGGGAGTTATGCTTGACGCCTTATTTTCACTCGTTTGGATCAACTGCGCGGGAGGCATATTATTGGCATTGCCTGCCGCGTCTCCGGGCAGATAGATGATTTGATTATAATCGGGAATGCCGTCGCTGCCGCCCTCGGCGTCCGTCGCCCATACCGCGTAGAGCGTGAGGGTGTTTTCCTTAATATCACTTTCATAAGTACTAAGAGTAAACGAAGCGCCCGCGTCAAAAAATCTTTCAGTCGGTCTCTCGGTGACATTTTCCGTCTTTTTGTCAAGGCTCCAGCCTATAAATACCGCATCTTTTTTCGTGAGCGGGGTTCTGCCTGTGTTGCCCTGAACGAGAATTACGCTCTCAAGGCTGTAGTTTGTGCCGCCTGTGGGAACATCGCCATTTGCGTCGTTGGCATCATACTTGACGGAATAGATGTCGGTTATCTCTGCCCACTGCGCGGTAAGCGTGTCGAGGCCCTGCGACTTCTGAAATCCTCCGCCCGCCGGCAACAGTGTGCTCTCTTCGTTCAGCTTCCAGCCGAGGAAGGTGTAACCTTCCAGAGTGGGGGCTTTGTCGTTTATTCCGACATATTCACCTGGAGTATACTCTTTATTATCCGACGGCATTTGTTCAACACTCGCCTCAACGCCTTCGGGCTTGCCGTCAACATATTTTACCTGATAAGCGTCGGGTTTGCCGTCGCCTCCCTCACCACTCGGATTAAATGTGTCGGCGGCCCATACCGCGAACACTTCAATGGTGTTGTCAGCGCCCACTTTATCACTCGTGAAAGTAACACTGTGAACAAGCTTTTCGGGATCAATTTTTTCATACGGCATTTCCGTGGCTGATTTATAAGTATCATCCTGCGTCCAGCCCGCGAACGCCGCGCCGGTGGGAACGGTTATGCTTTCGCTTATCGCGGTGTCAAGCATCGCCGTGCTGCCGAGCGCGTGATATGTGGAATAATACACTTCGCTTGCCGTTCCGCTGACGCCGACGCCTTCGGTGTTCGGATTATATTTTACTCTGTAGATCGCGTCCTTAGCCCAGATCGCGAACAGTGTCACTCCGCCCTTGCTGCTATGATTGTGTACTTCTTCTTCATAGCCTTCCATTTTGATCTCATCGGCCATGGTGAACTCATAGCCCGGCGGCATGATCGCGTGTTTGTATTCCGCTGTCGCGCTATCTTGGATCACGAAGCTCCAGCCAATAAAGGTATAGGTATCGCCGCTGACATCAGTCCACGAGAATTCATCTTCGGGAGCCTTTACAACTACTTCGGCCTTATCGTCATACGGCGTGGGGTCATGGGGAACCGTGCCATAGAAATCGCCACTTGTGCCCGCCAGGCCCGCGTTATAGAATACCTGCTTGTAGTCGGGAATTCCGTCGCCGGTCTCCGTGCCGTCTGCGGCGTTTTTCTTATCCTCGGCCCATACCGCGTAGACGGTGGCATCTTCTCCGTCAATGGTAACACTTGTTACTATTTTTTCTTTCGCCGCCGCTTCTTTGGCGTGGGTATCAACCGCATCGATCTTATCTTCCGACCAGCCGAGGAAGGTGTAACCCGGAACGCTGTAAGTGTTTGGTGTCTCCTCAAGCGTTACAGTCTCGCCGTTGAGATGATTTTCACTAACCGGAGGAAGAGCACCTGTTGCGTCACTCGCTCCACTCGGCTTGTTGCCGTCATATGTCACGGTGTATCTGTCGTCATTTGTCCATATCGCGTAGAGGATATCAAGCTTGCCGCTCTTGGTGAATGTGTCACCCGACTGATAGAGTAGTTCGGTTTCCGGTTTGTATCCCGTGCCGTCGGGTTTATTCAGGCTCCAGCCCTTAAACGTCCAGCCCGACGTTGACGTCGGATTGCTAAGTCCCTCGATATGTACCGTATCGCCGACACTGTATTTGGCGGTGTCGTTGGGTATACCGCTTATATCCTTCTCATTAAGGCCGGGATATGTACCCGCGTTTGCGTTATAGTCAACCTGGAACGCGTCGGGAACGCTGTCGGGCGCCTGAGGATTATCGGGATCATTATCCGGCTTGTTCGGGTCGAACTTATCCTCAGCCCAAACAGCCACAACCTCAATATTATCCGTGCCGAACGTCACACCGTTGATCATAGCCTCCGCCAACTCGGCATCAATCAGACTGCCATCTTTACCAAGCACTTTCGGAGCGCCGCCGTCTTGGATTTTAGCCAAAGACGTATTATCTGTTTTGTTGATCCAGCCCGCGAAAGCGCCAATATTTCTATCAGTTATGGTCTCGGTATATTTCGGGTCGGCAAGATTAATTGACGCGCCTGCGGGATAGAGTTTCTCGTCATCATAGGTCTGAGCATCGCCCGCCTCTTTTTTATCATTAAGATTATATGTCAGCTTATAGATCGCGTCCTTCGCCCAGATCGCGTATAGTGTTACGCCTTTATCGTTCGGGTGCGTATCGCCCTCTTTATCGACCTCGCTGATCGTATCGCCCATAGTAAATGACGCGCCGGGAACCAGTATCTTGTGCGTGAACGTTTTCAGATCGTCCGCCTGTCCTATTCCACTTTGCTTATCGAAGCTCCAACCCACGAAGGAATAACCCTCTTTCCAGTCGAGCTTCTCTTCGGGCTCTTTGACAACGACCTTATTGCCATTTTCATAGCCATTACCGTCAACAGGCAGCTTGCCTGTCTTTGATTCGGACTCGACAGTACCGGCAAGTCCCCAATCATAGAATACCTGCTTGAAATCGGGTATACCGTCGCCGTTTTGAGCACCGCCATCTTCGATCTTGCCTTTTTCATCCACGGCCCATACCGCGTAGACGTCAACATATTTTACACCGTCTTCGTCGGTGGTGACATTTCCACCGGTATCGCTGTCATTAATTGTTACGGAGATCGTGGTGTTTGCACTGTTCAAATCAGCAAAAGACATTGCATTCACTTCTGCTTTATCGGTCGTCCATCCAACAAAGACATATCCATTCTTTGTGGGAACGCTGTCGGCGCCGGTTGTGGTTGTCTTAAAGTCATCGGCCAATACAACCGTGTCGCCGTTATTGTGGGGACCGGCGCAAGCTTCTTGAGTTTCATCAAAATTATATCTGATCTTATAATCGTATGTCTTCTCCCATTGGGCGGTGAGAATTTCATGGAACGGACTCTTTATGAAGCTGTCGCCCAAAATGTAGGGCTTTCCTGTGGTCGGGTTATTGCCCTCCTGACCCGCGTAATGATCGCCGTTTGTCAATGTCCAGCCGAGGAATTTATAACCTTCCGCCGTGGGCTGCTGTTTTCCGTCCTCTCCCGCGCCCTTGATGTATACGGTGTCTGCGATCCTGTCACTGAAAGCATCACTGCGCGCCGAATAATAGTAATACTTGCCTTCATCCTTGGGCATGTTCTCAACCTTGACTCCGGCATCTGCGGGCGCTCCGGGTCTGTACGCAACCTGCAGCACATCGGCTATGCCGTCGCCGTTGCCTTTTTGGTCCTCGCCATAATCGCCGGAATCTTTATTAAATGTGTCTTCCTCCCAAATACCGTATACCTGTAAGCTGTCATATTTTCCGTCATTATTGGTATCCTTGTTTAATTTGCCATGCTTAGTGATTCTCTTATCATCAAGAATCTCTTGATTCATTACAAGCTTATTATCATGCACCCATTCCTTGCTGTATACGATATCTGATTGACCTCTCTTGCGCAATCCGGTCGAAGGCGAAGCGCCGGCGTTAACAGATTGCCAGCCAAAGAACACATATTTTGTTCCGTCGTCACCTGTTTGGATCTCCTCAACATCCGTAAATCCACCTTTATTTTTTATGGCTTGTAAGTCAAGGAGAGTGATTTCCTGTCCATCCTCATAGCTTTCCGCTATGTATTTATTCTCATCAGGATTTTTAATATTCGCGTCATATATCAGAGGATAAGTTTCTACCTTCTCCCATACGGCGTAGAGGGTGTCGAGGCGGCCGTTTTTGATGAAGTGGTCGCCGGCCTGATAGAGACTTGTTCCGTCTTTATAGCCCTCACCGTTCGGATCGTTCAGGCTCCAGCCTTTGAACTTATATCCCTCAAGCGTGGGAGCGGGACCGGCCACAACCACATGCTGACCGATCGTGTGCTCGTCATAATCCGCGGGTATTCCAACCGCGCCGGTAACGGGATTTCCCTTAAGCCCGTCGCCCGCGCTCTCCGGATATTTGCCCGGATCATACTTTATCTGATAAACATCGGCTATCTCGTCCGGTCCGGGCGTCGCGCCGGGCTCCTCGCCGGGACCGCCGAACGTGTCGGTCGACCATACCGCGTAGACGTCTGCGTTATGATTTGTAAAAGTATACCTTGAAAGTATATTTGGCCAATCAATTTCTTCCGCACCGTTTTCGACATTGCCGTAAACTTTCTTAAGCTTGCCGCTGTCACTTTCCGGCTTTTCCTCTGTCCAGCCGATAAATACTGTGTCGGCGCCCGTGTCGCCTACGGGATATTTGGGACCGATAAACTCGTTGGTATATCCGCTTTGCTGAACGCCGTTCATTTCAAGCGGAATAACCATATTCGCGGTTCCTGTCACAGTCTTCCAGCCTTCACGCTCGGTTCTGCTCGAGCTGTCACCGGTGTAAGAACTGATTGTTCCGCCGTTCTCATGATAAGTCAGGGTGAGAGAGTCATCTGTCGCCCATATCGCATAAAGTATATCCGGATATCCCGACTTTGTGAAGATATGCCCCGCCTTATACAGAGGCGCGCTTTGATCATATTCCGGATTATTAAGGCTCCAGCCCAAGAAAATGTATTTTTTGCCATCAACTTCAAGTGTGGGTTCCGTATCATATTTTACTGTAACATTCGCACCGATTGTATCATACGTCTCAACACTATTGGGTATATTTTGGGCTGCTGTTGCCGGATCCTTCGTTCCGGGCATATATCCGGGATCATACCATACCTGATAAGCATCGGCGGTATTGTCGCCGCTGCCCGTTTCGCCCTTTTCGTCCTTGGCCCATACCGCGTAAACTGTGGTCGTGCCATTATTCTCGGCGTTCATAACAACTCCGGGAACGGTTGCCACTTCGCCTAAAGGATGATCTTTTGTGCCGTATTCGCTTACACCATTGGCTTTTGCGTCATCCGTCCAGCCGATTAAAACATATCCTTCTTTTGTAGGTTCTTCTTTAAGGTCGCCGCCGTCGGTACCGAGAGTCACATACTCGCCAGTGTTATGCTTAAACGTGGGGTTGTTACTTTCACTTTGATATGTTCCGCCGTTTAAGTTATACTCAAGCGTGGCGGTGGATGACCACTGCGCCGTGAGTATCAAACCGGTGGCAGGGAATTTATCTTTCGCGATCGAAGTGTTGCCGGTACCGGTTTTGTATATTGTTTCGTCGCCTTCTATGTTGCTCTTCCAGCCGAGGAAGGTGCTGTTCTCCCATTGAGGCTCTTCGGGGATTATGGTGTAACTATCCGTTACCGTCAAAGCGTCAACCGCGTAGGGGAATTTCTTGTCTCCAAACGTCACAGCGTCGCCCGCGTCGCCCGCCTGATAGATGATCTGATCATAATCGGGCTTGCCGTCGCCGTTGGCGTCGGCCGCCCATACCGCGTAGAGCGTGAAGATACCGTTGTCGGGCAGTTCCGCCGGCATTTGTACAGTTGATTTGTCGCCGTCGGGGCTGTAGATTGTAACTTCATTCAGATCATCGGGCTTCGTAATAAGATCGGTCTTGGTTTTGCTCCAGCCGAGGAAGACCGCGCCCTCGCGGACCAAATCGTCATTTTCTTCGCCGCCGATGTCGCCGTCCAAACCAACATTGCCCTTTACGGTGATATCCGCGCCCGTGACGTAGGTCTGGTTGTCAACCGGCTCGGTTCCGTGAGTGTCGCCGTTGCCGTTGTAAACAACGCCATAGGTGGGTATGCCTTCCCAAACGGCGTACAGAATATCCATTGTGTCGCCCTTGGCAAAGGTTGTCGCGTATGTGTATTTATCGTCGGCAACTTTTGTGGTCGGGTAATAGAGCGTGATCTTGCCGTCGGTGCCCTTAGGCTCGGGGTCGTTCAGGCTCCAGCCGAGGAAGTTATAGCCTTCTCTTGTGGGTATGCCTGTGCCGTCACCGCCTACTTGCGAAACCGTAACGCTAACACCTGCACTTGAATACACGTTATCGTCATACGGCATATTTTTGACATTTTCTCTGTAAATGCCCGCGTTGCTGTTATAAATTACCTGCATATAGTCGGGCTTTAAGTCTCGGTATGTCACGCCCTGACCCTGTGTGGCGCTTCCGTCAGCGTTTAATGCTCTCTCAGCGCCGTCTTTTGCAGCGTCATAGTAATCATTGGTCCAAACCGCGAACACGTTCATAACGTTGCTGTACGGGTCTTTCTTCATTGTGACGTTCTCTTCGGGCTTCTTAACTTCATGATCTTTATACAGCGAGTATGACGTGATATTGGGCACATCGTCGCCTGCCGTCCAGCCGAGGAACAGCGAATGTTCATTATCTGAATGACTTCCCGAAATATCTCCGCCTTCGCCGGGCGCGAAGAAGTATTCTGTGGTGTCGCCGCCGTCGCGCAAAGGCTCGAGCAGCGTAACCTCCTTGCCGTCCTCATATGTTTTTGTGTCGATCGGCGCTCTGGGATATGTCTCCTCTTCCGCGCCGAATTTCGGAAATCCGTTCGGCAGATAGCGCACGCCGAACTTGACCGGCTCCCAGATCGCGTAAAGCTTAGTAAGGCCCGCGGGTTTGCTGAACCAAGTCTTCTCATCTGTGATTAACTCTCCGGCGGCGTATTTTGTGTTTTTAAGCTGCGCCGGATAGTATATATTATCGTCGATCGGATTGTGGTCTTTTTGATCGGCTCCAACGCCGCCGACCGGGCCGTAATTCGCGGAATGCTCATCGTCAACACTGTAACTTTCAGAGGTGCTCCAGCCGCGGAACACATAACCCTCAAGCTCGGGAAGTCTGATCGAGTCATTTTCGGGCTGAACGATCACTTTGTCCGCGCCCGACGAGGCAGTCGCGCTTCTGTAATTGCCGCTGTCGGTCGGGATATGTTTTGCAGTGCCGACAAGATTGCCTTCGGCTCCTTTAGGCTCGTTCGAAACATATAACACCTGGTTGCAGTCGGGCACACCGTCGCCGGGATCTAAAGTTCCCGGATCGGGCTGCAGATCCTCGCCCCAAACCGCGTAAAGGTCATAAATGTTTTGATCGTCGCGTGTGTCTATGGTCGTGACCATGTTTTTGACGATATCGGAGTCTTCCTCGAGAGAGGTTGAATTTCCTTCTTCGTCAATATAATTTCCCTCCGCGTCAATATATCCGGGATATTGCTTAAGATTCCAGCCGAGGAAGGCAAACTTCATCTTTTTGCCGAGACCCGCGTAGTTTTCTATCTCATTCTTAACGGGATCAACGTTGTTTTGGTACACGTCATAAGCCGGCTCATTTTTGGGAACAAAAACGCTGTATGGATCGATCTGTTCGCTGTCCGCGTCGTCGCCATAAGTCGTCTCTCCGTTTGTCCAATAACCGCCGTTCATGTGGTAGTTCAGTTTTCTGAGGTCGCTGTAATCGGGAATACCGTCGCCGTCGTTATCGGTTGCCCACACCGCGTACAGGGTGCGGTCGGTTTCGCCCATCGGGAATGTGAAATCACCGGAAGTTAAATTCTGATATCCGATAAACGCGACTCCGTCAGCGCCCACAAAACCTTTGAGAGCGGACGAAATACTCTCATCAGTAAGTTCCGCGTCGGTAAGAGCTTTCGCGGATGTAAAATCGGAAAGCTGAGGCGGAACGTCATAGATCTTGTTAAGACCGGAAGTGATCTTCGGATCATCCGCGCCGTTCGGCACAACAAGCCAGCCGGCAAACGCGCAGAGCTGCGCGCCTTCCTTCTTAAAGAAGTTGGCTTGATCCACATTTTTGATCTTGACCTTATAACCCTCGACGTACATATTTTTCTCGCCGTCGGCGCCGCCTTCGGGCTGTGCGTCATCCTGTGTCGGCAGATCGCCGTTGACCGTGCCGCCGCTCTCGTTTTTGTTATAAAGCTGCTTATGGAACACGTCGACCAAAACGTCATGATAGTCGATCGTTATATACGGCTGACCTTCCGGACGATAATACACTGTGAATGTGGCCGTGCCGTTTCCTCTGATATTTGTCAGATCGATCTGATACGGCACATCGGCATTGTTTTGCGTGCCTAAACCGGATTGCGGGTCGGTTTTCCAATTTTCGGGCAGATCGACCTGAGTCTGTTTCGGTTCGGAAAGTTTGGCGTCACCGGACCACCATTCGTTGTTGATGATGTTTTCTCCGCCCGCGCGGGGATCAAGCTCATACTCCAACGGGATAAGCTTGAGATTTGACGCGGGAGCATACTTGGCCGCCGAAGCTATTGACGGCCCATCAATACCGCTGTCACCGGAGGTGTAAGTTATGTCAATAAAGCATAAAGCGGCTTTTGTACCACTACCTTTTGTAACAGTATATTTTGTTCCCTTAGTTATCGGTATTGAATTTGTTATATAAGCATTAGTATTAGCACTATTTGCATCTTTGGACAATTCATAATCAGTACTATCCACTTTAAACTTATGAGTTGATGAATCAAAATTACCACTATCAATAGTACCGCTCACTAATATACATGTACCATTTTCTGCGGCTGTAAATTCAGCAATTTTATCAGCAGTTTTTATTCCATAAGTGGCTGTTTGTCCATCATAGGTAATACTATTATCTAATTGTTTTGTATCTCCGGTAATTGTTATACCATTAATTGTTTCTTTGTCTCCGCTATCACTTACCAGCTTATGCACACCGGCGGCAACGCCGTCACCGGAAGGTTCGCCCGTTCCGGGTGTAACCGTAGGCTCAACTGTTTCGGGTGTGGCTGTGGGGGTCGGTGTAGCCGCAGGTTCCTCCGTTCCGGTTGTGGGCGTGGGCGTAGGCTCTTCTGTCGGCTCCGGCGTGCTCACTGCGTCATATTTCAAGTCGATAAAGTAAAGATTAAGCGTGCCCGAACTTCTGGATATTGTATATTCTGTTTCGGGTTCAATATCTATTACCGCGGTCGCCGCGTTGCTATACATCTCGCTTTGATCTCTGACTTTTGAGACATTATATCTTTCGTCATTAACATTTATCTGCGCGGCGTTTCCCGCGTCAGCGGCAGAGAACACCAATGTGAGCGTTCCGGAGTTTGAGGACTTGAACATTATGCTATCTTCGCTGCCAAGCTTAAAATAATCCTTCGATTCATTATTGAGATATGTAACGCCGCTTTCCGAGCCTGTTACATACTGATTGTCGCCCGAGGCCGCAAAAACAAAACCTTGCGGCAAGCCGCTCTTGCTGATCTTTTGAGCTCCGCTCGTGCCGGGAGCAGCTTCGGCGGGCATAGTCGGCGCGGGCACGGCTGTGGGCAGGCTCGGGTCGGGCGTGGCGGTGGGTACCGCAAAGTTTTGCTGATATTCCGCCTGATATACGTTGGTAGTTTTTCCTTCCATAATTATCTGCAGATTGATCACGGCCGTATTGGTTCCATCCGGATCAGCTTTGGCGTGAGGTCTGTCATTAGGCCTCTCGGGATTTTTAGGCTGCAGAACATAATCCGAATATCTCGGCAGCGAAGTGTCAACATACTCCGTCTGAGGAGATTTTATGCCGGCATTACTCATTGCTGTTGTGGGAACAAAACCGAACGGCGCGTTTTTGTACACATCCTCGGGCGCGTCAAAATAATGGCTGACTGCCGGATTGTATTCGCCGTCGCTTTCGTTGTAACGATACTGCTGAACGCTTACTTTGCCTACGCCTTCCGCGCCGTCAAACGCGTCAACCGCCACGCTCTCGATCTCGCCCGGCAGGGTCAGAACGCCCGCTTGAACCGTCTGATCATCGGCGCCTTTAAGCTCTACTTGCTCAGTTTGATTGAGCGTTCTTTTCTGAAACGCCAAAGATCCGATGTTCTTAATATTGGGAGGAAATACCAAATTTTCAATTTCCATATCTCTTCCACTGGAAGCGCTTGTTCCGAACGCGCGGTAGTTTATATCTTCAAGCTGAGAGTCCTCTCCGCCTTGGAAGTCGATCGTGTCCAGACCGAGCTGGTAGAAAGCCGAGAAGTTGATCTCCTTTATAGTGGCAGGAATGTGGAGCGTTTCTACCTTAGTTACCCGAGGAAGATTGTGAATGCTCCTGCTCGAGCTGCTGACATTAAATATCGCCGTGTTGTCGGTTCCCTGGCCGGCGCCGATAACAAGGTCGTCCTTAACCTCGCTTTTGCTCTCGGGATCGGTATATGTCAAAGCCGCGGGAATGGTAATCTCGCTGATAGTATTATTTTTTATAGTCGCTCCGCTGACATAGTTTACTATATCCTTGTTCACGCGGTCAAACACCCATGTATTTCCCTCGGAGTCAGTCGCCTCAACGTTATAGGCATATGTGGTCTTGCTGTTCTTATAATGTATATTCGCGTCATACGCGCAGAAAGGCTCAGCCGGAATTTGGCCTTCGTCGGTCTCCACGCCGTCGGTATAGGTCATTGTGCCGCGAAGACTGCCTTGGGGAGTTCCTTGCATAAATATGTGCTGCAGCTTATAGCAGCGGGCAAACGCGCCTGTGTCTATATTTGTAAGCGGAGCGTCATGACGGTTGTCCTTAGTGTAATCGGTTCCGTCTTTGGCCTGTGTTCCGAATATGACCGTGCGCAGGCTGTCCTGGCACTGGCGGAAGGCCCAGTAACCGACTTTTTCAACCGTTGACGGCAGATATATCGCCTTTTTCTTGCCGCTGTCGTTCGCGGTGGCCTGCGCGTATTCGGGAGCGCTTGCAGGGATCTCGGAGCCTTCAAGAGCATAGCAGCCGCGGAACGCAAATTTTTCTATTGTCTTGACGCCCTCGGGAATTATCACGTTGTTGAGTTTTTGGGCGTTCCAGAACGCGCTTGCGGGAATGCTCTCCATGACTCCTTCAAGCTCCGAAAAATCAACTTTATGCACGGCATAAACAGCCGGACGCGTCGCAAAAGCGCCGTCGGCTATGCCTTTGATCTCTATAAGATTACTCGGATCGGTATCGGAGCCGTCCTTATTCTTTTTTACATAACGGGGTATTTTAATATCAAGCCATCCGCCGTTTGTGAGGTCATCTATTGCAAAACTGTCGCTATCACTCTTTTCGTGAATATAGCTGTAATCCGCCGGGGCTTTGGGAGTGTCCGAGCCGGGATCTTCCGTGGGCTCGGGAGTCTCCGTGGGCTCGGGAACGGGGGTGGCAAGGCTCGCTCCGTATTCGGCAATTGCTAAATAAAGCTGCTGCTCCGTTCCGGATGCTCTTTTAATTTGATAGGTTTTTCCCGCTTTAAACTCAAACACAGCGGTTACAAAATTATCGCCGTCTACGTCTCCTTCCTGTGATAATGTCTGTGTCTTAACATCAACATCACTGCTCTCACCGTCTGTAATATCTCTAATTTCTATTGAGGTAGGATCTGCTAAGCCCGGTGGCGCTGTAGCTTTAGCGCTTAGGTCTACTCCGCCGTATTTCGCTGACCATGCGCTGAAAACAAGAGTAATGAGTCCATCCTGTTCAGGAGTAAATTTTAAACCGCCGTCATTATTGAATTTTAATGCTTTTGTGAGCGTATATCCGGCGTATTTAACGGTTCCTCCTTTACCGGTGGTGGTGGCAGCATTAAACAGTGTAAACATATTGTCATATTTAGTAGTAATGTCAAGAGTCCCATAGTCCGCGGGATTAAAGGCAAATAGACTTTGATTTCCTTCGCTATCCATACCATATTTTACATTAATTTTAACAACAGTAAATTCATCTCCCTCTCTCTCAAGAGTATATTTCACTCCTGCTTTTACATTAAATTTACATGTTGTTATTGTGGTACTATCAGACACTGGAATATTATCAATTTGTGTTTCATCACTCGCAGTAATCTTTAAATAGGAATTATTGCTCATTCCTTTCTTGTAATTTGCCTCAACAGTACACAGTCCGTCTTTTCCGGGCGTAAAATAAATTTTTCCTTTACTGTTAAATTTTAAACCTTTCTTGCCTTTATAAGTTCCGGAGCTAACACCAATATCGTTAGCACCCCCACCTACATAAGTAATGCCATTGTCTGTATATGTTTTTCCTTCATCAATACTACTAAGAGTTGTGAAATCAACCGATGCGCCATATCCATCCGCGCTCATCATATCGTCGCTTGAGCCGCCTTCGCCGCCGGATGATGAGCCGCCTGCTTTATGATCGGCGTTGCCTTGCTTTACATACCATCTGAAGTCGGATCCGTCTGCTGTTTCGGAGCCGATCTTTCCGCCGTTGCTGTCATGTTCAATATTTGCCTTAAGGCCGAGAATAAGTCCGCTGTTGGGGTCTATGATAAAAGGAGAGTCATTATCATAGTAAGCTTTATTTTTATCGGTATTACTCCACTGGACAAAACCGTCAACATTGCCCCAGGGCGCATCGGCTATTGTGCCGGGCTCATGTTCGGTCAGATCAATATAACACTTAGTTCCGCTGTTAATATTTGAAAACGCCTGGCTTCCGATTTCCGACACGCTTCCGGGGATCTTTATATAATGAAGTGCGTCATTCTCGTAAAAAGCTCTCGCGCCGATCGAGGTAATGCCGTCGGGCAGGGTTATTGTTGTCAGATTTTGGCAGTTATAGAAACAATCAACGGGAATAGACTTAAGGCTTGATGTTGCATCAAAATTAAACGTTGTAAGGTCGGTATTTCCCTGGAAACAGCCAACGCCGAGAGTCTGAACCGACGCGGGCAGCGAAAATTGCGTAAGGTTGTTTGACGCAAACGCGTTGCTGCCGATATCGGTTATCTCGCTGTTTTCGGCAAAAGTAATGCTTGTAAGCTCCATACCGGCAAAAGCGTTGTCGGCAATTCTGACAACTTTGTAAGTTTTACCGTCTTTAATATATTCGGTAGGGATCGTTATCGTTGTCGCGGATGTGCCGCCGCGAATATATGTATACGAGTCAATAACGACCCCGTCACCCTCAAGGTGCGCGGTGGACTGATTCTTAAAATCATCTGAACCGGCAAAGCCGTTACTGCTGTCAAATTCAACAAAATTGACAGAGGTGTTGGCAATCGGCATAATGCCGTTGTCAGCCTGCACCTCGGCATCCGCCTCATCCTGCGGAACGTCCAAATCTGCATCCCCTTGCGGGACGTCGAGGTCGGGTTCCCCTGCGGCCGGGTCGGCTGCGGAGTCTGCGCCTTGCGGGACGTCGAGGGCGCCGTCCCCTACGACAGGGTCGACGGCGGAGTCTGCGCCTTGCGGGACGTCAAGGGAGCCGTCCCCTACGACAGGGTCGACGGCTTCTCCTACAAGCGCGCCGCTATCGGGCTCGGCGGCGAAAACCGCGATGCCCGGCAATGTGCCCAGCACCATTATCAAAGCAAGCATGAAAGCTAAGATACGATTAACCTTTTTTAACATATGTCATCTCTCCTTATATGTTTGATTTATTAATATACTTTGTTATGAGCCTTCCCCTTGAGGGGAAGGTGGGTTTTTGCCCGAACGGGCAAAAAATCGGATGAGGTGGGCCCCCATATTTGCCTCCCCCTCGGGGGAGGTGGATTTCCGCCAAAGGCGGAAAGACGGAGAGGGGTTCTCATTGGTTTATTTCCCCTCTCAGTCAGCTTCGCTGACAGCATTAAGGAAGCTCTTGGTCAAAATCGCAAGCGATTTTGAAAGATAGCTTTGAACCCGCAAGCAAAGCTTGCTGATTGACCCAAGGGGAGCCTCGGGCGGGCGGGGGCGTCCGCCCCTAAAGGTCAATTAAAACAAGTCACCCCCCCCCGATTGAAAATTCGGGAGGGATGGGTGTTTTTTTAAGAGTATCTTCTTTCGGCACATTTCCGCAAACGTTAATGATTTGTGGCCTCGTTTATCCGTGGAAACGGAATACGTTTGTGCCTCGAAGCCGCTCCGCGGCTCCGGCCGCACATGTCCGCAAACGTTAATGATTTGTGGCCTCGTTTATCCGAGGAAACGGAATACGATTGTGCCCCGAAGCCGCTCCGCGGCTCCGGCCGCACCCGATTGAAAATTCGGGAGGGATGGGTGTTTTGGCAAATATGTACATTTAACCACACTATTATACATAGTATATTGTACCAAAAACATATCCGTTTTTCAACTGATTGTTATACAAAATTCTGCTGAAGTTTTTGTAAGAAATGACAATAAAATATTAATTTTTCAAGCTTCAACCACAATATATATGTAAATGCATACAAAAAAAGAGACGCAAGCGTCTCTTTTGCGGTTTTTAAATATTATTATATTTCATCTTTCTATTCCCAATATGCTGTATACTTCTTCGGATGTATATTCCTCGTCATTGTCAATCTCGCCGTCGCGGGCGAGCATCAAATCAAATTCATCCGACTTTCCCGCAATGCCTTTGACGCTTTCAAGAATGTTGATTATAAACACAAGCTGATTATCATCCATGCTGTCGATTATTTTAATAGCTCTTTCGCGGTTAGACATAATATCACCTCGTTTTTATTATAACATACATTCCTTATAATTACAAGAAAAATTTGCGCTATCTTTATTTTACTCTTGACATTTTAATAACTTTTAAGTATAATACACATCGAAAGGAGCAAGAAGGTTGAAACAAAAAACAAAAGACAATGTATATAATACAGGATAAAGAGAGTATAGCAAACAGACCATCGAGAG
>CANQMT010000002.1 GCA_947625055.1 uncultured Monoglobus sp. | reverse complement strand
TTTACAATTTTTCTCATTTCTATTTCAAAAGGCCCGCCAAGCTCTCGCTTGACCGGCCTTTTTCGACAGACTGAAGCGGCGGCATATTTATGCCGCCGCTGTGTTTTTGTATAAATATTTATTCGTTTTTCAAAATTTCTTCAATTTGAGTCTTTAGCAACGGGAAATCCCGTGTGATCGTGTTATAAACATAGCTCATGTCGAGCGTTCCGTATTTATGCGCGGTTATATCGCGAAATCCCGATATTTGTTTCCACGGGATATAATCATGTTCCGCCCGGAAATTCATAGACAAATTTTTAACCAATTCGCCGATGTTAATGGCCGCCATGCCCGTTGCGTGTTTCAGCAGTTCGTTTTCCAAAAAATCATCAAGCGTTACGTTGTCAATAAACTCAAGCGCGACTACAAGCTCGTCCGAGATTTTTTTAAGTGTAATGTGATCCCTATGCAGCATAAAGCGGCACCACCTTTTCTATTTCGAGGATCGAGTCTTTCGGGATTGGCAGACTGACAACATCGACCGGAGTATTAAGCAGCTCCTCGAGCCTGATTTTTAATCCGGAAATGGTTATTAAGGTAATTATTTGACTTTTATCAAATTCAACGAGCAAATCCACATCGCTGTTTTCGGTGTTTGTGCCGTCGGCGTATGAGCCGAATAAATCAATGCGTATTATCGGATATTCCGCGGCCGCCGTTTTTGCGGCTTCGCTGATCTGATTTATCGTAAGCAATTTACTCATTCCTTTCGTGCGCCGCGATTTCCTGAAGCGGGTCGGTCTTCTGTACCGAGCGGCGTTTTTGCGGCGTTATTCCTCGGCTTCATTATAACATGTTTTAAAAAATTTATCAATACAATTTAAAATTTATTCGTCTTTTTTATATATTAAGTATGTTTCCGGCGCGGCGGGGCTGTGTTTAAGCCCGGGCCTGCGCAAAATGTGCAGAAAATTACTTTGATTTTGATTAAATTTGTGTAAATTTTACTGAAATTTTTCTTGACAATATTTGCTTATGGTAGTATAATAATCGAGTGTGACGCGACCATGACTATGATCCCGGAGGTGGCAAACGGCGTGAATACGTCGGTTTGGGAATTTCGGGGGAGATTGTCCGGTTTCGAAAAACAGGGCGGAAGGTCACATTTTTATGAATACGGATTTGCTTTGCTCCCGCGGGATCTCTGCGGGTTTTTGGCGAAACTGTGTCAATTCCTCCCGAGTGCGTATCCGAAAGGATATGTTATTCGGGTTTAATTATCGGCCCGTGCGAAACGCCCGGCACGGTGTAAAACTTATCATAATAAGGAGGGTAAACAAAATGGCAACAGAAAGAATCAGGATCAGACTCAAGGCTTATGACTCAAATCTTATCGACCAGAGCGCCGCTAAGATCGTGGAGACCGCAAAGAGATCCGGCGCGAAGGTTTCGGGCCCTATCCCGCTTCCCACAAAGAAGGAGATCGTTACGATCTTAAGAGCGGTTCATAAGTACAAGGATTCCCGCGAGCAGTTTGAGCTCAGAACTCACAAGAGACTGATCGACGTTATCGGTCCCAACGGAAAGACCATCGACGCGCTCAAGCATCTGGATCTGCCCGCAGGCGTTGATATCGAATTAAAAATTTAATTTGGTTAAGTTGAGTTATCAACCGCTGACCCGCGGGTATGTTTAAGCCTAAATCGATGCCCGTGATAATTAGGAGGAGAAATTTATGAAAAAGGCGATCTTGGGAAAAAAGATTGGTATGACACAGGTCTTCACCGAGGACGGAAGCTTGATCCCCGTTTCGGTAATCGAGGCCGGTCCGTGTCCTGTGGTACAGAAGAAAACCGAAGACGTTGACGGTTATACAGCCGTTCAGGTCGGTTTTGAGGACAAGAAGGAAAGACGCGCAAACAAGCCTGAAAAGGGCCACTTCGGCAAGGCGGGAGTTCCGGTGAAAAAGTTCTTAAAGGAACTCAAGCTGGACGGCGCGGCTGATATGAACGTCGGCGACGAGCTGACGGTCGATCAGTTTGAGGAAGGCGAGACGGTCGACGTTACCGGAACCAGCAAGGGTCACGGATACGCCGGCGTTATCAAGAGGTGGGGAACCCACAGAGGCCCCATGACTCACGGTTCGCACTATCACAGAGGCCCCGGTTCAATGGGCGCCTGCTCGGATCCGTCGAGAGTTTTCAAGGGCAAGAAGCTGCCGGGACACTACGGTGTTGACAAGGTGACGATTCTTAACCTTGATTTGGTTAAAATAGACAAAGAACGCAATCTTATGTTGGTCAAGGGCTCGATCCCGGGTCCCAAGGGCGGCTTGGTTGTTGTTCGCAACGCGGTCAAGGCCCAGGCCTGACCCGCAGAGAGAGGAGGATATAGAGAATGCCTACAGTAGATGTTTATAATATTGACGGCCAGGTTGTTGATTCGATAGATTTGAATGAAAACGTGTTCGGCGTTGAGGTCAACAAAAGCGTTATGCACGAGGTTGTTGTGAATTATCTGGCCAATCAGAGACAGGGCACACAGTCGACGCTGACCCGCACAGAGGTTCGCGGCGGCGGAATCAAGCCCTGGCGTCAAAAGGGCACAGGCCGCGCGAGACAGGGCAGTATCCGTGCTCCCCAGTGGGTAGGCGGCGGCGTTGCTCTCGGCCCCAAGCCCAGAGACTACAGATACAGAGTAAACAAGAAAACGAGACAGCTCGCGCTCAAGTCCGCGCTGTCGTCCAAAGTTGAAGACAGCGACATCATCGTTCTGGACTCGCTGCAATGCGACGAGTTTAAGACAAAGAAGATCGCGGATATGCTCAAGAACCTGAGCGTTACGGAGAAGGCGCTTATCGTTCTTCCCGAGGCTGACAAAAAGATAGTCAACTCGGCGAGAAACATCAAGGGTGTTGACGCGACATATGTCGGCTCGATCAACACTTACGAAGTGCTGAACCACACAAAGTGCATCATCTTAAAGGATGCGGTAACAAAGCTCGAGGAGGTGTACGCGTAATGGTAGCACACGATATTATCAGAAGACCTATCATAACAGAGAAGAGTATGGATCAGGTTGCGGACAGAAAGTACACTTTTGAGGTCGCGAAAGGCGCAAACAAGATCGAGATAAAAAAAGCTGTTGAGGAGATCTTCAAGGTCGAGGTCGAGAGAGTCACGACCATGAACTATAAGGGTAAGCCCAAGAGACAGGGCATGCACTTCGGCAAGAGGGCCGACTGGAAAAAGGCGGTCGTTAAGCTCACCCCCGGCAGCAAGACCATCGAGTTGTTTGAAGCGTAATCAACCTTGAAAAATTGCAGATAAGGAGATTTGAAAAATGGGAATTAAAAAATATAATCCTACAACACCTTCGCTGCGTCAGATGACATGTTCTACATTTGAGGAGATCGACAAGGTAGCGCCTGAGAAATCTCTGCTCCGTCCCTTAAAGAGCAAGGCGGGACGCAACTCATACGGTAGAATCACTGTAAGACACCGCGGCGGCGGCACAAAGAGAAAGTACAGAATCATTGACTTTAAGAGAAACAAGGACGGAATGGAAGCCACCGTTCAGTCCATTGAGTACGATCCCAACAGATCGGCCAATATCGCTCTTGTTCAGTACGAGGACGGAGTTAAGAATTACATCATAGCTCCTCTGGGCCTCAAGAAGGGCGACAAGATAATTTCCGGCGACGGAGCCGACATCAAGCCCGGCAACGCAATGGAGATCAAGAACATCCCGGTCGGCACAATGATCTACAACATCGAATTAAGCCCCGGCAAGGGCGGTCAGATGGTAAGAAGTGCCGGCAACACGGCTCAGCTTATGGCTAAGGAAAACGGATACGCGCAGGTAAGACTGCCGAGCGGCGAGGTGAGAATGGTTCGCCTCAACTGCCGCGCCACGATCGGCCAGGTCGGCAACGTTGACTATGAGAACATCAACCTGGGCAAGGCCGGAAGAAAGCGCCACATGGGCTGGCGCCCCACAGTCCGCGGAGTTGTCATGAACCCCAACGACCACCCGCACGGCGGCGGCGAGGGTAAGTCACCCATCGGTATGCCCAGTCCCGTTACCCCTTGGGGTAAGCCCACGCTGGGTTATAAGACGAGAAACAAGAAGAAGGCGTCAAACAAGTTTATTGTTAAGAGACGCAACAGCAAATAAGGAGGGAATATAAATGGGCAGAAGTGTTAAAAAAGGACCTTTCGTTGATCAGAAGCTTCTGGCGAGAATTGTCGCCATGAACGAGAAAAACGAAAAGAACGTACTCAAGACCTGGTCAAGGGCTTCCACAATATTCCCTGAAATGGTAGGTCATACCATTGCGGTATATGACGGAAGAAAGCACGTTCCCGTGTATGTCAGTGAGGACATGGTCGGCCACAAGCTGGGCGAGTTCGCTCCCACAAGAACATTCAGGGGTCACGCCGGCGCCAAGACAACGGGCTAAGGCGCACAGTTTAAATAAAACAGAGTATTGAAAGGAGCCATACAGATATGGAAGCAGTAGCAAAGGTTACTCATGTACGTATTGCGCCGCGCAAGGTCCGCATTGTTATCGATCTTATCAGAAACAAGCCTGTGGGCGAAGCAATCGGTATCCTGAAGCATACGCCCAAGGCGGCGAGTCCTGTTGTCGAGAAGCTGTTAAACTCCGCGATAGCCAATGCGGAAAACAACCACCAGATGGATGTTGAAAAGCTGTATATCTCGGAGATCTACGCCGATCAGGGACCCACGCTCAAGAGGATTCAGGCGAGAGCGCAAGGCCGTGCATTCAGAATAAACAAGAAAACAAGCCACATTACAATAAAACTTCAGGAGAAGGAATAAGATAGGAGGAAAAAAGCATGGGTCAGAAAGTTAATCCGCATGGTCTCAGAGTAGGAATAATCAAAGACTGGGATTCACGTTGGTTTGCGAGCAAAAAAGACTTCGGCGACAGCCTCGTTGAGGATTATAACCTCAGAAAATTCTTGAAAGAGAAGTTATTCCAGGCCGGAGTTGCAAAGATAGAGATAGAGAAATTCGCGAACAAGGTTCGCATTTCAATCCATGCCGGCAAGCCGGGCATAGTTATCGGCAAGGGCGGCAGCGAGATTGAGAAGCTCAAGAAAGAGCTTGAAAAGATGACGGGCAAGACGATAATCTTAAACGTTATCGAGGTCAGAAATCCCGACCTCAACGCGCAGCTTGTCGCCGAGAACATTGCTTCGCAGCTTGAGAGACGTATCTCGTTCAGAAAGGCTATGAAGCAGTGCATGGGCAGAGCCATGAAGCTGGGTGCGAAGGGCATCAAGACTCAGGTTTCGGGCCGCGTCGGCGGAGCCGAGATCGCCAGAGTCGAGCATTACCACGAGGGCACGATCCCGCTGCAGACACTGAGAGCGGACATCGACTACGGTTTTGCCGAGGCCAACACGACCTACGGAAGAATAGGCGTGAAGACGTGGATATATAACGGTGAGGTTCTCGCCGACAAAGGCGCGGCCGGAAACACAAATAACAGCCGTCCTCGCTCAAGAAGGAACAGATCGGACGCTCCCGGCGGCAGACAGCGCAGGAACTCCGACCAGAGAGGAGGCAGAAGATAATGTTATCCCCTAAGAGAGTTAAGTACAGAAGAGTTCACCGCGGACGCATGAAGGGTTCCGCGCACAGAGGAAACCTCGTGACATACGGAGAGTACGGCCTTCAGGCGGCGGCTCCCGCGTGGGTGACAAGCAATCAGATCGAGGCTGCCCGTGTAGCGATGACCCGTTACACCAAGAGAGGCGGTAAGGTTTGGATCAAGATATTCCCCGATAAGAGCGTAACCAAGAAGCCTGCCGAGACTCGTATGGGTAAAGGTAAGGGCGCGCCCGAATACTGGGTAGCGGTGGTTAAGCCCGGAAAAGTTATGTTTGAAATAGGCGGCGTTTCGGAAGAAGTCGCTCGCGAGGCGCTGCGTCTTGCCATGCACAAGCTTCCCATGAAATGCAAGTTTGTCAGAAAGGCTGACCAGGAAACGGAAGGTGATAGTTAATGAAAATTAATGAAATTAGAGATCTTTCAACCCAAGAGCTTGAGGATAAAGTTCAGGACTTAAAGGAAGAACTGTTTAACTTACGTTTTCAAAACGCTACCAACCAGCTTGACAATCCGATGAGAATGGTTAGCGTTAAAAAGGAAATCGCAAGATGCAAGACGGTTATAAAAGAAAAACAGCTCGGTTTAAACACCGGCATTAACGCGTAGGAGGTGCGGATAAATGGAAGAGCGTAATTATCGTAAAACTCGTGTCGGCGAGGTAACAAGCGACAAGATGGATAAGACAATCGTTGTTGCCATCAAAGAGAATGTAAAGCACCCCCTCTATAACAAGGTAATGAAAAGAACCTATAAGCTCAAGGCCCACGATGAGAACAACGAGTGCGGCATTGGCGACAGAGTAAGGGTTATGGAAACCAGACCCCTCTCAAAAGACAAGAGATGGAGACTGGTCGAGATAATTGAAAAGGCAAAATAATCGCGCGCGGCGCGTTTGCCGGTAATTCAGAGTTTAGAATTCAGATAGGAGGAAATCCGTTATGGTACAACAGCAAACTATCTTAAAGGTTGCTGACAACAGCGGCGCTAAGGAGATCCTGTGCATCCGCGTTATGGGCGGTTCTTTCAGAAGATACGGAAATATAGGCGACGTTATAACCGCTTCGGTCAAAAAAGCAACGCCCGGCGGCGGTGTTAAGAAGGGTGACGTTGTCAAGGCCGTTATCGTCCGCACCAAGAAGGGTATACAGAGAAACGACGGCTCAAAGATAAGATTTGACGAGAACGCCGCGGTTTTGATCAGGGATGACAAGACCCCGAGAGGAACACGTATATTCGGTCCTGTCGCGAGAGAGCTGAGAGATAAGGATTACATGAAGATCCTGTCACTTGCGCCCGAGGTATTATGATCCGGCGGCGGACATAAATTGTGAGCTAAGTCCGGCTAAGCCGGCAGAATATGAATAGGAGGAATACGATGTCTACAAAAATGCATGTCAGAACCGGCGATCAGGTTATAGTTCGCAGCGGTAAGGACAAGGGCAAAAAAGGCAAGGTTTTATCCGTTAACAAAGATAAGCGCACCGTTATCGTAGAAGGCGTATCTGTTGCAACAAAGCATGTTAAGCCCCGCAGAATGGGCGAGGTCGGCGGAATCGTTAAGCAGGAGACCCCGATCTATGCCTGCAAGGTCATGCACGTCTGCGACAAATGCGGAGCGGCCACACGCATAGGCCGCAGGGTCCTCGAGGACGGATCTCATGTGCGCTACTGCAAAAAGTGCGGAGAAACGTTTTAACCCAAACTTCAGGAAGGAGGTAAAAGTCTAAATGAGACTTGAAGAGAGATATAACAAAGAGATCAAGGACGCGTTAATGGCAAAGTTCAACTACAAGAGCGTTATGGAGATCCCCAAGCTCGTTAAGGTTGTTGTCAATATGGGCGTAAGCGACGCCAGAGAGAACTCAAAGGCCTGCGACAGCGCGGCCGGCGACCTTGCTGTTATCACGGGCCAGAAGGCTGTTATAACCAAGGCCAAGAAGTCCGTAGCGCAGTTTAAGGTAAGAGAAGGCATGAATCTCGGCTGTAAGGTCACGCTCAGACGCTCGCGCATGTACGAGTTTGTTGACAGACTCTTTAACGCGGCCCTGCCGCGAGTACGCGACTTCAGAGGAATCAACCCGAACTCTTTTGACGGCAGAGGCAACTATAACCTCGGCGTTAAAGAGCAGCTTATATTCCCCGAGATCGAGTATGACAAGATCGACAAGATCAGAGGTATGGATATAACTTTTGTAACGACCGCCAAGACCGATGAGGAGGCCAAAGAGCTTCTTACTCTGATGGGCGCGCCGTTCACGAAGTAGCACCGAATAAGCGAATAAGGAGGAAAAAAGCTTATGGCGAAAAAGGCAATGATCAATAAGCAGCAGAAAAAGCAGAAGTATTCGACCCGCGAATACAACAGATGCAAGATATGCGGCAGACCGCACGCTTATCTCCGCAAGTTCGGTATTTGCAGGATCTGCTTCCGCGAGCTTGCTTATAAGGGCCAGATTCCGGGCGTAAAGAAAGCTTCCTGGTAAAAGTGAGGGGCTTTTCAGCCGCGCTGCAATACAGTTACACATATAAACAGTAAGTGGGATTAGGTGGTCTGATATGAGACGGAAAACCAAACCAATCCCGAAATCCGATAAAAAGGAGGAAAGTCTAAATGCATATTACAGATCCTATAGCTGATATGCTCACCAGAATCAGAAACGCGAACAACGCGAGACATGAGTCGGTCGACATCCCCGCTTCTAAGATGAAGAAGGCTATCGCCGAGATTTTGGTAAACGAAGGATATGTTAAGAGCGCCGAGTATATCGACGACGGCGTTCAGGGTGTAATCCGTATCACACTTAAATATGCGGAGAATAAACAGAAGGTATTAACGGGCCTTAAAAGGGTTTCAAAGCCCGGCCTGAGATCATACGCGTCAAAGGATGAGCTGCCGAGAGTTTTAAAGGGCCTCGGTATCGCGATCATATCGACGTCCAAAGGCGTAATGACAGACAAGGAAGCGCGCCGCCAGAACGTTGGCGGAGAAGTGCTGGCATTCATTTGGTAAGAGGAGAAAGGAGGAGAATTCATTGTCACGTATAGGAAAGATGCCGATCGCTATTCCCGCGGGAGTAAACGTAACGCTCGGCGCGAATAATCAAGTGACCGTTAAGGGCCCCAAGGGCGAGCTTACTCAGACTCTTCCGGCCGAAATGGTTATCGAGAAAAACGGTGACACGATCGAAGTTAAGCGTCCGTCGGACATCAAGAGACACAAAGCTCTTCATGGTCTTACTCGTTCTCTGCTGCACAATATGGTTGTCGGTACAAGCGAGGGATTCAAGAAGGAGCTGGAGATAAACGGCGTCGGCTACAGAGCTCAGAAGCAGGGCAACAAGCTTGTTATGAACCTGGGTTATTCCCATCAGGTTGAGATGGAGGAGACCGACGGCATAACGATAGAAGTGCCCAAGCCGAACCAGATAATTATCTCGGGCCCGGATAAGCAAAAGGTAGGTCAGTTTGCTGCCGAAGTAAGAGAAAAGAGACCTCCCGAGCCGTATAAGGGCAAGGGTATCAAATACGTCGATGAGCACATCAGACGTAAGGAAGGTAAGACCGGCGCTAAGAAGTAGCGGTCGTAAGGAGGTGCGAATTTAATGATTAAAAAGAAAAGCAGTAATGTTTCAAGACTCGCGAGACACAAGAGAGTTCGCAGAAAGATTTCAGGCACAGCCGAACGTCCGAGACTCTGCGTGTTCAGAAGTCTTAAAAATATCTACGCCCAGGTTATTGACGACACGACCGGCAACACCCTGGCGGCCGCATCTTCACTGGACGCGGAATTTAAGGCGTCATACGGCGGAAACAAGGACGCGGCAAAAGTCGTTGGCGAGCTTATCGCCAAGAAAGCTTTGGAAAAAGGCATTACGAACGTCGTGTTTGACAGAGGCGGATATTTATATCACGGCAGAGTCGCAGAGCTTGCCGCAGGCGCTCGCGAAGGCGGCCTGAAGTTTTAGCGAATAAGAAAGAGGTGAAACGATAAATGGCAGAAAAGGGCGAAAGAACCAGAAAGCAGGAGCGCATCGACGCCGACGTGCTCGAGCTTGAGGAGAAAGTGGTTTATCTAAATCGTGTTGCAAAGGTTGTAAAGGGCGGCAGAAACTTCAGATTCAGCGCTCTGGTCGTAGTCGGTGACAATAACGGTCACGTCGGATGCGGCATGGGCAAAGCGGCTGAAATTCCCGATGCTATACGCAAGGGCATTGACGACGCGAAGAAGAACATGATAACCGTTCCGATCCTTGACACCACAATTCCCCATGAAATTATCGGCGAATACGGCGCGGGCAGAGTTCTGCTCAAGCCTGCGGCGCAAGGTACCGGAGTTATCGCGGGCGGAGCCGCGCGTGCGGTTTTGGAGCTCGCGGGCATAAAGGACATCAGAACAAAATGCTTGCGCAGCAATAATCCCAAGAACGTTGTGGCTGCTACCATCGAGGCGCTGGCTTCACTCAAGAGCGTTGAGGAGGTCGCAAGACTCAGAGGCAAGAAGCCCGAGGAAATTCTTGGATAGAAGCAATAGGAGGTAAGAACCTTGGCTAATACAATTAAAGTAACTTTAACCAAGAGCACTATCGGTGCGAAACCCGATCAGGTCGCCACAGTTAAGGCGCTTGGTCTTCGTAAGCTGCATCAGACAGCCACGCTGCCTGACAATCCTCAGATAAGAGGAATGGTCTTTAAGGTTAAGCATCTTGTCACTGTAGCTGAATAGGCGAAAGCCGTAAACAATATTTTTGATAAAAAAGGAGGAGGTGGACTCCATGAAACTTCATGAATTATCTCCGGCTGAAGGCGCGAAGAAGAAGGCTTTCAGAGTCGGCAGAGGCCACGGAAGCGGCAACGGCAAGACCTCGGGCAGAGGTCAGAAGGGTCAGAAATCCCGCAGCGGCGGCAATGTTCGTCCCGGATTTGAGGGCGGCCAGATGCCCATTTACAGAAGACTGCCCAAGCGCGGCTTCACAAATATTTTTGCAAAGAAGTACACTTCAATAAACGTTGAGAAACTCAACGCGTTTGATGACGGCGCCGAGGTTACGGCGGAGACGCTCAAGGAGAGCGGAGTTATCAGCAAAATCAACGACGGCGTAGTTATTTTGGGCCGCGGCGATCTGAATAAGAAGCTGACCGTTAAGGCTTCGAGATTCAGCAAGAGCGCAGCGGAAAAAATCAGCGCGGCAGGCGGAAAGGCTGAGGTGATTTAGTAATGTTTGAAACCATTCGTAACGCGTGGAAGATCGTTGACCTCAGAAAAAAGCTTATCTACACCGTGGTAATGATTATCATCTTCCGCCTCGGTTCATGCATACCGGTTCCTCTTCTGGACCCGGCGGCCATGAGAGAAATATTTACGGGTGAAAACTCGATTTTCGGATTTATTGATATTATTTCCGGAGGCGCGTTCCAGAACGCCACAATATTTGCGATGAGCATAACGCCGTACATCAACTCGTCAATTATCATGCAGCTTCTGACTGTCGCCATTCCCGCGCTTGAGAGACTCTCAAAGCAGGGCGAGGACGGCAGAAAGAAGATCGCGCAGTTCACAAGATACGGCACGGTTGTTCTTGCCATGATCCAGGCTATCGGCCTTTACTTCATGCTGGCGAGCTACCACGCTGTTCAGAACCCGGGCTTCCTTACCGCGATCGTTGTTATCTTCACGTTCACGGCCGGAACCTCGTTCCTCATGTGGCTGGGCGAGCAGATAACCGAGAAGGGCGTCGGCAACGGTATCTCGCTTATCATCTTCGCGGGTATCGTTTCAAGGTTCCCCGGCATGGCTCAGTCCCTCTACGCTTATTCTAAGGGCGGCAGCCTCGGACTTATCGGCGTTATCGCGATCATTATTCTGATAATCGTTGCCGTAGGACTGGTTGTTACTATGAACGAGGCCGAAAGACGTATCCCCGTCCAGTACGCAAAGCGCATGGTCGGCAGAAAGATGTACGGAGGCCAGAGTACGCATATTCCTATCAAGGTAGCATCCGCGGGCGTTATCCCCATCATCTTCGCCATGTCTATCATGTCGTTCCCTGGCACGATCGCCGGATTTTTCGGTGTTCAGGCCGGACAGAGCGGATTTTGGGGCACATTCCTTAAAATATTCTCATCGGATTCTATAGTATACGCTATACTGTATTTCCTGTTGATAATATTCTTCACTTACTTCTATACGGCAATTCAGTTCAATCCGATTGAAATGTCGAATAACATGAAGAGAAACGGCGGATTTATCCCCGGAATCAGACCGGGCCGCCCCACATCGGATTATATTTCAAAGGTTCTTTCGAGAATTACTCTTGTCGGAGCGATATTCCTCGGCTTGATCGCTATCCTGCCTATCATCATCAATCTTGGTGTAGGCATCAGCAATTTTGCCATAGGCGGCACATCACTGCTTATCGTTGTCGGAGTTGCTCTTGAAACGGTTAAGAGTATCGAGTCTCAGATGCTTATGCGTCATTACAAGGGCTTCCTGGAATAATCCGATCCAACCGAAAAAATTATTTTATGCATGAGCAGGTGAGACCCGCGGCGAGTTGGGTGATCCCTGCTCTTGCGTCTTTGAATTGTATGTTTTAAAGGAGGCACGGTTTATGAGATTAATATTACTTGCAGCTCCGGGCGCCGGAAAAGGCACTCAGGCTGAGATTTTGAGCGAGCATTACGGCATACCCTCGATTTCCACGGGAGCAATTTTAAGAAAGGCGATAAAGGACGGGACTGAGCTGGGAAAGACCGCCGAAAAGTACATAAACGACGGAAAGCTCATTCCTGACGACTTGATGCTTAAAGTAATGGATGAAAGATTTAAGAATGACGACTGCAAAAACGGTTTTATTCTTGACGGCTTTCCCAGAACTCTCGCGCAGGCCGAGGCGCTCAGCGCGTCGCCGATCAAGATAGACAAAGTGCTTTCCATTGAGGTGGACGACCGGACGATCATCGAGAGACTGAGCGGCAGACTGGAATGTAAAAGCTGCGGCTCAACCTACCACACCGAGCACAGACCCCCGAAGACCCCCGGCGTTTGCGACAAATGCGGCGGCGAGCTGGGAGCGAGAGACGATGACAAGCCCGAGACCGTGAAGCAGCGGCTAAAGACTTACCATGAGCAGACAGAGCCTCTTATCGAATATTACAGAGAAAAGGGGCTGCTGAGAGTCGCGAAAGGACAGAGTGAGATCGAGGAAACGAGCAGAGTCGTGTTTGAGGCACTGGAGGCATAGTTTTGGTAAAAATAAAATCAAGATCGGAAATCGAAAAGATGAAGGCGGCGGGCCGCTATACCTACGAGACGTTAAAGGCGGTCGGCGAAGCTGTCCGCCCGGGCGTTACAACAAGGCAGCTTGACAAGATAGCCGAGCATTATATCCATTCAAAGGGCTGCACCGGCTCGTTTAAAGGATATGACGGCTTTCCCGGCACGATCTGCGCCAGCGTGAACGACACTGTTATCCACGGCTTTCCCGACGATGTTCCCCTAAAGGAGGGTGATATTGTCAGCGTGGACGTGGGCGCGTGCTATCAGGGCTATCACGGCGACGCCTGCCGCACCTTCAAGGTCGGCAAGGTCGATGAGGAGACCGAAAGACTTGTGCGCGTGACCCGCGAGAGCTTTTTTGAGGCGCTGAAGTTTGCCAGGGACGGTTATCGCGTTTCGGACATTTCAAGAGCGGTACAGAATTGTGTTGAGGCCGCCGGATTTTCGGTGCTTAGGAACTACTGCGGCCACGGCGTGGGCTCGGATCTGCACGAGGATCCCGAGGTCCCGAACTATCTCACCCGCAGCCGCGGGATCAGACTGCGGGCGGGCATGGTTATCGCTATTGAGCCGATGGTTTGCGGAGGAAAGAATGATATTTACGTCGCGGACAACGAGTGGGCAGTCATCACCCGGGACGGCGCGAAATCCGCGCACTATGAAAACACGGTGCTGATAACGTCCGGCGATCCGGTGCTGCTGACGTTCCCGGACGGCTGTGACGAGGTCGGATAGAGTATAATTTCCGGAAAACTTGTATATGGAAAACTTGTATATGTTTAAAGAAAAGCCGCCGTGCGGCGGATAGGTGTGTTATGAAAAATAACTTGAGACCGGCGCTGCGCGTCGGAGATGTGGTCGAGTCCAAAGCGGGACGGGGCAGCGGCAGAATCTTTCTGGTCGTTGAGAAGGTTGACGGCGAGTATGTCAGGATTTCCGACGGCGACACGAGGAAGATAAGCCGCGCGAAGCTTAAAAAAAATCTGCACCTGAACCTGCTGGGCAGGGTCGGGAACACCGCTTTCCTGACCGCCCCGGGCGGGACCGCGGACTCGGAGATAAGAAATATCATTAAAAACAAGACATACGAGGAGGTGTAACTTTATGTCAAAAGAGGATATGCTTGAGGTAGAAGGTAAGGTGGTCGAGGCGCTGCCGAACGCGATGTTCAAGGTCGAGCTTGAGAACGGACACCAGATCCTGGCCCATATTTCGGGCAAGCTGAGAATGCACTTTATCAAGATACTGCCGGGCGACAAGGTGACGGTTGAGATCTCGCCCTATGATCTGACAAAGGGCAGGATAACCTGGAGGGCAAAATAAAATCAAACCGATGAATTTGTTATAAAAAGATTATTTGCGGTTCTGCCGGCCTTGCTGATGTCGGCGGTTTTGCTGTGCTCGTGCGGCGATAAGGACGAGCCCGCGGCCGAAAGCGCGCCGGCGGAAACGACCGTGACGATAATCCCGTGCTCGATAACCTCTTCGGGCAGCAGCGACTATCGTCCCGCGCCTCTTGAGGGCGAGCAAAAGGAGAGAGTCGAAAAAAATAACCGAGCGCTCGGAGCTTGTATGGAAAGAGACCGGGACTCAAAATCTTGACTTAAAATTCTTTTAAAAATTCTTAAAGTTTGTTGAAGATTTACATAGACGTAATTCACAATAATTCTTGACTTTAAGTATAAATTATGGTAAAATAATACGGTTCGTTAGTATGGCTTGCCATAATTTCGGACATAATACAAATTTAGGAGGTGAAGGAAATGAAAGTAAGACCTTCAGTTAAACCTATTTGTGAAAAGTGCAAAATAATTAAAAGAAAAGGAAAGGTAATGGTTATCTGCGAGAACCCCCGCCACAAACAGAAGCAGGGATAATCGGGAAAACAAACCGGGAGCAGGGTCAGGCATTAAAACCACTTTATTTTTTGCCGATGCCATATGCAAGCAGTATGGGTGAAATTCTGCTCCGCTTTTTCATTGAAAAATTTATGGAGGTGAAATAATTATGGCACGTATCGCAGGTGTGGATTTACCGAACGACAAAAGAGTTGAGGCAGGCCTCACATACATCTTCGGAATCGGTTTCTCCACTTCCAGAAAGATTTTGGCGGCAACAGGCGTTGATCCGGACACAAGAGTCCGCGATCTGACGGAGGAAGATGTTCAGAAGCTCAGAAACGAGATCGACAACTACAACGTTGAAGGTGATCTGAGACGAGACATCGCACTTGACATCAAGCGTTTGATGGAGATCAACTGCTACAGAGGGATCCGTCACAGAAAAGGTCTTCCTGTCCGCGGACAGCGCAGCAAGACCAACGCCAGGACCCGTAAGGGCCCCAAGAGAACCATCGCTAACAAGAAGAAATAAGCGATCGGTCGATTGATTTTGAATTTTCTTTTGATTTGAATATCAAAGGAATGCCGTATTTCTTATAGGAGGTGAAAGATACAATGGCAAAAGCAGTAAAGAAGACCAGACGCCGCAGAGAGAAAAAGCATATCGAGCGCGGCGCGGCACATATCAAATCTACATTTAATAACACCATTGTTACTATAACAGACGTTGCCGGCAACGCGATCTCGTGGGCCAGCGCGGGCGGACTGGGATTTAAGGGCTCCAAAAAGAGCACGCCCTTCGCTGCGCAGATGGCTGCGGAAACAGCCGCGAGAGCTGCTATGGAACATGGTTTAAAGACGGTTGAAGTATACGTTAAGGGCCCCGGCTCGGGCCGCGAGGCGGCTATCAGAGCGCTTCAGGTGGCAGGCCTTGAGGTAAACATGATCAAGGACGTTACGCCCATTCCCCACAACGGATGCAGACCGCCCAAGAGAAGACGCGTTTAGTTTAAACCGCGGACACCGAATATTAAAATTAGATTTGAAGGAGGAAATAAAATGGCTAAAAATATGCAGCCTGTGCTTAAAAGATGCCGCACTCTGGGTATCGAGCCCGCCGTTATGGGCATAGACAAGAGCTCGAACAGAACCTTTGACCAGAGACGGAAAAAGCAGAGCGAATATGGCATGCAGCTTAATGAAAAGCAGAAGGTCAGATTTATATACGGCGTTCTGGAAAAACAGTTCGCTAAATACTATGTTATGGCCACAAAGATGAACGGCGTTACGGGCGAGTGCCTGCTGAGCATCCTTGAGTCAAGACTTGACAATGTTATCTACCGCATGGGTCTTGCCAACACAAGACGCGAGGCGAGACAGATAGTAAACCACGGTCACGTTACGGTTAACGGCAAGAGAGTTAACATTCCCTCTTACCTGGTTAAGCCCGGCGAGGTCATCAGCCTGAAGGAAAAGAGCAGAAACGCCGACAGAATGAAGGACATCGTTGAGAGAAACTCAAACAGACTGGTGCCCAAGTGGATCGACATGAACAAAGACACATTGGAAGGCAAAATCATTGCGCTTGCTGACAGAGAGGATATCGACTTCCCTGTAGAGGAGCACTTGATAGTCGAGTATTACAGCAAATAATAGGCTTTTTGCCTATATCCTAATTTTATAGGAGGTTTAACAATGATTGAGATTGAAAAACCGAAAATCGAATGTGTTGAGTCATCGGAAGATGAAAAATACGCGAAATTTGTCATCGAGCCTCTTGAGAGGGGCTACGGAACAACTCTCGGCAACTCCTTGAGAAGGATGCTGCTGTCGTCTCTGCCCGGTGTGGCTTCCACATCAATAAAGATCGACGGCGTGCTCCATGAGTTTTCCACCATTCCCGGAGTCAAGGAGGATGTTACCGAGATCATACTGAACATAAAGAACTTGGTAATTAAGCTTCACTCCGACCACCCGAAGACGATCTACATTAATCAGGAGGGCGCCGGAGAGGTTTGCGCCCGCGACATAAAGCATGACGCGGATGTTGAGATCCTTAACGAGGATCTGCATATCGCCACGCTTGACGATGACGCGAAGCTGTTTATGGAGATCGTGATCGACAGAGGACGCGGCTATGTTTCGTCGGATGTTAACAAGGAACTTGTTCGCGATCAGATTGGCGTTATCGCCACCGACTCCATATTCACGCCGGTTGAAAAGGTTAATTATGAGGTTCAGACGACCCGCGTAGGCAATGTTACCGACTATGACAAGCTCACGATCGAGATTTGGACAAACGGAACGATTTCTCCCGCCGAGGCGGTGTCACTCGCGGCAAAGATAATCAGCGAGCATCTGAGACTGTTCATTGATTTGTCTGACAACGCGAAGAACGTTGAGATCATGATAGAGAAGGAAGAAGGACAGAAAGAGAAGGTTCTTGAGACTACTATTGAGGAACTTGATCTATCGGTTCGTTCCTACAACTGTTTAAAGCGCGCGGGCATCAACACCGTTCAGGATCTGACGACCCGCAGCGAAAGCGACATGATGAAGGTCAGGAACCTCGGCAGAAAGTCGCTTGAAGAAGTTATATCGAAGCTTCAGGCTATGGACCTGAGCCTCGCCAATGACGATTAATAGTTTTAGAATTACAGGAAGAGGTGATTTATATGGCACAGCAGAGAAAGCTGGGCAGACCGACCGCTCACAGACGCGCCATGCTCAGAAATCTCACAACCTCGCTTCTGGAAAACGGCAAGATCGAGACTACCACAACCAGAGCCAAAGAGGTTAAGAGAATGGCCGACAAAATGATAACGCTCGGTAAAAAGAACACGCTTCACACCAAGAGACAGGCGCTCTCGTACATCACAAAGAGAGAGGTCGTATCGAAGCTGTTTGACGAGATCGCTCCCAAGTATCAAAGCAGAAACGGCGGATACACAAGAATCATCAAGATCGGACCCCGCCGCGGCGACGCAGCGGAAATGTCCGTACTGGAGCTGGTTTAATTTAAAAACAAAATTCCCGCGGTTTATATACCGCGGGGTTGTTTTTTATTACGGTCGCTTTCCGCGGCAATATACGCGGAGGATTTCAGTGGTCTTCCGTATTGCGTTTTGAGATCTCTTTTACCATATTTTCCGGCGGGATCGAAAGCGCGTCACAGATCCTGAACAACGTCTCAAGAGTGGGCTTTCTTGTTCCCCTTTCGATCATGCTCAGATGCGTTCGTCCGATCCCCGCAAGTCCGCTTAAAATTTCCTGCGACAGGCCTTTTCTTTTCCGGAACTCCTTGACAACTTTCCCGACAATATTTGAATCAAGCATATGCTCACCCGAATCCATTAGTATTTCTTTAATTATAGTTTAACAATAATTTTTTACAATTATGAATACAAATGTTGACAATTGAATACATATGTGCTAAAATATCATTATAAATTTTTCTCGGAGATCAATAATTAAAGAGATCGGCAATCAAATCGGAAAATTTATCTTGCAAATCAACGCGTAAAAATTAAATTAATATATTTTTATTTCAAGGAGGAAATGTGATGAAAAGAACAGTATGTTTAATTTTAGCGGCTGTATTCGTTCTCCTGCCGGTTTTTGCGTATGCCGACGGGGAAAACATATCGGTTTATGTCGACGGAAAGGCGGTAAACTTTGACGTGCCGCCGACAACGATCAATGACAGGACGATGATACCTTTGCGGGCCACTTTTGAAATGCTCGGAGCGTCGGTTTTATGGGATGAGTATACACAAACGGTCACGGGCGAAAAAAACGGTGTCACCGTTCGGCTTACAATAGGAAGCAATGTTTTGTATAAAAACGGAGTTCCGATTTCGCTTGACGTGCCGCCGATGCTGATCAATGACAGGACATTGGTGCCCGTGCGAGCAATTTCCGAGGCCTTTGGCTGTAAGGTAGATTGGGACGATAATACTCAAAGCGTAATAATATCAAGCGGAGCTTACGAAAATTACAGTGCGCCTTCCGTGACGGAAGCTCCGCGCGAAAATATTCCGCCCGGCACGGCCTGTTACGCGGAGGAGCCTTGGTGCCCGGACTTTGGGAAGATAAGCGGCGCCTCACTGATAATCAGCACTGAGTCTTCGAGGGGTAATATATCGGGACACGCGTATATTTATTCGGCGTTGACAATAAAAGAGGGAAGTATAATAAAGTATGGCGAAATGCTGATGAGCATGGGCTTTGTAGGAAGTTCGTATGAAGATATTATTATGTTTATAAAGAATAATCATTTTGTGTCAATTTCGCTTGAAGGATCCGAGTTTTATGTTTTGGCGGGAATTATCACGAATTAAGATCAAAGGCTTTAATATACGGAGCGGATATGCGAAAATCTTTGGTTTTATGAGGAAACGTGGTAAAACAACAAGCCCCGTGCGCTTATGCGCATGGGGCTTTTGAGTGTAGAAAAACTCCGTTTTTCAAAAATTATTCGCCCGCTCGGTTCCGCTCTTTAAGTGAAACTGTTAATGGGTTTGTGGCCTCGTTTGTCAGATAAAACGGAATACTTTAATGCCACGAATCCGTTGCACGGATCCGGTCGCAGCCCGCCGGACCCGGGCGGATTCACTCCACCGATTCTGTGGAGTGAATTAGGGGACTTTGTCCCCTAAAATCCCTGAAAATTTGCGGTTTGCACGAGCTAAAAACAGCTTCTTTGCCGTCCGGGCGTGGCATGACGGAACCGGGTCCGGCGATCATATCAGAGCTGTTTTTAGCTCGCAGCTTTATTAAAAGGAGCGAGGATCGTTACAGCGGCAGATTTGTTGTCAGAGTCCCGAAATCGCTTCATCGCTCCCTTGCCGCGGCTGCGGAGAGAGAAGGCGTCTCGCTCAATCAATATGCGCTTTATAAGCTGAGCAAATAAAAAAACCCCGCGGTTTTATATACCACGGGGTTTGTTTAATAATTATTTATTGAAATTATTTTTATTCCAATAGTTATATACATTCCACGCCCAATCCTCATTAGAAGTGTGTGATGCCACGTCCGAGTGGTTTTCAAACAATGCCTTAAGAGGAGAAGCGGATACTGCTGCCCTCGCATTCTTATAGTTCATATGGTATTCGTTTACCAAAATTAATTCAATATTCTTCGCGGTTGTTTCGTAGCTGTTATTAATTATCATAACGTCTGCTAATCCTTTAGTATTTATCATTAGTATATTCACCCCTTAATATTATATTCGTGTTTATGATAAAATCTTCATTGAGTTGATATACGAACAAGCCTTATCAGAGTGCAATGAAATTTGTTTACCCCAATATTCTTTAGTTGATTTTTTAATTAAATCAATATATGCTGCAAGGAACTCAATATTTTCTTCGTTTTTTGCCGCGGAGACAATATTGTTTATACCTGCATCTGCGGTCTCGTCAATAACTATGTCAAACTTACAATCCAAATTATGATTATTGGTATTGATATTGTTTTCCTGTATAAATTCATATCCGGCGCGGTTATAAAAAACAAATTCCTTCCAATCATAGCCGGATTCGGCGAATTCCTTTATTATTATATCCTTATCATTTTTTGGTAACTTAAACTCAATTTCTAACACAGCAGGATATATACTCTGTGCTGAATGGAATTGTTTTAGTGTATCGGTTGTCATTTGCGCGCGCCTAACGGCGAATTCTAACTTTTGAGTTAAATAAAAGCCCGGTCCGTTGTCAACATATTTCTTTCCGTATTTCAGATCAATACCGTTTTTTATAATTGATTCAGCGCTAATGTTGTCAGTTCCGTGATATAAGATCATAATTTTGTCCTACTTATTTATCATTAAATGGTATGTGATATTATAACATTTTTTTAGTATTTTGTCAAATATTTTATTTAAATCCGAAATTTTTGATTATTACTAATATTGAAGCATCCACAATATGGAAGTCTTATAATTATCCTAAAAGAAAAATTATATAATAAATTGCGCTTATACACCCACATGACAGTAGTGTTTGGTATTGCAATGTAATTATTTATCGAAAAACAATAAATAATTATTGACAAATGATATTGTTGGTGATATAATTAAAATATCAATACAAAATGAGGTGGTATTATGTACAGATCAAAGATAATAACGCTGACCGAGTGGTGCGTGAGCATTATGTTTTGGCTGGGGATCCCGGCCTGCGCACTTTCGCCCGCGGCGGTCTATCTTTACGGCTACCGCGGCTTTGATTTTTATGTTCAGGCGGGTGCGGTCTTTCTTTCGGGCATCGCGTCAGTTTTCATTATACGGCAGCTCAGAAAAATGTTTAAGACGATAAAAGCGGGCAATCCGTTTGTGGCCGATAATGTGAAGTCACTCGGGAATGTCGGCATCGCTGCGTGGTGCATAGGGCTTGTGTATATTTTAAAGCTGTTTTTTCTGCCGACGGTCTCGACGGTGATGATAGTCATTATATTTTTCTGTGGCGGTCTGTTCTGTTTCACGCTGTCACGGCTTTTTGAGACAGCCGTGCGAATCAAGCTTGAAAACGATCTGACGATATGAGGTGGCGTAATGGGAATTATTGTTAATTTGGATGTTATGATGGCGAAGCGTAAAATCGGGCTTATGGAGTTGGCGGAGAAGATCGGCATAACGCCCGCCAACCTTTCGATACTCAAAAACAACAAGGCAAAGGCGATAAGGTTTTCGACTCTCGCGGAAATATGCAGCGCGCTCGACTGCCAGCCCGCGGACATTCTGGAATACAGGGAGGAATAATTGTGACGAAAAAAGCTAAAGTACTGATCGCTGCGATTTTGGGAGCGATCGGAATTACCGCGATCAAAAAGTTGGTATTGGGTTTATTGCTGCCGCTGTTTATGCTTTTGATCGCGGTTGGGTCAAATTCGAGCCTGAGCCCGAAAATTGAGGTTTCAGACACGGCACGGCAAAACAGCGGGATAATTAATGCGGCGGCATATGTTATATATGAGGGCAATATAAGCGGAGTGTATGACGCCAGGAAAGATCTGCCGCCCGAGGAAATAATCGGGCTTGGCAAATACTATATTCATATTGATGAGGGGATTGATATGAGCACCGGCAGCCTCGAGGGACGGTGGGAACCACTTAACGACAGAAATGTTATCGCGGTCATGGATTTGGACGGAGTTCAAAAAATAACCAAAGAAAAGAATATAATAAAAATAGATTTCGGCAGCCGCGGGATCGCGCCCTCCGGCATGAGCCGTGGCATGTACTTCCTGCCCAACGACACTATATATGACATTGAAACAATTTACAAAGGTCCGTTTGATGCGGAAAATAACGGTTTCATATCGCATTCCGGCGGAAACACACTGTACACGGAGCGGATATGCAAAAACCTTTGGTATTATGAGGAAACATGGTAAAACAGCAAGCTCCCCGTGCGCTTATGCGCATGGGGCTTTTGAGTGTAGAAAAACTCCGTTTTTCAAAAGTTATAACAGCCCGGCCCAGTTCCGCCCTTTAAGTGAAACTGTTAATGGGTTTGTGGCCTCGTTTGTCAGATAAAACGGAATACTTTAATGCCACGAATCCGTTGCACGGATCCGGCCGCAGCCCGCTGGATCCGGGCGGATTCACTCCACCGATTCTGTGGAGCGAATTAGGGGACTTTGTCCCCTAAAATCCCTGAAAATTTGCGGCTCGCAGCTTTATTAAGCTGTATTAATAACTGATCATATTGATCTAATCTTTTTCGGTTTATAAAATATAAATATTGCATTTTTTTGCGCGGCTCCGGCTGCGCATTTTTAATCGGTGATAAAAATAAGCTTGACAAATGATACTAAATATGATACTATAATTTTGAGGTGATATTGTGTCTCAGATCGAAAAATTGATTAATAAGATGAAAGACAGGCCAAACGGTATCAGACCCGAGGAAGCGCAGCGTGTTTTAAACGCGTTCGGATATAGGCTTGACAGACAAAAAGGCTCTCATATGCATTTTATTAACGATGACGGAGACATTGTCACTATTCCCGAAAGAACCCCTCTCAAGGCGGTATATGTTAAGGATATTTTAATCAGAATTTCAAAGCAGTAACGGAGGTAAAGCATATGACTGTTAAAGAATACATGAAGCTGCCTTATAATTTTATTATCCAAAAAGTCAATGACGAGAGCGGCGAGTATTATTACGCGCGCGTAATGGAGCTTGACGGCTGTCAGAGCGACGGTGAAACATTTGATGAGGCGTATCAAAATATTTTGGAAGCAATGGAAGGATATATTGAGGCAAAGCTTGAAAACGGATTTGATGTGCCGCTGCCGGACAGCGAGGATCGTTACAGCGGCAAATTTGTTGTCAGAGTTCCGAAGTCGCTTCATCGCTCCCTTGCCGCGGCTGCGGAAAGAGAAGGCGTCTCGCTCAATCAATATGCGCTGTATAAGCTGAGCAAATAACAAAACAGTCCCGCGGCCAAATGTGCCGCGGGGACTGTTTTGTTAATCCCAATTAATGTCTTCGTGTGATATTGTCTCACCGTTTTGATATTCGGCTCGCGCCGCCTTTATAGCCGCCAGATCGTCGGGTGTTGCAATATCATCGGGAACAAATCGCTGAGCTATTTCAAGAAGTAAAATCTGTTCGCGCATAGGCATATAATCTATTATTTCCAAAAGTTGATTTCTGATTGGTGACATATTATTGTACCCCCTTATATATTTCTCCGCGCGGCGCAATCTTTTCAATTATTACTTCGTCTTGCGACATATACGAAAACAATATCCGCCAATTTCCCACGCGAAGGCGTAAACTGTCTTTCGTACCCTTCAAAGGTTTAACATCACCGTCAGGTAATTTTTCGACGGCATTTTTAATCCTTAGTTTTGTTGGTCGGTCCATAGCGTTAACAGCCTTTATTGCTTGCTTTGAATAACTTATATTTTTCATAACAATATCCAATCTATAAGTTTAACTCTTTTAATTATATCACAATATATTTAAAATTACAACTCTTTTTCGGTTCATAAAATATAAATATTGCATTTTTTAATCGGTGATGATCACGGTTTGGGCGGGGTCGTTCCAGTCGACGGCGCAGCCGAGGGCCTCGCTGACGGCTCGGGCGGGAACCAGCGTTCGACCGCCGATCAGCCGGGCGGGCACGTCAAGCGTTACGCGGCTGCCGTTTACCGTCATGTAGTTTTTGCCTATCGGGATTATTATTATTTTGCCGTTCCTTTCGGCTATGGCGGTCTGCTCGGCCTCGTCCCAGTACACGTCTGCGCCCAGCGCCTCGAATATCTTGCGCATCGGCACCAGCACGCGGTCGTTTTCCATAACGGGATCTTGATCGAAGATGAGTTTTTGGCCGTTTAGCGTGACGCTTATTGTCCGCGCTGCTGTCTCGGCAGGCACATATGCAGGCTCTGCTCCGAACTGTACAGCGCCGCCGCGCTTGTAGAACGTGTAGCTTTTTTCGTTGCCCGCGGCGGATATTTTAAGAGAATGTTCACCGTCTGTAAGCGCTGTTATGTCAAGGTTATAAATATATGGTATTTGATTTGACGAGTGCGTCCAGCCGCCGTCAATGTAATAATTAACGGTGATGTCGGGCTGCTTGGGAATGTGCGCCAGAGTGTACAGTTTGACAAAGCCGTCTTTTGCGGCTAATGTTCCCGCGCCGTTCGCGGGCTGAAATACGAAGTTGGGCTGTCCGTCTGCCGATCTGATATACGCGCCGCTGTTTGCCGCTTCTTTGAAGATCTCGCGGGCGTAGGGATAGTCGTTTATGTCGTATCTTGAAGTCTCGTCCGCTCTGTGCGTGTTAAAATAGTTCACCATTTTGATCTGCGGATATTTCATCGTGAGCGACCAGAGGAAATTGCGCATTCTCGGCGCAGTCCAATTCTGCGGTGTCGGGCCGAAGTTTGTGTTGGTGGCGACGCCGCCCTCGCTGATCATTATCGGCTTGTTAATATTGTTTGCGCTTAAAAAGTTCATAAACGGTTTTACTTTGTTTGTTGCCCACGCGTAGTCGCCGGTCATAAAGTACACGCTGTCTTTGTATGTGGTGTCGGGGTTGCCGAGGAAGTACATCATGGAATAGCTGCTCAATCCGACCCAGTCAACATATTCGTCGCCGGGGTAGTAATATTCAAACGGTCTGTCAAGAGCGCCGATATCCATCGGCGACCATACCACGGCAAGGTTCGGATATGAGTGTATCATATCAGCGACTCTGCGAAAAACGCCGACATATTTGTCGGGATCGAGGCCGATCGCGGACTCGTTCATCTCGTTCGCGAATCTCACAAATATCTGTTTCCCATAGTCGTTGAGATTTTCCAGAACGCGGCGCACCTGATCGTAGTCGATCGAGTCAAGGTCGGATATCGTCCAGCCGGCCATAACCACGGAATTGCCGGCTTCTATCATTTGATTTGCCGGATAATATAGATCATTTTGATTCATGTTGTCGATATATGTCAGATAGCAGCCGAGAGGCGCGAACTCCTCCGAGGTCTCGGCGATCATTCCGATATAGGCGCCGCCGCGCGGCTCGAATTTCGCGCCGTAGTATGGCGCCGACTGAACGGAGCCTTCGGCGTAAAGCTCAAAATCGATTTGACTGACCATTTGTTCGCGCTCGCGCAGGAGCGCTCCCCAGTCAGGCTCGGGAAAGCTGAACGCGAACGCGGGAGATACGGCTGACAGGAGCATTGCGATAAAAATCGTAAAGGCGGTTATTTTTTTCATTATATTGATCACCTCAAGTTTTGAATGTTATATCAACAGTATAACTCAAAATTTTCATAATATCAAGCATAAATTTTACGAGTTTTCGTGGTTAAACTTCATCTCGTTGAATTCCTGCCGGGTTATGAGGACCTGACGGGGCTTGGTGCCCTCGTAGGGGCCGATTATTTTTCGCTCTTCCATTTGGTCGATCAGCTTGGCCGCGCGCTGATAGCCCATTTTGAATTTGCGCTGGAACATGGCCACCGAGGCCTGTCCGCTTTCAAGCACCAGCTCGACCGCGTCGAGGAACATGTCGTCCGTCCTGCCCGAGCCGCCCGCTGATGCCGAAGCCGCGGCTTCGCGCGCGCCCGCATTCTCCAGATCGGCGGCGACCTTCTCGTGCTCTTTCTCGATTTTTTCGATGAGTTCCTCGTCATACTCGGCCTCGTACTGGCTCTTGATGTGGTTCACGATAGCTTCGATCTCGCTGTCCGAGACGAAGTTGCCCTGAACGCGTATCGGCTTCAGCTCGCCGCGCGGGTAGTACAGCATGTCGCCCATGCCGAGCAGCTTTTCCGCGCCCGCCGAGTCGATGATCGTGCGGCTGTCGACCTGCTGTGAGACAGCGAAGGCTATTCTCGAGGGGATATTGGCCTTGATAACGCCCGTGATGACGTTGACCGATGGTCTCTGCGTGGCGATCACCAGATACATTCCCGCGGCTCTCGCCAGCGCCGCGAGGCGGTTTATCGCTTCCTCGACCTCGCTCTTGGCGACGCTCATCAGATCGGCGAGCTCGTCGATGATGATCACGATCTCGGGCAGCTTCGCGTCCGGCTCGCCGTTTTCCTCCATAAGCTTGTTGTAGCCGTCAAGGTTCCTGACTTTGTTGTCTTTAAGCAGCGCGTAGCGGTTCTGCATTTCGATCACCGCCCAGTTAAGGGCGCCCGCCGCGTGTTTCGGGTCGGTAACGACCGGGATCAGCAGATGCGGGATCCCGTTGTAAACGCCCAGCTCGACCATTTTGGGGTCGACCATTATCATTTTTATCTCGTTCGGCTTCGCCTTATAGAGAATACTGGTTATCAGCGAGTTGATGCAGACGGATTTGCCCGAGCCGGTGGCTCCCGCGATCAGAATGTGCGGGAAGTCGGCGATGTCGGCCACGACGCAGCTTCCGCTGATGTCTTTGCCGAGCGCGACCGTGGTCTTGGATTTGCGATTGCGGAAGGCGGGCGTGTCGATGACCTCGCGGATCGGGACCGACTGCCGCTCGGAGTTCGGTATCTCGATGCCTATGGCCGCCTTTCCGGGGATCGGCGCCTCGATCCTGACGCCGGGAGCGGCGAGGCTGAGGGCGATGTCGTCGGCCAGACGGGTTATCTGCGCCACCTTGACGCCCTTTCCCGGCTGCAGCTCAAACCTCGTCACAGAGGGGCCTTGGGTTATGTTGATTATGTCGGCCTCGACCTTAAAGCTGTTCAGCGTGTCAAGCAGGTGGTTGGCCTTTTCCTCAAGCTCGCGCTTTATTTCATCTTTGGTTTTGCGTTTGTGCTTCGGCTCCGCCAAAAGCTCTATCGGCGGGAGCTGATAGTAAACAAGCTGCGGCCTTGAGTCGTTTTCCTCGATCTCGGCGGCTATCTTGTCGGTCGGAGAGGCCTTTTCGTCAAGCAGCATTTGGCGGCCCTTGGTCACGGCCTCGTCAAGCGGCACGCCGCTGTCCAGGGCTCTTTTGGTCATCGGGTCGAGGCGGTCCTCCATTTTCGCATCGCTCGGCGGCTCAAAATCGTCGGGGTCGCTTTCCTCGGGGATCACGCCGTTTTCATCGGGCGTTTTTGTGAGGGCTCCCGTCTTGCTCTTGTCGAGGAATTCCGGCACGTCAACGCTGTCGAACGGATCGTCGTCGGGAATCTCGGTCTCGATCTCCGCGGTCCCGCTCTTTATCCCGTCGATGTCAAACGGCAGATCATCAATGCTGAACCGCTGCCTCGCGGACTCCGCGTCGGGTTGATCCTCGTTCTCGCGTATCACAAAGCGCTGCGGCTTTGTGGGTGTCTCGGGTATTTCGGGCTTCCGCCGCGGCGGAGGCGGCTCCTCGGCCTTTTGGCGGGCGGCGGTCTCCTTGGCGCGGCGCTTCGCCTCTTTTTTGGCGGCGCGGCGCTCTGACATGAGCGAGAATATTGATTTTTTCTTTTCCTTGCGCTCGGTGGTGTGCGGAGCTATCGGGTCGATCTCGATCTCGCTCTCCATGCGCTCGCGAAAGCTGTTTTTAATTCCGCCGAAAAAGTTGACGATCTTCCTGAATATTCCTTCTATCGAAACGCCGGTAAGGATAATAAGCAGCACCAGGGTCAGGGCGCAGGCGCAGACCCACGCGCCCATATAGCCGATGAGCAGCGTCAGGACCTTGCAGATAAATCCGCTGATTATCCCGCCGCCGACGCCGTCAACGCCGTTTTCGTAAAGATTGCGCAGATTAGCGCCGAAGCCTCCGTCAACAAAGCCGGTGTCGCGCTTAAAAAGCGCGTAGATCACGCCCGAGCATATCATAAGCCCGAGCAGGATTATCCATTTGTACGCGGCGCTCTCGGAGCTTTTGTCGCGGAACGCGTTTATTCCCGCGATCAAAAAGTACACGAAAAATATCGAGGCCGCCGCGCCGAACAGGCCGTAGCAAACGTTTTTGATGAACTGTCCGACTATCCCCGCCGCGGGCACATAAAACGCGCACACGAGCAGCAGCGCCGCCGCGATCAGCAGTATTCCCTGCACCTCGCCCGACATGCGCTTGACGGGTTTTTTGACCGGAGCGGTCTTTTCTGTCCTTGCCGCGGCTTTCGCCGCGCCGCGGCCGCCGCTTTGCTTAGGTTTTGCCGTTTTATTTGATTTTATCTTTTTGGGCGCTTTTGTTTTTGCAGCCATATCAATTCCCCTTTACAGGCGTTATTATTCAGAATAATTATAACACAAAACAGGTTACATTTGTATTACGGCAGTATTTCTTTTTGTCTATTTTCTATTAAAAAATATCGGAAAATCATCAAAATTTGCATAATTATCCAAAGTTAAAAAATATGAAATATTCGAGTAAATTCGTATTGCAAAAAAGGCTTTGATATGATATAATAAAACCCTTATCGGACTTTTCCGGTAAGTTAGAGTTTTCATTATAATTTAATATTTGTTTAAAAATCTTTGAAAGGAGGAGGTAACATGAAAAACTTTAACAAGTACAAAAAGGGCTATTTTATGCCGCCCGTAAAATCAATGAAGTGGACAGAAAAAGACGCTATCGAAAAAGCGCCCATATGGTGCAGCGTTGACCTAAGAGACGGAAACCAGGCTTTGGTGGTGCCTATGAGCCTTGAAGAGAAGCTGGAGTTTTTCATCTATCTGTGCAAGATAGGCTTTAAGGAAATTGAAGTCGGATTTCCGGCCGCGTCGGAGACGGAGTACCTCTTTCTTCGCAGGCTGATCGAGGATAATCTCATACCCGACGATGTTACCATTCAGGTTCTGACTCAGGCGAGAGAGCATATAATTAAAAAGACTTTCGAGGCCTTACGGGGCGCGAAGAACGCGATAGTGCACGTTTATAACTCAACCTCGCTCGCGCAGAGACAGCAGGTCTTCAGAATGTCCAAGGATGAGATCAAGAAGATCGCGGTCGACGGCGCCAAGCTGCTCAAGAAGCTGACCGAGGAGGAAGGAGCGGATTACCGCTTTGAGTACAGCCCCGAAAGCTTCACGGGCACAGAACCCGAGTACGCTCTTGAGGTGTGCAACGCGGTGCTTGACGTGTGGAAGCCCACTCCCGACCGCAAGGTAATAATCAACCTCCCGGTGACGGTGCAGATGTCGCTGCCGCATGTTTACGCCTCGCAGATCGAGTATATGAGCGAGCATATGAAGTATCGCGAAAACGTGGTGCTCTCGCTTCATCCGCATAACGACAGAGGCACGGGCGTGGCGGATACCGAGCTCGGCCTGCTGGCGGGAGCCGACCGCGTTGAGGGAACCCTGTTCGGCAACGGCGAGAGGACCGGTAACGTGGATATTGTGACTCTCGCGCTTAACATGTATACCCACGGCGTTGACCCGGGTCTTGATTTTACCGATATTCAGGACGTTGTCGAGCATTATGAGCGCCTTACCGGCATGAGGGTCGACCCGCGCCAGCCGTACGGCGGAAAACTGGTGTTCGCGGCCTTCTCGGGCTCGCATCAGGACGCAATCGCCAAGGGCATGAAGTACCGTGACGAGAAGCATGAGAACTACTGGACGGTGCCTTATCTGCCGATCGACCCCAAGGATCTGGGCCGCGAGTATGAGGGCGACGTTATCAGGATCAACAGTCAGTCGGGCAAGGGCGGAATAGGCTATCTTATGGAGCAGAGGTTCGGCTTCAACATTCCCAAAAAGATGCGCGAGGACTTCGGCTATATGGTAAAGGACGTGTCCGATCATCTGCATAAGGAGCTTCAGCCCGACGAGATCGTAAATATATTCAGAGAAAACTACATAAACATTGAGACAAAGATCAAGATGCTTGAGGCGCATTTTGAGCAGAAGGACGGAATTATCGCCCACATCACGCTTGAGGAGGACGGAAAGAGCGAGGTGCTCACCGGACACGGAAACGGCAGACTGGACGCGGTCGTGAAGGCCTTCGGCGACGTGCTCCACGGCAAGTACACGATCGAGACCTATGAGGAGCACGCGATAAGCACCGGCTCAAACTCGCAGGCCTGCGCGTATATCGGCCTGTCCGACCCGTACGGGAACGTGACTTGGGGCGTCGGCATACACAACGACATAATCAACGCGTCGCTCCTGGCCCTTATCAGCGCGATAAACCGCATTTACGAGAAAAAGGACGCGCTGGATTAGGCATTTGACTGATTTTGAAAAACGGAATAACTGAATAATAATTTTTTAGGAGTTGAGAAACATGAAAAGGTTTTCGGTATTGCTTGCGGCAATTATGCTTTTGTTGTGCTTTTCGGCTCCTTTTTCCGCGTATGCGGATCCGGCAGTAGAGGCCGCTGAGACGGCGGCGGAGCCGGCTCCCGAATCGAATTATGTCACCCGCGCTCATGCGGTTTATATTCTCATCGACAGCATCGGCGATGGGCTCAGTGCGGTAATGCCCGCCGATCTTTCTGTTTTCGCCGACTATGAAATGATCGACCCCGCGTATTATGACTCTTTGGGCCTCGCGGTGGCGATGGGGATCATCAGCGGATCGGACGACGGGATGCTGCACCCGAACGATTACATTACCCGCGTCGAGAGCTTCGCCATTGTGAGCCGCATTTTGTCGACCTTCGATTTGCCAACGGATTTGGGCGACGGTTCGGACTTTTTCACAGATGTGCCGGATTGGGCGGTGCAGGACATAGCGCGCCTTAAAAACGCGGGTCTGATTTACGGCTACGGCGACGGAACTTTGGGTTCCGCCGACTATATCCTGTATGACCAGATGATGCTCGTCTATAGCAGAATATTGGAATATTACACCGCGCTGCCCGCGGGCGAGCTTTACAAAAATGATTATTACACTTATGTCAACGAACAGTGGCTTTCCGAGACGACGCTGCCCGCGGGCTATGCCAAGTGGTCGAACGTGGAGCAGATCGCCCAGAACAACGCCTACAGGATCCAGGGTATTATCGGGGACATAATCTCCGATTCATATGTGAGCGGCCCGCCGGAAAACGGCAGCAACGAACAGAAGATCCTGGATATTTACATGGCGGCGTCAAATGATAAATATCGCGAACAGGTGGGGATCGAGCCTATAAGGCCGTATCTTGAAATGATCGATGGGATAAACGGGCTCGCGGATCTGCCCGACGTTCTCGCCGAGCTTGAAAAAGCAGGGTTCCATTCGCTTATCCCGATCAGGCTCAACACCGACTTCATGGATTCGACACGATACCGCGCGTCATTTGAGGCGTGCTATACCGGTATTGAGCCGGGAGTTGTCAAAAGCGGCGAATATGAAAACATCAAAAACGCCTACCGCGAATATATAACGGCGCTGTTTATCGCTTCGGGCCAGTCACCCACGGAGGCCATAAAGAGCGCGGAGGCTGTGGTGTATTTCTGTGTCCGACTGGCGGAGGAGACAATGGATGAATCCATGTGGAACGAACCCGAATTAATATATAACGTGTATTCGGCCGATGAGCTCAAAACTCTGTTTTCAAATATAGGTATAGAAAGATATATCAAAAACCTCGGCTATGATTCGGCCGATGACGTCGTGATATATGACAAAGAGCTCGCCCGCGCCATAAACTCCGAACTCAGGCCCCAGAACGTAAGAATGATCAAGCAGTACCTCAAGGCGGCCGTGCTTGACAGTTCGGCCATGTATTTGAATTCCGAAATGTTTAACGCATATCAGGGCTATATAAACGCAATAGGCGGCACCGATTCAAAGATCGCGCCCTCGGCATACGCCGTCACGATCACTCAGTCGCTGACGGGCATGGAACTTGGCGAGGAATATGTGGAAAGATATTTTTCGTCCGATTCAAAAAAAGAGATCGAGGATCTGGCCGGTCTGATAATCAAGACGTTTGAAAAGCGTATCGACAACCTTGAATGGATGAGCGGAGTCACCAAGGAGGTCGCGAAGGATAAGCTTGAGGCGATCTCGGTAAACATAGGATATCCGGAGTATATAAACAACTATCGGAATGACGATTTTTCCGTCCGCAGCATCGACGACGGCGGGAACCTTATGGAATATGTGATAGATTACAACCGAATGTTGAACGACAAGAGCACCGAGCTGATCAACAGCGGCAAGCCGGTCGATAAATCCGCCTGGAGCATGACGCCGCAGTCGGTCAACGCGTACTATGACCGCGCAAAGAACTGCATAGTGATTCCGGCGGGCGTGCTTCAAGCGCCTTATTACAGCCCAAACGCGTCGTTTGAAACAAACCTCGGCGGAATAGGCAGCGTGATCGCTCATGAGATCACCCACGCCTTTGACGACGTGGGCTCGCGGTTCGACAAAAACGGAAATTACCGCGACTGGTGGCTGCCCGAGGACTATTCCGCGTTTAACGAGATATGCAGAAAATTTGTGGTCGAGTACGGTAAGATCGAGGTCATGCCGGAATGTTTTGTGGACGGCGGTCTGACGCTCAGCGAAAATATCGCTGATGTGGGAGCTATGGCGTGTATCCTTGACATCGCGGGAGCGGATAACCCCAACCTTGACGGGCTGTTCAGGACTTACGCCAGAACATACAGAACGGTCTGCACCGACGAGTACGGCAGAATGCTGCTGGCCACCGACGTTCACGCGCCCAACAGCGTGAGGGTAAACATGGTGCTGTCAAATTTCGAGGAGTTTCTTGACCTTTACCGCATACAGCCCGGCTGCGGTATGTACAGAGACGAGGAAGACAGATTGAGTTTATGGTAACGTAGGGACTGGGGAATAGGGACTAGGAACTAGGGAGGGCGCGCGTTTGCGCGCCTCCGTAAGTATAAAGTCCGCAAAACAGGATGAAATTTAAAACGGATAGAGAAATGGCAGCTCTGTCCGTTTTTTGTGTCCGCGTTTGTGTAACCGATTTTTAACTTGAAAAAATTGTCATATTGTGGTATTATATTTGCGGCAGTAAAACTGCAAGTGCGGAATATTCCGCGCGGAGAAACACCTTTGCGCGAACAAAACGCGCAATTGTAAAAGGCAGAGATAGAAACGTAAGGACGGTTGACCGCTTCATTCCTTTCTAAACACTTATTCATCGTGTTTAAGACAAATAGAAAGGGGTGATGTGAATGAGAAATTATTTTTTCAAGGTTTTTCTTGCATTGCTTGTGATAGTTGTGTTATTCGCAATTCTTGCAACTCCGGTGCAATAAAAAATAACAACCGCCCAATTTAGCCCATTCGGTGCGGTTGTCGTTATAACCCCTGAAGCGGCCAAACCGTTTTTACGCTCTGCCGTTTCTCTTTCTATGATCATTATATATTATTAATTTGCTTTTGTCAAGTGATTTTATATTATAATTTGTACATATTATCCGCCCGCTTTTAATGAGTTCATTGGTTTTATGCGGGACGCCGGGTCGTCGTCCCCTACAAACATAGTGATTAGTAATTAGTAAATAGCGAATAGCGAATAAATCTCCACAACGGATTTTTCGTTGTCTACTGACGACTCATGTATCGGATCCTCATAGTTTTGGCGCAAAAGCCAATCCAGCAAATAACACGCGGTTCTATTGTTAATAACGGTTCTGTCGTCAATCATTTTTACAAGAAATTCTGATTGCTCGCCGTCGCGATCCGTGCCCGGTCTGATCAAAGTTTCCGATGCGTGAAACGCGCCGTCTTGTTCGGAATATTCACCTATTTGCAGGTTAATCCCCCAATTCGGATTAATATCCTCTGGGCACATAAGCGTTATTGATTCATCGTCCTCGTTCCATTCGATGGATATTCCTAAGTCTTCCATTAATTCCCTCAGACCGATTTCGGCCCCTTCATTACGAATTTTTACATAAGAAAAATTCTTCTCCTCGCCGAGAATAACAGCCTTTCCCGAATGTTCTCCGAATTTTTTCACATATTCGTCGGGTGTGTAAATATTTATTCTGAACAGATCAAAGAAGTTCGGATTATCATCTCCCGTTCTTATAATCGTAGCAAATTTAACTCCTTCCGATGTGTTCATCCAGACCGACATCGGCATATTGGCCGCAAAATCTATATAAGGCGTTGTGAATATCGTATAGTCATATATTTCTCCGGTCAAGCCGACAGAGCGCATCGTATCGAAAAAGTTCTCCCTGACCGACAAATACTCCGCAGCGTCTCCGTTGAGAGTTGTGTGCGGATATTGACCATATGACACAAAAACTCTGTTGAATTCTGTAATCTCGCAATATTCAGAATTGGTCTTAAGATATTCAATATCGGTTATGTTTTGCAAAAATGCGTCATATACAGCATTTGGTGTCTTGTAATATGCGAAGGTATGAACACTGCCAAACGACTGCTCTGACGTTTCCGCCGCAGCGAAACTGCGGCTCGGATCATCGCTTGCCTCGGCTTGAACAATAGCCGAAGAAAAAACAATTGTCGACATTAACGCAATTAACAAAACCAAACTTAAAACTCTTTTCATAAAAATGTACCTCCTGAAATAAAAAGGGTGTGGTCACAAACGGAACCACACACGAAAAATGTTTAGCTCCGATTGCTGCCACGCAAATTATTTCACTCTTTAACAAGGATGCGAAAATAGAGCGTACATTTTTACACAATGAAAAATGCACCCTTAATATAAAGAGTAAAATATTTAATTTACGTGGCAAAATACATTCTATCATATTATTTCCAAAAGGTCAAATAAAAATATGAAAAACATATAAATCCGCAATTGTGTCCATAACTGCCGGCAAATATTTTGTCCGTTTCCCGGATCAGGCACTGTTATTATTTGTGGAATTAAACAGCGGCATAGCCGAAGCTATGCCGCATTTAATAATTTATTACTGTTTTTGATTGTTTACTTTGTTTATAACAAAATCGACGAGGTCGGCGGCGGCGGTCGGCTTGGCCAGGAGCCGCATGTTTTCCCTCATCAGGGCGCGGTGCTCGTCGCTGATGAACATTTGATAGACCGCCTCGTCAAGCGGGTTGGTGCGGCTTATCTTCATCGCCGCGCCTGCGTTCAGCAGAAACTCCACGTTTCTGTCCTCCTGACCGGGTATGGGGTTGTTCATAAGCATGGGTATCTGCTTCGCCAGCGCCTCGCTGGTCGTGAGGCCGCCCGGCTTGGTGATTATGCAGTCGCAGGCGTCCATGAACAGATCAACCTTTTTGGTGAAGCCGTGGTTATAAATTTTCTTTTTGGTTTTAAGAGCGTCTATGCGCTCTTTTAATTTTTTGTTGCGACCGCAGATCGTCACTATCCCGAAATCAATTCCAAGCTTGTCAAGCTGGCGTATCTCGCTGACTATGTTGCCGAAGCCCATGCTTCCGCTCATGACCAGAACCGCGCGCTCGCTGTCTATCCCGAGCTCGCGCTTGGCCTCGGCCTTGTCGTGCTTGTTCATAAACTTGGGGTCGATCGGTATGCCGAGCGGCAGCAGGCGGTTTTCCGGGAAGCCCTTTTTCATGCCCTGGATTACGAGCCGTTTGTCGGGCAGAATGTAATAGTCAAGATATGAGTCCTCCCAGTACGGGTGCACGGTGAAGTCGGTCACGATGCCCACGGTCAGCGCGTTCAGGCTCTCGATCGACGAGATATAGGTCACGAGCAGCGCCGCGAAAATGTGGGTGCAAATAATAAAATCCGGACGTTTTTCTTTTATTAAGTTTATAAGCTTGCGCGACAGCACCGAGTTTGTCAGCTTTGTCATGCCGCGGACTCCGACTTTTGGCTGAATGTTGCGCTTCTCCGCGAGGCGGTAGACCCCGCCGTATATCTTGGGTATGCTTTTGGTTGACATGAGATATATCCTGTTCACCGAGTCAGAAAGATGAGGATTAATATATCCGTAAACATCAAGATACTCCGTTTCAACTCCGCGCTCCTTGAACTGCTTGTCAAGGACAAGCGCGGTCTGATTGTGGCCCTGTCCGGCCGTGATCGACAGTATAAGTCCTTTCATAAGCCCCTCCTTTTATATCTCGACCGCTGTGCCCGGGGTAAGGAAATATATGATCCGTTTTTTTACGGGCACATCCAGGATCGCTTCGATCCCGCGGGTGTAGCAGTCGATCTGCACCCGATATTTTTCGGCCTGAGCCTTCGCCTGCTTTGCCGTGCATCTGTCGGTTTTGTAGTCGATAAGCACCGCGCCGCCATCGTTTAAGCAGACGCAGTCCGCCACGCCCTGAACGATGATCTCGGCGTTATCGAGAGTCGGATCGCCCGAGCTGCCGTAGATCTCCGACGCTTTCATCGGGAACAGCATTTTAAGCTCGCGTTTGAGATTTCCGCGTTTCGCGGCGCGGCGTATCTCGGCTCCGACCGCGGACTCAAACAGCGCGATCACCGAGCTGCGGTCGACCTGCTCGAGCTGCTTTTCGCTCACTATGCCTTTAAGCGCGAGCTCGGATATTTGAGCCGCGGTTTCTTCGGGGGTATCGGTCCTGAGCGGATCAATGTGCTGGAGTACGAAATGGGTGATCGTGCCCGTTTCGGCCGGGCTGCCTTGCGCGGCGCTGCGGAATGTTCTGTCCGCTATGCTTGAAAGGCGCGGCGTATATTCCCATTCCTGTTCGCCGATATTTTCGCGGAGGCGGTTCTTGATCTCGCTGACCGAGAGCTTGAGCGGTATTTTCGTAAGCTCGGCGCCGGGATATTCATATTCAAGAACAGCCGCAAGATCTTCGCTGTCGATGTCCTCGCCCTCGTCCGCGGCGCTTTCGGCGGTTTCCGCCGGCAGCGGCTCGTCCGACATGTCGCGGAAAAACGTTACCGAGGCCGGAGCTCCGCCGGAGACGCGGAAGCCCGATGTGTCCGTTTCCATCATTTCGCGCAGGGCGCCGAGGTTTTCGTTGTTCAAAAGCCCGAACACGATCCAGTCTCTTAATACGGCGGTGTTCTCAACGCAGCCGCTGAATATTTTTCCGTTTTCGTCAGCAAGCGGCCTTTTCCACTTTTTTGAAATGCCGGTTTCTGAGAACGAGATGATGAGTTTTTCTCTCGCGCGGGTCATTGCCACATAAAGCAGCCGCATTTCTTCCGCTCTTTCCTCTATACCGTTATAGCGGTCGATGAGGTCTTTGGGAAGAGTGGGGTACCGCAGCCGCTTTTCGGTATCGACATAGCTCATGCCGATGCCGAGCTTTTCACTGAACACAAATGAGCCTGAGCCCCTGCGCTCGTTGGATGTGTTGGCGAGGATCACCACCGGATATTCAAGTCCCTTTGATTTGTGAATGGTTATAAGCTGCACCGCCGAACGGGCCCCTCCTGCGGACACCGCCATGCGGAGCCCGCCGGTCTCGCTCACGGTTTTCAGAAATTCGATAAAGTCGAACAGACCGCTCAGACCCTTGCGCTCAAAATCCGAGGCGGTCTTGAGCAGCATTCTAAGGTTGGCCCGCCTTCCGTCGCCTCCGCGCATGGCCGAGGCTATGGCGATATAGTCAAGGTCGTAGCATATCTTGTATATAAGCTCGTGAATGCCCATGTATTCCGAGTATTCCCGCATTTTGTCCAAAACGGCGATAAATTCGGCGGTTTTCGGATCGGACTTTGCCGCGTCCGCCGCCGCTTCGTAAAAGCAGCCGCCTCTGCGGCCGGCCCGGATATTTGCCAGCTCGTCGGCGGTGAAGCCGAATATGGGGCTGCGCATAACGGCGATAAGGTCAATGTCCTGAAGCGGGTTGTCGATTATTGCCAGAAATGCCAGAACCGTCTCGATCTCGACCGACTCCAGAAATCCGCCGCTTCTTGAAAGGGTGGGGATCCCGTACTCGGCAAAGACTTCTTCATAGGCCGGCAGCGGCGCGGATATGTTCCTGAAAAGCACCGCTATGTCTCCGAACTCGATCGGCCTCGTCTCGCCGGTCAGACTGTCATAGATCGGAAGCTTTTGCTTGCAGACCAGCTCGATTATCCGCCCCGCGATCGCTTCCGCCTCGGCGTGGTGGCGCGTTTTGCCGCCTGCGCCGCTGATTATGAGCTCGGTCCTGTATATGCCGCCGTCGGTATCCGGAAATGAGGCGCCGGCTTTCAGCCGCTCGTTTTCGTTATAGTCAATGCCCGCCGTGGCTGCTGACATTATGTTTTCAAACACTTCGTTCACCGTGCGCACGACTGTTTCGCGGCTGCGGAAATTGTCGGAAAGTATCGTCAGAGAGCCGCCGTCCCCTTCGGAGTAGCGGTTGTATTTGTCAAGAAACAGCGCGGACGAGGCGCTGCGGAACCCGTAAATGCTCTGTTTCAGGTCGCCGACCATGAACACGTTGCCCCTGCCGCCCGAAAGCAGGCTGAACAGCGCGTCCTGAATATTGTTGGTGTCCTGATATTCGTCCACATAGATCTCGCGGTACCTGCCTCTTAGCGTCCCGCATAATTCCGAGGGCGTTCCGTCGCGGTTCGTGAGCATTTTAAGAAGACAGTGCTCAAGATCGTCAAAATCCAGAAGACCGAGGCCGAGCTTCATGCGGCGGTGGCGGCGCATAAGCATGAGCAGAATGTTTTTGAGCGTCCGTATGATCGGATATTGTTTCGCTATCAGGTCGGTCATAGTGTCGGCGCCGCCGTATGAAAAAATCTTGCCTTTAAGAACGCTCTTTGCCATGTCGCGGTGGGCTTTGATCTCCGCCCTCGCCGCCACGAGCTCGGGATAGTCTTTTTCCCAAGCCGCCGCCCGCGGCGCGGTGAGGAACTTCATCGCGCCCAGCTTTTCGTAAAATTCGCTCAGGCTGTCAAAATTCTTGAGGTCGGAGTACCGAACGGCCTCGGCGACATAAAAACGCATGGCGTTCTCGTTGTCCGGGAAACTGCGGCGCAGAATTCGCACGATAGCGCGGTAGTTTTTAAAGCCCGCGTCGATATCGCGCCGCACGGCCTCGCTCAGGGCATCGCCCCAAGGCGTGCCGTCGAGTGAGGCGGAATGTGCCGCGCTGCGGTACATATTGACCGAGTCGTTGAGCCATTTTTCCGGCCTCGCAAGACTTCGGGCGTACTTATAAAGAGATATGATCATATCCCTCAGATTTTTGTCGTTTTTGATACCGCCGTGGCCCAGCGTAAGCGCGGCAAAAGACGGATCGCGGTCGATCCGCTCGTAAAACCGCTCCAGACAATCGTCAAGAGCCTCGTTGATTATCGGAATGTTGGTGCTGTCGTCTGCGATTGAAAAATCCGCGGGGATGTCGGTCTTATGTATATTGTTCGTTATTGTCTTTTTGGCGAAGGAATGGATCGTGGAAATGTCCGCCATACTCATTTTCAGGGCCTGCTCCCTCAGACGGCGGTTGTCCGGATCTTCCGCGAGCCGCCGCTCTATCGCGGATGAAATTTTGTTCCGCATCTCCCCGGCTGCCGCGTCTGTAAAGGTGAGCACAAGCAGCTCGTCCACAGAGACGGGGTCGTTTTCGTCGAGGATCCTTCTGATTATCCGCTCCACAAGCACGGCGGTCTTGCCGCTTCCCGCGGCGGCGGCCACAAGCATATTGGCTCCGCCGGGGTGCTCGATCGCCCGTGACTGCGATTTTGTCCAATTCATGCCGCTCCTCCGATCAATATCCCACAGCGCCGTCTAAGGTCTCGTCGTTTTCGATCCAGTTTTCGACCGGAATGACCTCATATTCGGTGTCGGTGCGGCGCACGATCACTTTTTCGATCCCCGAGTTTATCACAAGCCGCTTGCACATGGCGCAGCAGTTGGCGTTTTCAACCAGCTCGCCGGTCTTGGCATCTCTGCCGACCAGATAAAGCGTGCCGCCGATCATGTCGCGTCTCGCGGCGCTGATTATGCAGTTGGCTTCCGCGTGGACGCTGCGGCACAGCTCGTATCTCTCGCCGCGCGGGATACTCAGCTTGTCCCTCATGCACCAGCCCAGGTCGGAGCAGTTTGCGCGGCCCCGGGGCGCGCCCGAATAGCCGGTTGAAATAATTTCATCGTTGCGCACAATGATCGCACCGAAGTTTCGGCGCAGGCATGTTCCGCGCTCGATGACCGTTTCGGCTATGTCGAGATAGTAATTTGCCTTGTCAACTCTTTGCATATTGTCACATCCTTAAAGATCTGCATTTTATTTGTATAAATCTATTATAATTGATTTTTTAAAAATATTCAATAGTTTATTATTGACTTTATGACATATTGTAAATATAATATAAGATGAAATATTTATATGAGGTAAATTTTTTTATGGAAATATATGAGTCAATGTCTCCCGCGGAGACCGCGGAGATCGCGGACGGATTCGCGGAGCGGCTGGGCCCCGGTTCGGTCGTGGCGCTTGTCGGCGGCCTCGGCGCGGGCAAAACCGCGTTTGTCAGGGGAATCGCGGCCCGCTTCGGAAGCGGCGCAGTCACCAGCCCGACATATACTTTGGTCAATCACTATGACGGCGAGCCGCCGGTTTACCATTTTGACGTATACAGAATAGAAAGCCCCGATGAGGACACGCGTGAATGGATGGACGAATATCTGTTCGGCGGCGGGATCTGCGTCATAGAGTGGGCGGATAATATTAAGGACATCCTGCCCGATGACGCGCTCAGAGTGGAGATAAAAAAAGATCCGGCGCGGGGCGAAAACTTCAGGGAGATAAGAATATGCTGATTTTGGGGATCGACACATGCTGTATGCCCGCCTCGGCGGCGGTGTATGACGGCGCTAAGATAATCGGAGAGTACACGCTGAACAACGGAAGGACCCATTCGCAGAAGATAATGCCGATGATCGCGGCTCTGCTCGATGATCTGGGTCTTGGCCCGAAGGATATCGACTGCTTCGCAGCCGCGGCGGGGCCGGGCTCGTTCACGGGCGTCAGAATAGGCGCTGCGACGATAAAGGCGCTTGCCCGCGGAGCGGGAAAGCCGTGCGCGGCTGTTTCGACCCTGCTCGGCCTCGCGAATAACGCGCGTTTTTTTGACGGCGTGATATGCCCGATCATGGACGCGAGAAGAGGACAGGTCTATAACGCGGTGTTTTCGGGAGACGGCAGCCTGACGCGGCTCACGCCCGATCGCGCGATCGCTTTGAGAGATCTTCTGAGCGGGCTTGACGGAAAGCGCGCTCTGTTCCTCGGCGACGGCGTCGCGGTCCACCGCGGCGAAATAGAGGCGCGGATGGGCGGCGGAGCCGCGTTCGCGCCGGAAAACGTTCGGCTGAATTCCGCCGCGTCTGTGGCGCGTCTGGCCGCCGAAATGTTTGAAAAGGGCGAAACCGTCAGCTATTCGGAGCTTGTGCCCAATTATATCCGGCTGTCTCAGGCGGAGCGCGAGAGAAAGGAGAAGCTTAACAGTGAAACACATCAGTGAGCATATAGATTTTAAGAGAATATTTTCGATTCTGGCGGCGATGTTATTGTGCGCGGCGCTTTGCATCGCGCCCGTGCGCATCGCGGCCGCGCCCGAAAACGGGAGCGGAGCGGCGGAGACGAGAGCGGACGAGCCCGAGCGTGGCACGATCCGCGGCAGCAGCGGCGCCGATGATGAGTCTGAGGATCCCGAGCCGTCGGCGCGCCGCGGCGATAATGACGATGAAGACGCCGATGAAGATATAGGCGATGAAGAGTCGGACGGCGGATCGAAGACCGAAAAAAGATCCGGCGAAGAATCGGAGGCGGAGCCGACCGCCACGCCCGATCCGAGGGTCGGCGCGGACGGCAGGCCTATTTTAAGCGAGAACGAGAGCGCCGTGCTTCTGAACCTTACAAACGGCGAGATAATGTTTGAAAAGGATAAGGACAAGCGCGTGTATCCCGCCAGCACCACGAAAATAATGACCGCGCTGCTGACGCTTGAGGCGATCGAGCGCGGGGAGGTGAGCCTTCACGCGGCGTATCTTGTTATGCCGGAAATGCTTGAAGGACTGCCCGCGGACGGCTCGAGCATGCTGCTCAAGGAAGGCGAGACGATCACGGTAGAGCAGCTTTTGCAGGGGCTTATGGTGCAGTCGGGCAACGACGCGGCGCAGGCTTTGGCTATCATTGTCTGCGGCGATATACCGACCTTTGTGGAAAGAATGAACGCCTGCGCGGCGGAGCTTGAAATGACCGGAACGAATTTTGTGAACGTCCACGGCCTGCACGACGATAATCATTACACGACCGCAGCCGATATGGCGAAGCTCGCCCGGGAGGCCGTGAAGAACAGCATGTTCCGCGACCTGGCGAATACGGCGCGCATCGTGATCCCTGCCACCGACAAGACGACCCAGAGGACGTTTATCAGTACCAACGGACTTTTGTCCACGCTGCGGTACCCGAACTATTACTACGAGTATGCAACCGGCATAAAAACGGGGCACACCTCGCAGGCGGGCTATTGTATGGTATCGTCCGCGCAGAAGGGAGACCTTGAGGTCATCGGCGTTTTAATGAACGGAGCCGACGAGGACGACCGCCATTTTGATTCGAGAAATATGCTCAAATACGCTATTGACAACTACAAGACCGTCACCGCGGTCTCGCGCGGCGATATGGTCAGCGAGATAAGGGTCCGCTTCGGATCGGGCACCGACCACACGACCCTGTCGACCGACAGCGATATTAAGGTGACTATCCCGATCGACGCGAACGAGGAGGATCTGGTCCTTGAGCCCGTGACGGCGGAATACCTTGTGGCGCCGGTCAATCAGGGCGACGAGGTCGGAACGGTCAACATCACGCTGAACGGCGAGGTCGTGGGCAGCGGCAAATTGTTCGCCGACAACGGCGTTAAGCGGCACCCTCTCGGATTTTTGATGCGCTTTTTCAGCTTTTTGTGGAGCGTAACGATCATCCGAGTGCTGATCATACTGCTTTTGGCGGCGCTCGTGATTTTCGCGGCGTATATGATCGTCAATATCAGAAAGAATATAAAAATCGCCGAAAGACGCAGAAGGATCTCGCGTAATTATCCCCGCCGCCGCGATTAATGCGGCCCCGCACAAAAGAAATTTAACCAAATGTTAACATAAACATCTTGCTATGGCGGCAGTTTCATGATATAATATTATGCGACAGATAACAGCCCGCCTTGCGCGGGCCTGCGGAGGATAATAATGAGCGAGATAATGACAACGTACATAACCACTTTTCTGCTGGCGATAATGCCGATATCGGAAATAAGGGGCTCGATGATATACGGCCTGTCACAGATCGACCATACTTTGGTCGGTATACTCAGCATTTACGGCATATCGGTCATAGCCAATTTTCTTCCCGTTCCGTTTATTCTGATAGCGTTCCGCCCTTTGATAAAGTGGCTCAAGCGCACAAAGCTTCTGGGCAGATTTGCCGTGTGGCTTGAGAACAGAACGCACCGCAAGGCGGGGGATATCTCCCGCAAGAGCGCGAGAGCGGCGGCGGTGGCGATATACGTGTTCGTCTCGATCCCGTTTCCCACGACGGGCGCATGGACAGGCTCGATGATCGCGGGCTTGCTCGACATGCGCGCGAGATACGCGCTTCCCGCGGTGCTGCTGGGAATAATGACGAGCGGCGCGATCATGACCCTGTTGGTCACGGGGGTGCTGAACCTCGGCGCGCTGGGTGATTTCATTATGAGATAAGCGCGATATTCGGCGGTGAATAAAAATTTATATGATTGCTTTTTACGAAGTATCTGAAAGGAAATGTCAATGAAAGAGAACTATTACGGTGACAAAAACCAGAATCGGGAGCGGGGAAGCAGGCCGCTGCTGGTTATCGGCATTATTCTGCTTAACATTTCTCTGTTTCTGGCGGCGTTCGTGCTGGCCTTCACGCTTATCGTGAATCCCATCGCCGAGCGGGACGCCCAGGTAAGGACCCTTACCGAGGAAAACACAAAACTTAAAAATGACGCGCAGCTCCTTCAGGATCAGCTCGATGTCGTCGAGTCAGAGCTTGACACATACAAGAGACAGAACGGGGCGAGGAGCTCATCGTCGTCGGTATCCGGAAATGACGGGGAAGACGATGACGAGGATGCGGATTTGCGAACAAGTTCGACGCGGGACAACGGCGAGATCGAGACCCGCGCATCGACCTCAAGAAGCAGGGACGACGAAATGAATATGGATGAATAACATCCCGTAAAATTTATCCGAATAATATTTTTGAAGGGGGATAAACAATGACACCGAAGTATAAGAGAATAATGATCAAGATAAGCGGCGAGGCCATGTCGGGACACACCGGGTTCGGCCTCGATCACGAAACCATTGACTCCATAGCGAAGCAGATAAAAAGCTGTTATGACCTTGGGTGCGAGATAGGAATAGTGATAGGCGGCGGAAATTTCTGGAGGGGCCGCGACGGCGAGGGCATGGACCGTTCAAGGGCCGACCATATGGGAATGCTCGCCACGGTCATCAATTGTCTCGCAATGCTTGACGCTCTTGAACGCTTAGGCGTTGAGGCGAGGGTCCAGACCGCCATTGAGATGCGGCAGATCGCCGAGCCCTATATCAGGCTCAGGGCGGGCGCGCACCTTTCAAGGGGCAGAGTCGTGATCTTCGGATGCGGAACCGGAAACCCGTTTTTCTCGACCGACACGGCGGCCGCGCTCAGAGCGGCCGAGATCGGCGCCGAGGTCATTCTTCTGGCCAAGAAGATAGACGGTGTTTACGACAGCGATCCGAACGTTAACCCGAACGCCAAGAAATTCGACCGCCTCTCGTTTATGGACGTGCTCAACAAGGGGCTCGGAGTTATGGACCCCACGGCGGCAACGCTGTGCATGGACAACAACATTCCGCTTTTGGTGTTCGGTCTTGATAAGCCCGAAAATATAGTAAAGGTTTTGTGCGGAGAAAATATCGGCACGATCGTATCGTAATAAAGTTTAAACAAGTGTATAATAAAACGGCGGAACACGCCTAAGAAAGGAAGATTGTTATGCAGGAATCTGAAAGAAGAATGGGAAAAGCCATCGAGGCTTTGGAGAGAGATCTGTCCCGCATCCGCGCGGGCAGAGCCAACCCCGCGATCCTTGATAAGGTAACGGTTGAGTATTACGGCGCCCCCACGCCGCTGGCGCAGGTGGGAACCGTTTCGGTGCCCGAGGCGAGAATGATAATCATTCAGCCGTGGGACGTGACGCTGCTCAAGCCGATCGAACGCGCGATACAGGCGTCGGACATCGGGATCAACCCCAACAATGACGGCAAGGTCATCCGCCTTGTGTTCCCGCCTCTTGACGGCGAGCGCAGAAAAGAGCTGGTCAAGCAGGTCTCAAAGCGCGGCGAGGAAGCCAAGGTGGCCGTGCGCGGCGTGCGGCGCGAAGCGATCGAGCGCTTTAAGAAGCAGAAGAAGGCCGGCGAGGTCACGGAAGACGGCCTGGCGGATCTTGAGGACGATATCCAGAAGCTGACCAACAAATTCATCAAGAAGGTCGATGAGATCGTCAAAGAGAAAGAGACCGAGATCGCTGAGGTATAGGAGTGCGCGCTGTGTTTTTCGGAAAAAAGCGTAAAGAGCCGGAGCGGGGGAAGATCGATTTAAGCCGCGTTCCGGCTCATATAGGAGTTATAATGGACGGCAACGGCCGCTGGGCCAGGCGTCGGGGGCTGCCCCGAAGCGTGGGGCACAAGGCGGGCGCCGATAATCTTGAGTCCATGTGCGACTACTTGAATTCAATAGGAGTCAAGGCGCTGACGGTTTACGCCTTTTCCACCGAGAACTGGAGCCGTCCGCAGGCTGAGGTGGACTCGCTTATGGAACTGCTCTATAATTATCTGCTGACCGTTGAGGAGAAGTTTAAGAACCGCAACATGAAGCTGAAGATAAGCGGTGACACGTCGGCGTTTTCGGAAAAGATAAGAAAAGCCATTGTCCACGCCGAGGAGGTCACGTCCGTCGGTGACGGCATGGTGCTTAATATCGCGCTGAATTACGGCGGCCGAAGCGAGATCACCCGCGCGGCGAGGCTCGCTGCGGAGGCCGTCAAAAGGGGAGATATCGAGCCCGATGATATTGACGAAAAATATATCGGCGGGCTTATGTATACCTCTGATCTGCCCGAGGTGGATCTGATAATCCGTCCCAGCGGCGAGCAGAGGCTGTCAAATTTCCTGCTGTGGCAGGCCGCCTATGCCGAATTCTGGTACAGCGACATCTGCTGGCCGGATTTTAAAGAGAAGGATATGGAGCAGGCGATCATTGACTATCAGAACCGCGACAGACGGTTCGGAAACGTGTGAGGCATTGGGGGACATACGTATGGATGAGAGGTCAAACGAGGGAAAAAAGAGCGGTTCAAAACCGGGGCTTAAAATGAGGGTGCTGACAGCGGCGGTCGGCATTCCGGTTATTATTCTCATTTTGCTGGCGCCCGTATGGGTAATAGCGGCCGCGGCTGTTTTGTGCTCGCTCATCGGAACTTTTGAGTTCTACGGAGCCGTCGGGCTTTTAAGACGTCAGACGCCGCTGTGCGTCGTCGGTTTCATCGGTACCGCGCTCCTGCCGTTTTGCGCGTTCCTTGAGCCGATGATGATAATGATCTGCTCGTTTTTGTATTTGCTCGTGCTTTTCCTTATGATGCTCATGAGCGGCAAAAAGATCAGGATAACCGATATATCAATGCTGATCATGGGTCTTATTTATATCCCGTTTCTGCTGTCCAACGTGCTGTTCATCAGACAGCTTGAGTTTGGGAATATATTGGTATGGCTGGTGTTCGTGGGGTCGTTTATGACCGACAGCGGCGCGTATTTTTCGGGCAGGATCTTCGGCAGGCACAAGCTGTGTCCCGATATAAGCCCCAAAAAGACCGTCGAGGGCGCAGTCGGCGGAACTATCGTGTGCGGCCTCGGATTTCTGCTGTTCGCGCTTATTATCAATCTGTTTTTCGCGGACATGATCAACGCGGACATGAGCTACGGAGCGGCATTCGTTTTGGGACTTATCTCGGCGGTAATGGCGCAGATAGGGGACCTGACCGCCTCGCTTATCAAGCGGCAGTTCGGGATCAAGGATTTTGGCAATCTGTTCCCCGGCCACGGGGGAATGCTTGACAGATGCGACAGTATAGTAATGGTGGCGCCGGCGGTTTTCCTGTTCGCGTCACAGGTAAGTATGTTTTTTTAAGATTTGAAAATAATTGCGGCAAAGAGGGGGCTTGCCCGTGCGTCTTTGCCGCTTAAATTTTGGTATTAATTACGGGAGCGGCGATATAATGAATAATGCAATTGATATAATGAATAATGAGTGTGAAGCAAAAAGCAAAAAGCTCAGGGTCGCGGTGCTTGGCTCGACGGGCTCGATCGGTACCCAGGCTCTTGAGGTAGTCGATGATCTGAAAGGCATAAAGGAAATCGAGATCACCGCCCTCGCCGCGGGCAGCAACATAAAGCTGCTTGAGGAGCAGGCGCGGAAATACCGTCCGAAGATCGCGGCGGTCCACGACGAGAAGGCGGCGGCTGAGCTCAAGATAAAACTTGCGGACACAAACGTGCGCGTGACGGCGGGCGACCGCGGCCTTATCGAGGCCGCCACCGAGGAGAGCGCCGACATGGTCCTGTCCTCGATCGTAGGCTTCGCGGGGCTTGTTCCGACGATGCGCGCGATCGAGTGCGGCAAGGACATCGCCCTTGCCAACAAAGAGACGCTTGTCACCGCGGGAAAGCTTTTTATGGATGCGATAAAGAAAAACGGAGTGCGTCTGCTCCCGGTAGACAGCGAGCACTCGGCCATATTTCAGAGTCTGCGCGGCGGAAGACAGAGCGAGGTCAAAAAGATCCTGCTCACCGCCAGCGGCGGCCCGTTTTTCGGAAAGACCGCGGACGAACTGAGGAACGTTACCAGGCGCGACGCTCTGAAACACCCCAACTGGGACATGGGCGCCAAGATAACGATAGACAGCGCGACGCTGATGAACAAGGGCCTTGAGGTCATCGAGGCCAAGTGGCTTTTCGGCGTGGAGCTTGACGATATCGAGGTCGTGGTCCACCGTGAAAGCATAATACATTCTATGGTTGAGTTTTGCGACAAGAGCATTATCGCCCAGCTTTCGCTGCCGTCCATGAAACATCCCATTCAGTACGCGTTCACTTATCCGGAGCGGCTCCCGTCGCCCGATAAGGAAGTCTCGTTCAAGGATCTGGGGCAGATGACGTTTTATGAGCCCGATCGAAAAACGTTCAGGTGCCTCGACCTTGCGCTGAGCGCCGGAAGGATCGGCGGAACGATGCCCGCGGTCATGAACGCCGCAAACGAGGTGGCCGTAGGCAGATTTCTGAAGGACGAGATAGGATTTCTTGATATAGCAAAGTACGCGGAAAGAGCCATGAGCGCCGTTGATGCGAAGGCCGATCCGACGATAGAAGATATTATAGAAACAGACAGAGAGGTGCGGGATATATGTCAAAGCTTCTGATGATACTTGCCGCGGTCGTGATTTTCGGCATAATTATTTTTGTGCATGAGTTCGGTCATTTTATCGCGGCGAGGATATTCGGCGTTAAGGTCAACGAGTTCGCGATAGGCATGGGGCCGACGCTCTATAAAAAACAGGGAAAAGAGACGCTCTATTCCGTGCGCGCGATCCCGATGGGCGGCTTCTGCGCTATGGAGGGCGAGGACGAGGAGAACGACGATCCCCGCGCGTTCAACAATAAAAAGCCGTGGAAGAGGATAATCATTCTCGCGGCGGGCGCGGGCATGAATATTCTGCTCGGGTTTATCATCGTAACGATAATCGTGATAAGCTCGGCGCACCAAAGCGGATTTATTCCCTCGACAACAGTCGAGAGCGTGGAGGCGGAAAGCGACGCGGCGCGGTTTTTGCAGCCGGGCGACAAAATCGTGGGAATAAACGGAACAAGAGTCAATATCCGCCGCGACCTTTCGTTCGAGCTCGGTATGTATGACGGCAGCGGCGAATGTGAGCTTGAATATAAGCGGGACGGCAAGAAATATACGGAGAAATTCACTCCGATGCAGACCGCGCTTGAGGACGGCAGTCCGTATTACATTGTGGGCTTCACGATAGAGCAGGATCCCGTCAATCTCCTGACAGTGCTGCATGAAGGCTTTTTCCAGACCGTTTGGATGGTGAAGCTTGTGTTCGTTTCGCTGGGTATGTTGTTCACAGGCGAGGCGGGAGTTTCCGATCTGTCGGGCCCGGTGGGCGTTGTGTCCGCAATGAGCACGGTAGCGAGATCGGGATTTTTGGATTTTATATTTTTCGCAGGATTTTTGGCGGTCAATATCGGCGTTATGAACCTTTTGCCGCTTCCCGCGCTTGACGGCGGCAGGATATTGTTTGTGCTTATTGAGATCATATTCAGAAAACCGGTCCCGCGCGATAAGGAGGGCTATGTCCATTTCGCGGGCTTCGTGCTGCTTATGGCGCTTATGCTTTACGCCACATGGAACGATATCATAAGGATAATCACCGGAGTCTTCTGACGCGTATATATTTCTTTTAGGTAACAATTTTTAACAATTTTCAAAATTGCTTGACTTATCCTAAAAATTGTGATACAACTTAAATTGAAATTTTTATTATTTAACATTATGGAGGAATGAATATGAAATACTTGAAAAGTTTGGCCGTCTTTGTCGCGGTATGCATGATGCTTTCTGTAATACCGGTAATATCTTACGCGACAGGCGGTGCGGGCTCGGTTATTGCCTCGGACAGCACAGAGGCGGAGCCGGCTCCGCAAACGACGGATAATCCCGACGCGACCGAGGAACCCGAGGCGACTCCCGAGATCACAGCGGAGCCCGAAGCCACGGCTGAACCGGACGCGACTGCGGATCCCGACGCAACGGAAGAACCGAGCGTGACCGAGGATCCCGATACAACAGCCGACCCGAACGCTACCGAAGCCCCCGATACGACGGCTGACCCGAACGCGACGGCTGACCCGAACGCAACGGCGACTCCCGCTCCCTCAACAACTCCGTCGGCACAGTATAAGATCACCGTTGATCCCACCGAAAAATCCGAGATCAAGACGTTGGTGAACTCAAATCAGACATCTTCGGCGAATTCCGGAGCAAGAGTTACGATCAGCGGCAGAGCGGAGCGCGGAAACAACTACATCAACGTTTATTACGAGAACTCGGCGCATGAAAAGACGAATATAATATCAAGAGAGACCGAGCGCTTTGAGCAGACTATAACAATGCCGGCTTCGGATATCGTGATTTATGCCGAGGTTAAGGCGATGACTCCTCAGCAGCTTTACACCAGCGCCACACAGCAGTACAATACGGTCACGTCAAACATCAGCACCTATAAGACGCGCTACATAAACAACAGCGCGAATTATAACGCGTCCGACATAAGAGAGATGAACGGTTACATAAAAGAGGCCGAGAACTTGCTGCCCAGCCTCAGAAGCTCGTATACCGATCTCAACAGCCTTATCAGAGACGACGCTGTTACAGATGTTGCCGTAAGCGACGTAATATATATGCAGAAGGAATTAGACAGAGTGACTGACCCGATGGACGAGATCGCCGACAGGTTGGGCGCGGGATCGGACTACTATTCTCTTGATCTCAGCCTTACCACAAGAGGCGGAAAAGTGTCGGTGTCCGGAGCCGTGTCGGGAGCGGTCGATGCGTCCAGGGGAGCAAATTCCGAATTGTTCAACGACGTTCCGATCGACAGTTCTCTCACATTCAGGATCACGACTCAGACCGGATATATGCTGAACACCTTCAGGATCAACGGCAGGAACATGACCGTCAACGGCAGCACGCTTTCGCTCAGCGCTTCGAGTATCAGAAATTATATCACGGACGGCACAATGAAAGTGACCGTAAGCTTCACGCAGAACTACGGCGGCAACACATACGGCGGTAATGTATACGGCGGCGGCTCGACCTACACCGGATCAAACAACAATAACAACACCGTCATCAACGGAGGCACAAACGGAACTCAGACCGGCGTTAATACCCAGGCGGGCGCGTTTACCGACCTTGACGGCGTTGAGTGGGCCGTTCCCTCGATCACAGCGCTTTACGGCATGGGTATTATAAACGGCATGGGCGACGGCAGATTCGAGCCCCAGAGCAACGTCACGCGCGAGCAGTTCGCGAAGATGATCGTGGGCGTTATGGGCTATACGGTCGATCAGAACGCCACGACAAGCTTCAGCGACGCCAACGGCGACTGGTACACCCCCTACATCGCGGCGGCGGTCGAGAACGGCATAATCAACGGCCGTGACGACGGAACCTTCGGCGTGGGCGATAACATCACCCGTCAGGACATCGCGGTCATCATTTACAGAACGCAGGGCTCGCCTGCGGTCGAGATCCATGAGTTCCCCGATTCCGCGAGCATCAGCGACTACGCGACTCAAGCGGTTTCGTACCTCTTCGAGCGTCAGATCGCGACCGGAGACGATCAGGGCAACTTCAACCCGACTAACCCCGCGACAAGAGCCGAGGCTTCAAAGATGCTTTACGGACTCTACACGCTGACACATTAATATTGATTTAATTCCGCCGTGGATCAGGGAACGCTCCCCGATCCACGGTTTTGTTTAAGGAGAAAAACAATGCGGATAAAACTGACTGTGACCGCCGAAAGGACCGCGGCGGTCGATCCGAAAATGAGTGGCCTGTTTTTTGAGGACATAAGCCACGCCGCCGATGGCGGCCTCTCGGCGGAACTGGTCGAGAACCGCTCGCTTGGACATATCGCGCCCGAGTTTGAGTATTACATTGACGAGGGCGGCAGGCGGCGCGAACGCCTGCTCGGAGCGCGGCCCGACCCCGGTTACGGCTGGACGGTCGAGAGCGGCGAGACCGAGTACTTAAAAGACGATGACGGATATTATTTTATGCGTCTGAGCGGCGCGACCGCGGTTTCAAACAGCGCGTTTGGCGGGTTCTGCCTGAAGGCCGGCGCGGATTATGAGCTGCGGCTTTACGGAGATTCAGGTTCGGTAAAAATTTTGGCCGAGGCGGTTTCGGACGGTAGGACTGCCGCGTCCTGCGAGCTTGCTGCGGCGGGCGGAAGGGAATACGCGGGAACGCTCCGCGCCGAAGAAACGGCGCGGAACTGCCGTTTGAGGCTGTCGTTTCCGGAACTTCGCGTAGGCGGACATGCCGATATTTATATGGTCTCGCTCAAGCCCGCCGACGCGGTCATGGGGCTTTTCAGACGCGACATGGTCGAGGCGATGCGCGAGCTGCGGCCCGCTTTTCTGCGCTTCCCGGGTGGGTGCGCGGTCGAGGGCTATGACCTCAAAAATGCCTATCGCTGGAAAAACACGGTCGGCCCCGCGCTCAGGCGGAAACAGAATTTCAGTCGCTGGGCCTTTAAGGAGACGGGATATAATCAGACATACGCGATAGGATTTTACGAGTATTTTCTTCTGTGCGAATATCTGGAATGCGAGCCTCTGCCTGTCATAAACGCCGGAATGGCCTGCCAGTTCAACACGTCCGAGACCGTGCCGCTTTATGACAAAAACGGGAATTACACTTCGGAGTTTGAGGAGTATTTGAATGACGCGCTCGATCTGATCGAGTTTGCGAACGGAGACGCGGACACAAAATGGGGTGCGCTCCGCGCCGATATGGGGCACCCCGAGCCGTTCCGCCTGCGTATGCTCGCAATCGGCAACGAGCAGTGGCAGACCGGGACAAACCGGTGGTTCGAGCGCTACGAGGCGTTTGAAAAGACGATACACGAAAAATATCCCGGGATCGATTTGATTTTCAGCGCCGGGCCGCGCGTCGGCGACAAGCGCTATGACGCGGCGTGGGAATGGATAAGAAGGAAGATCGCCGAAAACCCGCGCTTCGCTTACGCGGTTGACGAGCATAACTATAACACAAAAGAATGGTTTTTTGAGAACGCGGATTTTTATGAAAATTACAGCCGCGAAATTCCGGTATATCTGGGCGAGTACGCGGCAAAGGCCTATGAGTCGGACGGCGGTACGCGCTTTAACGATATGATCTCCGCGCTGTCCGAGGCGGCGTTTCTCTGCGGCCTCGAAAAAAACGGCGATGTTGTGAAAATGGCGTCCTACGCTCCGTTGTTTTCAAAGAGGCCGCCGCACAGCCATTGGGCGCCGAATATGATCTGGTTCGACAGCGAAACGATAGTCAAAACCCCGAATTACTATGTGCAAAAAATGTTCGCCGAGGCTCAGGGGCGCTTTGCGCTCAGAACCAAGGCGGACGGCGGCGTGTATATGTCGGCTGTGACGGACGAGAGCGGCGGACTTATACTCAAGGCGGTGAACCCGACTGGAAAGACGATCGAGGCGGAGCTTGAGATCGACAAGGCTTTAAACGCCGCGACGCGCGGCACAAAGACTGTGCTATCCGCCGACTGCGCGGCCGCGCGCAACACATTTGAAAATCCCGGTTTGATAACCCCGAAAACGGGGGAATTTATATTGACAGAACCGATGATTTTAAAGCCGTACTCGTTTACAGTAATAAAATTGCCGGAACAACGCAGTGAATAGCGAATAGACCGTAAGTCACTATTCGTCTCCGATTTTCCGTGGCCGGATGTGGGCATCCGGCCCTACGACGAATGGCCGTCCCCTACGGAATAGGTGCGCAAAACACCGTAGGGGCGGACGACCCCGGCCGCCCGGCTCGCCCATTTGGGGGTAATCAGCAAGCTTTGCTTGCGGGTTCAGAGCTATCTTTCAAAATCGCTTGCGATTTTGATCAAGAGCTTCATTAATGCTGTCAGCGAAGCTGACTGAGAGGGGTACCCTAATTACTATTCGCTAATCCCTAATCACTACGTTGGCGGATAATATCTGCCCGGCGGGACGTCGAGGGCGCCGTCCCCTACGGAATAGGTGCGCAAAACACTGTAGGGACGGACGACCCCGGCCGCCCGCCTCTCCCCCTTTGGGGGTAATCAGCAAGCTTTGCTTGCGGGTTCAGAGCTATCTTTCAAAATCGCTTGCGATTTTGACCAAGAGCTTCCTTAATGCTGTCAGCGAAGCTGACTGAGAGGGGTTTCAATTTTTATCTCACTTTTTATACCTCGTCCGTGCGCGATATGTAGATCCTGCCGGTGAGGCATTTTTCCTTTTTGCGCACATCACCCAGGAGTCTTTGCAGACTGTGGATCGTGTCGCGGTTCTCGCCGATCCATTCGACAACAAGATCGGTCACGGCGAGGGAGTCTTTGACGCTTCTGCGCTCCCTTCGCGTATCTCTCAGCTTTGTGGCAAGCTTGGCGCGCTCGCTATAGTTCAGGTCTTCAAGTTCCAATTTGTGCAGAATATCCTGAGACAAATCATCGGTATATTTTAAAGTGTCCGCCGAGATATTGTTTTCGGTCTGCGCTTCTGTGAGATATGACAGAAAATCGGATATCATCTTGCTGTTTTGCACTCAAATCACCTCTTGTTTATTTTTGATACTCGAATTATATCACCGTTCGACAAATCCCGCAACAATAAAATTTTAAAATCGGTACAGTTTTTTGCACATGCTTGTCGCGTTAAGCGGACGTCAGCGATCACAGCGTTTAGAGACAGAATATGCGGCGAGGGAGCCGTTTTTTATTTTACAAAAAATTTTTCAAAAACCCCTTGACAAATATTTCTATATGATGTAGAATATATACATGCTACACAGTGTAGAGAAATGAAAACATCAACGACCCAAATAAAAAAGAAGGAGGGATTATCCAGTTAAAAGTGACAAAAGATTTATACAAAAAAGTAAAGCAATTACAAAATTTTGCGCTTTATGGCAACGGTTTTATGTCTTGAGCCCAGTGAAAGGAATGATTATAAAAATGCGTAAAAAATTTGCAGTCATAGGTGTGCTGATATTAATTGTATGTGTATCAGTTATGTGTGTTCAAGCGTACGGTTCAAAGAATAATGACCCAGAAGCGATTGAACAAAGATTTCGGACATTCGGTGTGATTAACGATGGAGTTTTTCAAGAAGACGGAACAATTACGCGTTCAAAAATGGCGGAAATAGTTAGCCGCCTGCAAGGATATACAGTTCCTGTTAATAAGTCTTCAGAGGAATGTTTTAATGATGTCGATCAATCTCATCCGGATTATGTTTGGATTCTTATGTGTAAAAACAACGGATGGGCAAACGGCGATGAAAACGGCAATTTCAATCCCGATAGAACTGTTACCGAAATTGAGGCAGCAACTATGCTTATTAAATCAAACATAGGCGGTTTTGACGAGGTTATTCGGCTTTTCGGCGGTTATCCCAATGGGTATAAAGCCGTGGCGGATATGACCGGAATGACAAGAGAAACAGGAACGTTAACAGAAAGTATAATAAAAAAGGATAAGCTGCTGTTTCTTATTAATCGGTTTGTGGAAGTGCCTATGCTTGGTGTTTCGCACACGGATGACGGTACTCCGGTAATTGAGTATAACTTCGGACCTGTTTTAGAGCTTCAAAGATTAGCTTCCAGAAATATAGCTGATCCATTTGCGGAATAAGTGCCGTACTATTACATGCGTGAGGGATATTTATAATATCCCTCACATCGATTTTTATTAACCAAAATTTCTTCAAACAGAGAATTGTATATCTCGTAGGGCGGCATGCCCACATGCCGCCGCGGGCGGATAAAATCCGCCCTTTTTGATGCGAAAAATTAATCCGGCGGTATTGAAATGTTTGCGGGTTTGTGTTATACTTATTGCTATAATAAGAATCGAGGTCATACAATGAAAAATCAAAACAACGGCGGGGCCGAGAGGGCCGACGTAATTTACGGCAGGAACCCGGTTATCGAGGCGCTGACTGCCGGGCGGGCAATTGATAGGATATATATTCAGGACCGGCTCAATCATCCGGTCATAGGAAAGATCCGAGACCTCGCCAGGGAAAACGGCGTGAGGTACGACTTTGCCGACGCGCGCAGGCTTGACAAGCTGTGCGGCGGGGGCAATCACCAGGGGGTCGCGGCGCTCGCCGCGGCGCATGCCTATGCCGAGCTTGAGGATATTTTAAGCCGCGCCGAGAGCCGCGGCGAGCCTCCGCTTGTCGTGATTTGCGACGGTATCACCGATCCGCACAATCTGGGGAGCATAATCAGGACCGCAAATGCGGCGGGCGCGCACGGAGTGATAATTTCAAAAAACCGCAGCGCGCAGCTCACCTCGACCGTGGCGAAGGTCAGCGCGGGGGCGGTGGAATACACCCTCGTGGCAAAGGTGGCGAACATCTCTGCCGCGATCGACAAGCTGAAAAAGCGCGGACTGTGGATCGCCGGGACCGACCTTTCGGCTGACCGGAGCCATTTTGACTGCGATCTTTCGGGCCCGCTGGGAATAGTCATCGGCAGCGAGGGCGCGGGCATGAGCCGCGTGGTCCGTGAGAAGTGTGATTATTTGGTGAAGATCCCGATGCTCGGCGAGATCGAGTCGCTCAACGCGTCGGTGGCCGCGGGCGTTCTGCTTTATGAGGCGGCGCGGCGCAGAATTATGAAACAGGAGAGATGATTATGAGAATACTCGCGATCGGAGATATAGTGGGCAGGCGCGGCAGGGAATACGTCATGCGGAACCTGAACAAGATACGCGAAAAATATGATATAGATTTTGTGGTGGCAAACGGCGAGAACGCCGCCGAGACCAACGGCATAAACCCCGAGATCGCTGACCGCCTGATCGAGCGCGGCGTTGACATAATAACAATGGGCAACCATACGTTTAGCTGCAAAAACGGCGACATTGCCATGGAGGACAATCCGAGGCTGGTGCGCCCGCTCAACTATCCGCCCGAGCTGGCGGGCCGCGGTTATGTTGAGGTCGACACGGGCACCGCCTCGATCGCGGTGATCAACCTGGTCGGCAGGATAAACATGGGCCCGGCGGACTGCCCGTTCCATGCGGTGAACGCCGCGCTTAAAAAAATCGACAGCGATATTATAATCGTAGACATGCATGCCGAGGCGACCAGTGAAAGACTGGCGATGGGGCATTTTCTGGACGGCAGGGTCCAGATCGTGTTCGGAACGCACACGCATGTGCAGACCGCCGACGAGCAGATATTGCCCAACGGCACCGGATATATCTCCGACCTCGGCATGACGGGGGTCAAGGACTCAATAATCGGCACCAAAAAAGAGATCGTGCTCGATTATTTTTACGGAGCGGTCAAGCGCGCTAAGTTTATGAAAGAGACCGAGGGCGACGTGCGCCTTTGCGGCTGTATTTTTGATGTTGACGACAGCGCCAGAAAGGTCACGGCGCTGACAAGGGTGAATATCGAGGGAGAGCTTTAGCCATGAACGGAAATTTTTATGAGATACAAAAGTCCGACAGGAGCTATATCGCGCTCAAAAAAATGAGCGACGCGGGGTTTATATGCGGATTTTCAAGGCGGAGCGGCGGAGCGAGCCGCGGGAAGATCGAGGGCTTTAATTTCGGCTTCCGCGTGGGCGACGATCCCGAAAACGTGCTCAAAAATTACAGGCTCCTCGCGGACGACCTCAGCTTTGATCTGAGCCGCGCCGTGTGCGCGCGGCAGACCCACACGAGCAATATAAGAATTGTGACAAGCGCCGACTGCGGCAAGGGCATATTTCAGGTGGACAGCGATATCCGCGATATTGACGGCCTGATAACGAACGAAAAGGGAATTGCGCTGATCATCTTCACCGCCGACTGCGTGCCGCTTCTGTTTTGCGACCCCGTCAAGGGAGTCGCCGCGGCGTCTCACGCGGGCTGGCGCGGCACAGCGCAGAATATAGGCGGCAGGACCGTGAGGCTGATGGCGGAAAAATTCGGTTCCGACCCGAGGGATATTATCGCGGCGATCGGCCCGAGCATAGGCCCGTGCTGCTTTGAGGTCGACCGCGGCACGGCGGAGAATTTTGCCGAAAGATACAGAATTCCGAAGCCGAACGACAAGTTCCACGTCGATCTGTGGGCCGCTAACCGCGACATGATCGCTGCCGAGGGCGTGCCGACGGAAAATATTTATATTTCGGAGGAGTGCACGATCTGCAATTCCGACAAGTATTATTCATACAGAACGCACAAGGAACACACCGGCCGCCAGATCGCGGTCATCGCAATAAAATAAAAGCGCATGCTCCCCTTCGTTTGTGAAGGGGAGCATGTTTATCGGGAAGAAATCTTTGGTGTTTCAGTTTGCGAATTTTAGTTCTTTCGGCTCGGCCAAAGGCTCCGCGGAATTGAAACCGCTCCGGACGAAGACTTTTATCGAGCCGATTTTCTGCGTTTGAGCCGGAATGTTAAAGCCGAACGAATAGTCATAATCGGGCGTCGGCGGCGCGGGCGCCCGAGTCTCCTCCGCGAACGAGGCCGAAACTGCGAAAACCATAAGCGCCGCCGGAATTAAACTCAACAAATTTTTCCTAAATTTTCCCTCCGTTTAAGAAATTTATATTTTTGATCCACCTAAGTTTTTAAATATAATATTACATCTGTAAAGCTTATATGAGCATTATAATACATTTGTAATTGTTTGTCAATACTATATTTGTGATTTTTAAAAATAAAAATTAAAGGGCTTTTAAATTTTTGTTAACTTATTCGGGGCCAAATTGACAAATTTGATTTTATGTGCTATAATACCTAATCGCTTCATATAATAATTAAGGTGAATGGAAACAAAAGCATAGGACGAAAAGATACATAGGAGGAAATATGATGAAGAAACACGATTTTGGTTTCAGACTTATAGCCTACGTCATCTGCGCGGTCATCGCTATAAATCTGTTTTACTTTTCCGGAAACAACGTGGTAGAGGCCGAGGACACCGAGCTTCGCGGCGTGTGGGTCGCGACTGTGGCCAATCTTGACTACCCGTCAAGCGGCACGACCGACGCGTGGCAGCTCAGGACCGAGCTTGACACCGTGCTTGACAACTGCCAAGATATGGGCTTCAACGCCGTGTTCTTTCAGGTTCGGCCCTCGGGCGACGCGCTTTATAACTCGTCGATCTACCCTTGGTCAAGATACCTGACGGGAACACAAGGCGTCGCGCCGAGCGACGGCTTTGACCCGCTCGAATACGCGGTGAACGAGGCGCACAAGCGCGGCATGCAGCTCCACGCGTGGATCAACCCTTACAGAGTGACAAACTCCTCGGCGGACAATGACCGCCTGGCTTCCAATAACCCCGCGGTGCTCCGCCCCGATCTGGTGCTGACCGACAGCTCGGGCAAGATGTATTTGAACCCCGGCGAGGCCGATTCTATCGACATAATCCTTGAGGGCATAAGAGAGATCGTCCGCAACTATGACGTTGACGGAATTCATCTTGACGATTATTTCTATCCGAGCAGCGGATTTGACGACTCGGCGGCCTATTACAAATATCAGGATCAGTACCCCGACAAGGCCGACTGGCGGCGCAGCATGGTAAACACCTTGATCTCATGCGCTATGGAGGCGGTCAAGGAGATCGACCCGACCTGCATGTTCGGCGTGAGCCCGAGCGGAATCTGGGCGAACGCGGACACTCCCGGCGGCAGCAACACCAACGGCAGCAGCTCGTACCACAGCCTGTACGCCGACACCAAGTACTGGGTGGAGAGCGGCTTTCTTGACTACATCATGCCGCAGCTCTATTGGTACAACGGCCAGAGCGGCGCGGATTACAACACCCTGCTCAACTGGTGGGCGGGCGTTTGCGCGCCCACGAACGTTAAGCTCTATATCGGCGAGGCGGCATATAAGGCGGCGGCCGATTCCGACGCGGCATGGAGAGGCCAGAACGGAATAAACGAGCTTTCAACACACGTGAGCATGGGCCGAAACAGCGTGTATGTCGGCGGCTACTGCATGTTCGCGTACTCGTCGTTTATGGAGGATTCGGCGCTGCGCGACATGATAAAGAATTTGAACGCGGCCCCCGCCGCGGCTCCCACGGTCGGCGGAGCGGCGCCGATAACGCCGCAGACTCCCATTGAGCCGCAGACTCCAACCGAGCCGCAGACTCCAACCGAGCCGCAGACCCCTGCCGCAACGCAGGCTCCCATTCAGCCTCAGGCTCCGGCGCAGCCGACTCAGGCTCCGGCGGCCGATACGGCATATAAGTTCACTGACATGGGAGAGTACGACTGGGCGATGCCCGCGATCGACGAGCTTGTGAGACGCGGCATAGTTCACGGTATCAGCGAGACGCAGTTCGGCCCCGACATATATATCTCAAGGGCTGACGCCACCGCGCTGCTCTACCGCGTGCTCAAGGAGGCGGACATAGAGTTCACGGATAATTTTGCCGACGTTACGCCCGACAAGTATTATTACGACGAGATAGGCCAGGCGAAGGCCGCGGGCGTCGCGTGGGGCGTGGGTGACAATCTGTTTGATCCCGAGGGCACGATGCTCCGTCAGGACATGGCGACTCTGGCCTACAGAGTAATGCGCGGACGGCAGATCGTGACGGCGATCCCCAACACCGCCAAGGCGCTCAATAATTATTACGACTGGAGCGACATTGACTTCTACGCCAGAGACGCGATAGCGGCCTGCGTTGAGAACAACCTCATGGGCGGCTACGGCGACGGAACGATAAGGCCGAAGGACTTCGCCACCCGCATAGAGTTCGCGCTTTTTGTTCAAAGGATCATGACGCTCATGGATAATATGCAGAAATAATAAACAAAATACGATATTTTGTCGATTTTTGTGTAACAAAATTGTAACAGTGCAGCCGCGCTTAACTGTGCGGTTGCACATATTTTTACGGCAAATCAAGGCGTCGAATGGTTAAATATAATAAAATTCCGTCCGTGGATCAAAGATTGCATTGTTTTCACTTGATAAAAGCGTAAAATTGGGGTAAAATATAACAATATGAATGTTAGCCAATATAAAAACTAATTGGAGGTAATAAAATGGCAAGCACTAAAACCGCGGCAGCCAAGACCGGCGCTAAGAAAAAGCATACTCAGTTAAAGCCCGGAACGGCCGCTTTTGAGAAAAAGAAAAAGTTTATAAAATCCGAGATCACGGGCAAGGTCAAGCGCTATTACGGCAAGACCATTGAGAAGGCCGCGAAGCTTGAGGTTTACAGAGCAACGGCTCTCACCATTCGCGACGAGATAATGGAAAAATATGTGAATTACCAGGATAAGATGGACAAAAAGCCACAGAAGGAGCTTTATTATCTGTCGTTCGAGTTCCTTATGGGACGCGCGATGGGCAACAACCTGATGAACATAATGGAGACCGAGGTTTACAGAGAGGCGCTCAAGGAGCTCGGCTATGACCTGAGCGACATTGAGGAAGTCGAGACCGACGCGGGCCTCGGCAACGGCGGTTTGGGCAGACTCGCGGCCTGCTTCCTTGACTCGCTGACAAATCTCGATCTGCCCGCGTTCGGCTGCGGAATAAGATACGAGTACGGCCTGTTCAAGCAGAAGATCGTTGACGGCGAGCAGATAGAGATGCCCGACCCGTGGCTCATGAGCGGCAACGTCTGGGACATCGCGAGACCCGAGGACGTGAAAGAGGTCCACTTCAACGGCAGGATCGTCGAGAGGTGGGAGGACGGCCACATGAAGTTTGAGCATGTGGACTATAACACCGTTATCGCCGAGCCGTATGATATGCCGATAACAGGTTTTGACTCCGACACGGTAAACACGCTGAGACTCTGGAGAGCGTGCTCGCCCGAGGAGATCGACATGACCCACTTCAACCGCGGCGACTACGCCAAGGCGAACGAGAACAGGGCGCTGGCCGAGGTTATCTCGAAGATACTCTATCCCGAGGATAACCATTACGAGGGCAAGCTGCTGAGACTCAAGCAGCAGTATTTCTTCGTGTCTGCGACTATGCAGTGGATAATCGCCAAGCACAAGCAGAAGCATCTCTCGATCATGGACATACCCGAGTATATGCAGATACACATTAACGACACGCACCCCACCACGGCCATTCCCGAGCTGATGAGGATTTTGATGGACGAGGAAGGTTTGGGCTGGGACGACGCGTGGAGCATTGTTCAGAGGACATTCGCCTACACCAACCACACGATCCTGGCCGAGGCGCTTGAGAAGTGGCCCATGGAAATGGTCGACACTCTGCTGCCCAGAATAGGCCAGATAATACACGAGATCGACAGACGCCAGAGAATAGCGTTAAGCGAACGCTTCCCCGGCGACTACGGCAAGATCGAGTACATGGCGGTCATCCATGACAACGGCCAGGTCAGCATGTCTAACCTCTGCCTCACCGCCTGCCACAGCATAAACGGTGTGGCGGCGCTGCACACCGAGATCTTGAAAAAAGAGACGTTTAAGGATTATTACAGCATTTATCCCTATAAGTTCAAGAACATGACCAACGGCATCACGTTCAGAAGATGGCTGTATAAGGCGAACCCCGAGCTTTCAAAGCTTATCTGCGACTCTATCGGCGACGGCTGGATAAAGGATTACACGCAGCTTGAGAACCTGCTGCCCTTCGCCGACGACGCGGCGTTCAGAGAGAAGTTCGCCAAGATCAAGCTTGACAACAAGAAAAATCTCGCCGAGTATATCAAAAAGCACAACGACATCGTCGTTGATCCCGAGTCGATCTTCGACGTGCAGATAAAGAGACTGCACGAGTACAAGAGACAGCTCCTCAAGGTGTTCCATATTATCTACAGATATAAGTCGATAATCGAGACGCCCGAGACCGCCAACATGATGCCCGAGACGTTTATCTTCGCGGCCAAGGCGGCTCCCGGCTACTATATGGCCAAGAATATAATCAAGTTTATCAACAAGGTCGCCAAGGTCGTTAACAACGACCCGAGAACCAAGGATATCTTAAAGGTTGTGTTTATCGAGAACTACAACGTTTCGATCGCCGAGAGGATCGTCGCGGCGGCCAATTTGAGCGAGCAGATCTCAACCGCCAGCAAAGAAGCGTCAGGCACGGGCAACATGAAGCTCATGCTCAACGGCGCGCTGACTATCGGAACAATGGACGGCGCCAACGTCGAGATCCGCGAGCAGGTCGGAGACGACAACATCTTCATCTTCGGCATGAGCTCTGACGAGGTTCTCGGCCTCTACGCGAGGAACCACTCGCCCAGCCCCGAGCTCTACGCCACCAACATGGGTATCAAAAACATTGTTGACACGCTGATCGACGGAACATTCTCGGGCGACGATCACAACATGTTCTATGACATCTACCGCTCGCTGGTTCAGAGCCACGGCGGATTTGCCGATCCCTATCTGCTGCTGCCCGACCTTGAGTCCTACATCCACACCTGCCATGACGCCAACAGGGTCTACAGAGACCACCCCGACGACTGGAACAGAAAGGCGATAATCAACACCGCCAAAGCGGGCTTCTTCAGCAGCGACAGAACGATCGAGGACTACAACAGAGAGATCTGGCATCTTAGATAAAAAATCCGGCGGCGCGGCTTCGGTCGCGCCGCTGTTTTGCGATCGGCCGCCTTTTCGCGGGCGGTCAATTTTTTTAGGTTTTTTGTAAGATACACAATGATTTTGTTGTGATTACGGTTTTTTTGTGATTATATTTTTTATGAAGATAAAATTGTTGACATGAATAATTGTTGATGATATAATAAATACGGTTGGAAATGATTGATATTTTTGCGTATCAAAGCTTTATTCGGATTTTTATGATCCGGATAAGCGTTTGGTGCGTTTTTTGTTTCAAAAATCAAATTGAATAAAGAGAAGGTATTCAAAATGATGAGATCGGCAAAATATGTAAATTATAAGCAGAATATACGTCCTTTCGCAAATGGGGGGGGGTACTTATTATAATATATCCGAAAACGCGGACAGCCTGATCCGCAATTTGGCTGCGCGCGAAAACAGAATTATAACGGCATAGGGACCATTGCGTCCCTATGCTTTTTTGCTTTGGCCCCCAAATTCGTAGGGGACGGCGCCTCGACGTCCCGCCTCGCCCCTTGGGGAGAGGTGTCAGGCGGAAGCCTGACGGAGAGGGGTCATGCCCACCACACCATGTAGGGGCGGATATTATCCGCCCGCTTGGCTTCCCTTGGGGGTAATCAGCGCGCGGAGCGTGCGGGTTCAAAGCGACCTTTCAAAATCGCTTGCGATTTTGACCAAGCGCTTCCTTAGAGCTGGATTTCCGCCGTAAGGCGGAAAGACTGAGAGGGGTACACAAACCAACGAAAAATAAATTAACCATATAAAAATCTTAAAGAAAGAAAGGGATTTACAATGAGAAAAAGAAGAATTTTATCGCTGTTGCTGGCAGTGGCAGTAACGGCAACAATGTTAATCGCGGTACCACTGACCGCAAGCGCGGCTATAGATCCCGGACCTGAAGTAAGTGTATATAGTGAAGATCATACTTTTACGTTTGTTGAAAAAGATTACACAGATCATGCAACAAACGGTGAAATTTCGCTTGATAAATACACAAAATTCGAAAACGGAATAGTATTTTATCCGGGTAGTGAAACAAGCCACAAAAGTAAAATTGCAACAACAGATCAAGGGGGTTACTCATATTGTTATAGCGGTTATAATGGCGATAAAGGTAAATCGGCTTTAGTGTTTGAAGTTTCGTACCCCGGAAAATTAACTATAAAGGCCAGTTGTGCCCAGCCGGATACAGGAGATAATAAGCCAGAGTTAAATGTTTATAATGGTTCTATTACTGAACCATTCGATCTTACTTCTGAGTTATCTACTGTTAGTTGTAATGTGGAACCCGGAACCGTGTATGTGACATCACGAAACACAAAAACAGATGGAACACGTATATATGAAATAAAGTATGAAGTTTCTGCGGCTGCGGATGAGACGCGTATAAATATTCCGGAAACAATAACAGTTCGCCCCGGTTCGGTTGGTACTATTCTTCCGCAACCTCAAAACTTTACAGAAGGTACAGATGTTAATAACATCAGTTGGTCTATTGAAGAAAGCACGGATGGTGTTTCGATCAATGAGACGGGCGCATACGGCTTAATTTCTGTCGACAGAAGTGTAGAGGCTAAAAATTTAACAGTTAAGGCGACTTTAAATGATTCGACAAAAGGTGATATTACTGAGAATTGCACAGTGAACATTGAAGCCGGAACACCTACGGAAAACTCATGGACTGCTTCGGCTGCTGTTAAAGAAAATCAGTATTTGATATATAACGATGATATTTCAATAAACACAATGTTCGCAGGAAATACCAGCGGAGGACTGACATATAAAGAACTTGGAAATAAGGAATATACAAGCTCTCTGAATGTGAGATATGAAAGCAAGTCTGCGTCCAAAATAGATTTTAAACCGCGAGACGGATCAACCGTATTGGTTGTAAAGCCCGCAAAAGATCTGACGCTGTATACCGTATACAGACGTCAGGAAAACGGAGACGATACAGACAGTTATGTAACCAGCGACGGTAAAGATATAAAAGTCTTTGATTATAAAGGTGATCAGATTGATGCGGCTTCGTTCAGCGCAAGCTCAGAGGCAATTTCACATGCATCAGGTGGAAAAAATCATCTAACCGCATACAGAGCCGCGGAATCAACATTTAAGCTCTCAAAAGATAAGACATATTACATCGGAACGTCGGGAACAACCTTGAATCTGCTTGAGATCGGTTATGATACAAATTCAGGTTTTGGCGCAATGGAAACCGACTCGGGCGTGTACTATCAAGACAATGATAATGGAAAAAAGGATACCGAAAAGGGAATTATCAGATTTTTACAGAAATATGACGGCGCGGGTGTTACCGAGTACGGATTTTACTTTGTCGATCAATACGGCGTTGTGAAAAAGACCACGCACATGAGCGGGGGCGAAGGATGGGATGAATATGTTGGCGGCTTCTACGGAGACCTGACGGAAATCGAGGAAGAAGGTTATAATGGCCCGTTTTACGCTTTGCCTTATGTATGCATAAATGGCGGCAGCCCGATCTACGGTCCGGTCGGTCCTCTCGACGGAGGAGCAAAAGTTGATCCGAACCATTGGGTAGAGGCGCCCGCGGAATAGTGTGAGTTTTACCGACGATCATGAAAGGAGTTAAGATAATTATGAGAGATTTAAAAGAATATAAAGCGCCGTTGGCGCAAGTGACCGAGTTTGAGTGCGCGGACATTATAACCGAAAGCGCGCAAGCGCTGAAAACAAGTATCACCGGCGATTCGACCCATACATATGTTCGCACAACAACCAACGCTAAGTGGGGCGAAATTTACAAGTAATTAATTTGGTGAGTTTTGGGAACAGGCCCGTTCGGGCCTGTTCCGCCAAAGGCTCCCCTTGGGGGGAACTGGATTTCCGCCGTAAGGCGGAAAGACTGAGAGGGGATATAAACCAATGAGAACCTCTCTCCGTCGCCTTCGGCCATGTCCGCTCACGTTAATGATTTGTGGCCACGTTTATCCGAGGAAACGGAATACGGTTGTGCCACGAACCCGCTTCGCGGCTCCGGCCGCAGCCACCTCTCCCCAAAGGGCGAGGCATAGCGGGCGGATATCCGCAAAAGGTTTTTGCGTTGAATTGGTTGCCCAAAGCCCATATTCCGCCCTGCCAAGCCGCGGGGCGGCAAAGAAGCAAAAACCTTTTGCGTAGGGCGGCTCAAACGGGCGGATAATATCCGCCCCTACGGTGTGATGAAACCTATAGCATACGCCCGGCTGCGGCGGGTCAGCCCGAGCACGTCCGTCTTCTCAAACTCTGACCTATTGTCAGACGCTTTAAAATTAAATATTAATTTAATCAACGCGAAAATTTCAACCAACCAATTTTTGAGAGGCGGGCCGCTCGTGCTAACCGGACGCAGTCGGCGAATATAAGTTAATACAGGATCAACGGATCCCGCAAAATTTTGCCCGTGCCGCGTTTACGCGGCGCGGGCAAATCCGTTATACCCGCATCACGTTTGGCATTACGGGGTTTATCTCTCCCTCGCCGGGGAGCTTGAGGCCATACATAAGCCCCGCGAACGAGACCGCATGCTTGCCGTACACGGCGCGGATCTCTTCCATGGACTGCTCGATCCTGTCGCGCTTGAGCTCGCGGTTCAGGTTGTCGAACATGCTTAACTGGATCGGCTCGTCCTCATCCGTCAGGTATATGGCGCGGACCGACACGGCCCGAACCTGGAGCCTCCAGTCGTAATTTTCGCGGAAGAGCTCAAAGCTCCGTTCCGTCAGCTCCGATGAACTGCGGACGGGCTTGAGCAGCGATCTTTGATATTCGCGGCTGCGCAACTCGGTGTCCTTGATCGAGACGGCGACGCCTCTCGCCTTAAAGCCGTGTTTGCGGAGCCTGTGGGATATGTCGCGGCAGAGGGCGAACATGACCTTGCGCACCTCGGCGTCGCTGCCGAGGTCGGCGGTGCAGGTTATGCCGTGGCCGATCGACTTGATCGGCGGACGGAAATCTGCCGGCGCCACGTTCGCGCTTCCCTCGCCGCGCGCCGAGTTCCAAAGTTTTACGCCGTTTATCCCGAGCCATTTTCTGAGGTGATCCGGGTCGGCCTCCGCGAGCTGCCCTATCGTGTATATCCCGTGCCTCGCCAATGTTTTTGTTGTGGCTCTGCCAACGCCGAGCAGATCCGAGGCGGGCAGCGGCCACACCTTTTCGCGGAAGTCCGCGCGGTTTATCACGGTCACGGCGTCGGGCTTTTTCATGTCCGAGCCGAGTTTGGCGAATATCTTGTTGAACGACACGCCCACCGAAACGGTCAGTCCGAGCTCGCGCTTTATGTCGTTTCGGATCCTGTCGGCGATCTCGGGGCCCGAGCCGAACAGCAGAGTGCTGCCGGTGACGTCGAGCCAGCACTCGTCAAGGCCGAAGGGCTCGATCAGGTCGGTATAGCGGCCGTAAATTTCCCGGGCCATACGCGAATATTCCATATAAATATCAAAATGCGGGTCGACCGTCACGAGATGCGGGCACTTTTGAAGCGCCTGCCACACGGGCTCGCCGGTCCGGACCCCCAGCGCCTTCGCCTTCTCGTTTTTGGCCAGCACTATCCCGTGGCGGTCCTTCTGTCTGCCGCAGACCGCGACGTACTTGCCGCGGAGCTCCGGGTTCAGCATGCACTCCACCGAGGCGTAAAAATTGTTCATGTCGCTGTGCAGTATTATTTTTTCTTTTGATCCTGATCTCATAAAAACATCTCCGAGGGAAAATATATACGAAAAATACTTTCGTATACATCTATTATACGAAAAATATCTGCGTTTGTCAATACGAAATATGAAGATAAGTTTCACAAAATTTTTTCGGAAAATTGGGAACAAATGGGGTATTGTAATCGTCTAAATAATGTAGTATAATATTATATGGATAAAATTCGGAAATATCTGCTTTTAAGGAGTGTGCGATAATGAGGCCTGAGAGCTTTATTAAAAGAATATTGTTTCTGGCGGCGCTGGCCGCTTTCGCGGTGTGCCCCGCGCAGGCGAAGGTGGGCGACATAGCCGACACGATCTACACCACTGACATACTGACCCGCGTCAACGGCGCGGATATCGCCTCGTTCAGCATCGAGGGAAGAACGCTTATCGCGATGGAGGACCTTCGGGATTACGGCTTCACCGTTAAGTATGATGACGGCGCGCGCACGCTTTATGTTAACCGCAGCGGAGAGGTCAAGAAAAATATGCCCTCGATACTCCGGGGCAGAGTAGGCGATACCGCGGGATATACATACGAGACGGATATAAAAGTTGTCTTTAACGGCGAGCCTGTGGACGCGTACGCCATAGACGGCCGCATGGCGGTTATTGTTGAGGATCTGGGCGATCCGCAGAGATACGGCATGGTTTGTTCTTATGACGACGGCAAGCGTCTGCTCACTCTTGACAGCGTCGTTTCTCCGGCAGCCGCGCAGGCCGCGGAGGATATTTCGACTTCTCCGGCGCCCTCGGCGTCGGCGCGTCCGTCAGGTTCGGGCGGAGGCGGCGCGGCTTCGAGCGGAAGCGCGGCGGGCGGCGGCTCGTCCGATTTCGGTCCGGCGGTATCAAGCGTCACTGTTGACGGAGTTCCGGTCGATTTCTATCGGATCGGCGCCGGCGTGTATCTTGACATAGAGACGCTGAAAGCCTTCGGCTTTGAGGAGACTTCAAGAGACGATAATATAATAATGCTGGTCAAAAAAGGAGTCGGCGGCAAAAAGCCTTCTATCGAGCACAACGCGTCGGCGCTCAGCGCGAAGAGCGGTCTGCCGTCGGTTTACATCAACGGCATCAGGTGCGCGGCCATGCATTCCGAGGATCTGACGATCATTCGTGTGGATGATCTGAAAAACCGGCCTTTCAGCGAGTATTCGCCGTGCTGCGGAATATCCGCCGAGAAGGGAACGGACGGCTCGCTGATAATTGACACCTCCGGAGCGGGCTTCCCCTCGTATTCGGAGCAGCGGGACGCGGTCCTTGAAAAAGGCGGCTCGATAATCTACTTCGGAGACGATTATTCGGTCGCGGTCAGCGGCGGCAAGCCGTACAAAATTTGTCTAAACGGCCTTGTTGTTCCTATCGGCAGCCTTATACGCGATTTTGGCGGCGATATTTCGGCGGCGTCCGATTTCAAGGTCAGTCCCGACGGAAATTCCCTGACGTGGCTCAACGAAAACGACGGGAATTATTATCAGTTCGATCTGACCGATCTCATTCTGGTTCCGGTTTATCATTCGGAAATCTGAATAATTTATAAAATTTGGCACAAACTGTATATATCTTAATATACAAAGGAGTGTCAAATATGTTTAAGCATGAAAAACAGCTATTTCATCCGGTGGGCGTGGAAAGGCCCAACCCGCAATACGCGGCGCTGATGCAGGAGCAGCTCGGCGGAGCAAACGGCGAGCTCAAGGCCGCCATGCAGTATATGTCGCAGAGCTTCAGGATCAAAAATCAGGAGATCAAGGATCTGTTCCTCGACATAGCTGCCGAGGAACTCGGCCACATGGAAATGGTCGCGCAGACTATCAATCTGCTGAACGGTCATGATGTGGATTACGATCAGACAAAGGTCGGCGAGATCGAAACGCATGTTCTGCTGGGGCTCAATCCCGGGCTTATCAACGCCTCGGGATATTCGTGGACGGGCGACTATGTCAGCGTGACCGGCGATCTGTGCGCGGATCTTTTGTCAAACATCGCGTCCGAACAGCGCGCCAAGGTCGTGTATGAGTATCTCTACCGCCAGATCGACGACAAGAAGGTCAAAGAGACGATAGATTTTCTTTTGAACCGAGAGGAGGCGCACAACGCCATGTTCCGCGAGGCGTTCAACAAGGTGCAGCACAGCGGATCGAACCGCGACTTCGGCACCACCGAGGCGGCGAGAATGTATTTCAGCCTCTCCGAGCCCTCGCCCGAGGACAATCCGTTCAAAAATTCCAACTTCAAAGAGCCCGCGTTTAAGTAGGCGCGGAGCCGCAAAAACAGAGGCGCGGATCCGTCCGCGCCTCTTTGCGTGTCAAAAAAGTGTTATTAATATAACTATAATAAAGTTGCGAGCTAAAAATAGTCATGATATAATCGCCGGACCCGGTTCCGTCATGCCACTCACGGACGGCAAAGAAACTATTTTTAGCTCGCACAAACCGCATATTTTAAGAACCTCAGGGCTCTCTGAAAGCGCAAAACGAAGGGTGCTTTTTATTAAGTAAACTCTTGGTCAAAATTGCAAGCAATTTTGAAAGATAGCCATGAACCCGTAAGCGATGCTTGCTGATTATGGAAAAGAGGAGCGAAACCGCCCGGGTGTGGCGGGCGGAACCGGGCTTGGGCAAATTAAATTTTGAAAAATGTTTAAATTTTAATTGGTATCATTTAGAATAATATCTATCATTTCTCTCGGTGTGATTATAAATGATTTTTTGGGAAAGTGTTTTATGTTTCCGGTTATTAAATATGCTTCTTCCGATTTTCTTTTTTCTGCCACTATTTCGTAAAATACCTTGTCATTCGGGTCGGGAAGCTGAATATCCGTTTCTTCTGCGTCAACATAAATCCCGATCCGTTCAAGTTCGCCGACCGCGTCATCAACGATTTTTTGCGTTAAATGAAATTTAGGACGCAAAAGAACATCTCTGTATTCCTTAACAATCCGATTGTTTAATAACGGTATTATTGTTCCTCCGTAGGCAAGTTCAAGCACATTGCCCGGAACCGAGTCCCATTTCAGCATAGCGGATACCAGAACATTTGTATCTATAACCGCATAATATCTCATATATCCGCCTCACTCTCTTGCGGCTGATATTTCAGCGTTGATTTCATCCAGGGTCATATCGGAAATTCCGTTTTCTGCGGCGATACGTCCGGCGGATTTCATTGCGTTTATACCGCGATTTTCTTGTTCGGTATCCAGCTTCATGCTGAACGGAATACCGTTTTCCTGTATAAGCCTTGAAACGCACATGCGAAGATATGTTTGTAAATCAATGCCGAGCCTTTCGCAAATGCCTACGGCTTTTATTCGGGATGTCTCATCCGCGCGGAATTGTACCAAAGTATTAGCCATGATTTATCACTCCTATCGTAAGATATTCTATGTTTATTATATCACAAATTATAAACAAATGCAATCATTTGATTATAATTTATTGCTATTTTTTATATGTCATTGACTAATCGTTGTTTCATTGCGGCACTGCGATCGGTAATTAAGAATAAATAGAGCGGCAGATTAATCGGAGAAGAAAAGGTTGAGGCGTTTTCATGATTTTATTTTGCACAAAAATTCATTGACACGTTTTTGATTTTTTGGTATAATTTATTTACCTAAAAAATACGAAACGGAGGATTTAACATGAATGATTTAATCGTAAACGGCCACAGCGCGCTTGAATACGCAGAAATGGCCTGTGACGCGCTGATGCATAAGTTCGCTCCCGAGGATCTGCCCCCGAAGGGCCGCTTCCATTATCATCAGGGCGTGTTCCTTTCGGGCGTTCAGCATACATATCTGCTTGACAAGAACGAGAAGTATTATGATTACGCCAAGGCATGGGTCGACTCGATAATCGACAAGGACGGAAATATCACGAAGTTCGACACGACCCAGCTTGACGATATGCAGCCCGGCGTGCTTTTGTATCTGTTCTATAACAGAACCAAGGATCCCCGCTACAAGAAGGCGCTTGACACGCTGATCCCGCTTATCAAGGATTTTCCGAAGAATCCCGAGGGCGGTTTCTGGCACAAGGGCAGATATCCCGAGCAGATGTGGCTTGACGGCCTGTATATGGCGGGCCCTATCTGCGCCGAGTACGCCAAGACATTTGACGACCCCGAGCTGTTTGATCTGTGCGCGTTTCAGGCGCTGATGATGCAGGAAAAGACCAAAGACGAGAAAACCGGTCTTTGGTACCATGCCTGGGACTATGCCAAGGTTCAGCCGTGGGCCGATCCCGAGACCGGCAGATCTCCCGAATTCTGGGGCCGCTCGGTAGGCTGGGTTCCGGTGGCTGTTTTGGAGGAGCTCGACAGCTTCCCCGCGGATCACAAGGACAGAGACGCGATGATCAGCGCCGCATGTGATCTGCTTAAGGCGGTCGTTAAGTATCAGGATCCCGAGACGGGCCTGTGGTACCAGGTCCTCGACAAGGGCGACGATCCGAAAAACTGGCTCGAGTCGTCCTGCACCTGTCTGTTTGTGGGCGCGATATGCAAGGCTGTCAAGAACGGATTTCTGGACGAGTCTTATCTTGAGTATGCCAAGAAGGGATACACGGGAATTATCAACCGCCTGCGCTATGACGACAAGGGCGACATAATAATCGACAACATCTGTGTCGGCACGGGCGTCGGCGACTATGATCATTACTGCGCCAGAGGCACAGGCGAGAACGATCTGCACGGAGCGGGCGCGTTCCTTATCATGTGCACCGAGGCGGCGGGCGTTCTGTAAGCCGATATATAAATTCAGAAAAGCAAAAAGGCGGCCGAGTAAGGCCGCCTTTGTTGTCGAAAAAGTGTTTTAATATATCCGCGGGCTGAAACAGCCCTGATATGATTTTCGGCCCCGGTTCCGACATGCTGCGCCCGTGCGGAACGGATCAAGGAAGAATGATACCTAAAGTTCCGGGATCTCAAGGCCGCGCTGCTGCATCGAAAGGAGCTTTATCGTGACAAGCTCCGGGGATACGCCCAGCCTCGCGGATGTCTGCTCCGCGCTGTAGCCGTAGTCCCGCATGAGCTCGAATATCTCCTCATCCTTTATAAGCAGCTCGGCGGCAAACATGTTGGCCTCGTATTCGGGCCGCGCCGTCATGTCATACAGCATAACGTCGTGCACAACGCGGTTTGACGCTAAATTTTTGTGCAGACGGTCGTGTCCGAGCTCGTGGGCGAGCACCGTTTTTTGCATGCCGCGCTCCAGATTTCCGTTTATAATAATGATCCGTTTACGCTTTATCACGGTGTACATTCCGTACAGTTTTTTGAAGTCATAGTTTAAAATAAGCTTAATTCCAAGCCCTTCCGCGATATCGAAAGGGTTCTCGCCGTGGGTTTTTATAAGTTCCCGCGCCATGTTGTGAATATTCTCGGCAAACACCGCTTCACCCGCCCCGCTGAATAGTTTTGGGATCCCGAATTATTCCGCGGGATCATTGTCTGTACTTTTTCGGCGTGTATTTTTTATTTTCTTCTTTTACCGAGAAATACGCGTCCGAAATAGCTTTCATGGCGGCGTCCATATCCTCGTCCGGCAGGGAACCTCCGGAAAACAGACCGCAAATTCCGTCGATCAGTTCTTCGACGTCGGCGGCCGATTTGCTGCCTCCTTTTTCGTAGGCGCTGCGTATGATCTCCTCATCCTCGGTCATAAAATAGTTGCTGTCAACGTCGAACACCGCGGCGAGGCGATAGTAAACCTCTCTGCTTTTTGGGTGCACCGAGCCCGACTCATAATTTTGCACGGTGCGGAGAGTTATTTTAAGCTCCTCCGCAAGCTCGCTCTGAGTCAGACCCTTTTCTTTTCTGAGTTTTCTGACTTTTTCTCCGAACTTCATAAGGATCTGTCCTTTCATTAGATTAATGATATAATGGTGCACCCGTTGCCATTATTAAATAATAATACTATTCTGAAAATAGTTTGTCAAGCGCAATTTAATTATTTTAATCATTCTGTAAACATATTATTATTGACATATCCGAAAATTTGTGATAATATCTTTGTGAACAAATATTACCAAACGGGAGGTTTAATTATGAAACTTAGAAAAATTTTGGCATTGGTTCTGGCTCTTATGCTGGCAGTGACCGTGCTCGCGGCCTGCGGAAGCGCGCCTTCAAGCACCGAAACGTCCGACAAAGCCGCGGATACAGCCGCCGACACATCGGAAGGATCCGATCTCGCTTACATTCAGGATAAGGGCGAGATGGTTATCGGAATCACGCTGTTTGAGCCCATGAACTATTATGAGGGTGACGAGCTTGTCGGCTTTGAGACCGAATTCGCCACCGCCGTGTGCGAGAAGCTCGGCGTTACGCCTAAGTTCCAGGAGATCAACTGGGATTCAAAGGAGATCGAGCTCAATTCGAAAAATATTGACTGCATCTGGAACGGTCTGACTATCACGGATGAAAGAAAAGAGAACATGGCGATCACCGAGCCTTACATGAACAACAGACAGATCATGATCGTTAAGGCCGAGAATGTTGAAGCTTATTCGAGCAATGTCGATAATCTTAACGTTATCGCGGAGGTTGACTCCACGGGCTATGAGCTTATTGAGGATGACGAGTTCTTCGCGAACGCCAACGTTACCGCGGTCGACTCGCAGGCCAAGGCTCTGATGGACGTTGCGGCGGGCACATCCGACGCGGCTGTTGTTGACTACGTTTCGTCGATCGGCTCTATCGGCGAGGGCACGGACTACGCGGATCTGGTAGTGGCTCCCAACGAGTTCCCCGGCGATGAGTACGGAGTTGCCTTCAGGAAGGGCAGCGACGCGGCCAAGGCTGTTACGGAAGCCATGAAAGAGGTTGCACAGGACGGCACTCTCGCGGCGATCGCGGAGAAATACGGCTTGCAGGATCTGATCACGGTCGAATAATCATGTGATCTTTATAGGCTAAGCGCCGCTATATGCGCGGCGTTTAGCCTATTAGTTTTGTATTTTTGATTTAAGGAGTTAATGATGGACAGATTACCCGAAGTCACGTCGTCGCTTGTCGGCGGCTTTGAATATAACTGCGTAATATTTTTTTGCACATTGGTTATGGCGATCCCGCTGGGCCTTGTGATAACATTCGGCTCAATGTCGGGCTTTAAGCCTCTTAAATGGCTCTCAAAGACCTTTGTGTGGATCATAAGAGGAACGCCGCTGATGCTTCAGCTTTTCGTGGTGCTCTACGCGCCGGGCCTGCTGTTTGACATACCGATAAAATCGCGCATGACCGCCGTGCTTATCGCGTTTGTCATAAATTATGCGGCGTATTTTTCGGAAATTTACCGCGGCGGTATTGAGAGTATATCTAAGGGCCAATACGAGGCCGGCCAGGTGCTGGGCCTCACCAAGACCCAGGTGTTCTTTAAAGTGGTGCTGTTTCAGGTCATAAAGCGCGTTGTCCCCGCGATGGGCAACGAGATCATAACCTTGGTCAAGGACACGTCTCTGGCGCGCATAATCGGCGTTACCGAGATCATAATGTGCGCCGAGCGCTTCACCAAGCAGGGCCTTATCTGGCCGCTGTTCTCGACCGGTTTGTTCTTCCTGGCGTTCTGCGGAATACTGACGCTGCTGTTCGGATACATAGAGAAAAAGCTTGATTACTATAAGGGATAAGGGGTGAAAGCTATGTCGATACTTGAGGTTAAAAATATACACAAGAGTTTTGGCAGGACCGAGGTCCTGCGGGGCGTGGACTTCACCATGGAACGCGGCGAGGTCCTGGTAATTCTCGGCTCCTCGGGCAGCGGAAAAACAACGCTGCTGCGCTGCCTTAACTTTTTGGAGACGGCTGACAAAGGCCGGATTTTTGTTGACGGGCGTCTTATTTTTGACGCGGACAACAAGCAGAAGCCCACAAGAGCCGAGATCCGCGAGCGGCAGCTCAATTTCGGGCTGGTTTTTCAGTCGTTCAATCTGTTTCCGCAGTACAGCGCTCTTGAGAATGTTATGCTCGCGCCCAAGCTCTTGGCGAAGGAACGGGCCGATTTTAAGCGCAGCAAGACCGCGATCTATGATGAGATAGAGAAAAACGCCGCCGCGCTGCTTGAGGACGTGGGGCTTAAAGACAAGATGAACAACTATCCGTGCGAGCTTTCGGGCGGCCAGCAGCAGCGGGTTTCGATCGCCCGCGCCATGGCTCAGGACCCGAAGATATTGTTTTTTGACGAGCCGACGTCGGCGCTTGACCCCGAGCTCACCGGCGAGGTGCTTAAAATAATAAGAAGTCTCGCGGCGGAGCGCAAGACTATGGTTATTGTGACTCACGAGATCGAGTTTGCCAGAAACGTGGCGGATAAGATCGTGTTTATGTCCGAGGGCGTGATCGTCGAGCAGGGCGCGCCCGAAGAGGTGATCGACGATCCGAAGCATGAGCGCACGCGGGCGTTTTTGAACAAGCTCAGCATGTAGCGCTGTTTCGGCTTCGGCTGAGATAAATTTCATAAGCTTTGTTTTTGGGTATGTCCAGAGCGGCGGAAACTATCCGCGCCGCGGACTTACCCTTTATGTTTTCACGGATAAGAGCGTCGGTCAGAGCCTCAGCCGAGACCGTCGGAGCTTCGGCTTTCGGAGCGGGCCCTGCGCCGCGGATGATTAGCACGAACTCTCCCTTTGGCGCGGTCTCGCCGTAATATGCCGCCGCTTCGTCAAGCGTCATGCGCAGATATTCCTCGTGCTTTTTGGTTATCTCGCGGGCGATGACAAGCTCGCGTCCGCCGCCGAACGCCTCGGCCATGTCGGCCAGAGTGTATCTGAGCTTATGCGGAGCCTCGTAAAATATCATTGTCCGCGTTTCGCGTTTAAGGCCTTCGAGGTGTTCGCGGCGGCTTTTTTTGTTTACCGACAAAAAGCCCTCAAAGCAGAACCTTCCCGCGGGCAGACCCGAGGCCACAAGCGCCGTCGCGAATGCGCAGGCCCCCGGCAGCGCCTCGATCTCAATGCCGCGCTCCGCGCATTGCCTCACTATGTCCTCGCCGGGGTCGGATATCCCCGGCATTCCCGCGTCGGTAACGATCGCGATATCGTCGCCGCCAAGCAGTTTTTCGAGCAGATATGCGCCTTTTTCGCGCTTGTTGTGCTCGTAGTAGCTGGTGAGCGGCTTTTTTATGCCGAAATGGTTAAGCAGCTTCATGCTGACGCGCGTGTCCTCGGCCGCGATAAGATCGACGCTCCGCAGAGTCTCAAGCGTCCGCTCGGTTATATCCCCCAGATTTCCTATCGGTGTGGGGCAGAGATAGAGTTTTCCGGTTTTGCTTTCCATAATGATCTCCTCAAATTTTTCTTTCATATATTATATTGATCTCGTCGGAGTATTCTCCGTTTTCTTCATATATATAAAGGGGCGGCTCGCAGATCAGCTTCGGCCTGCCGCCGCGTGAACCTTCGATAAGGATCATCGACGCGGCCTTTTTGTATGACGGATACACCGAGCGCAGCCGCTTCGGCTCGATCTTGTACTTCCTCATTAACGATATGATGTCCGCCAGCCGTTCGGGACGGTGGATCATCGACAGCTTGCCGAGCGGTCTCAGCAGCGCAGCCGCCGAGGCGATGACGTCCTCGAGGGTGCACATTATCTCGTGGCGGGCTATCGCCGCCGACTCGCCGCAGCTTAAATATCCGCCGCCGTATTCCTTGTAAGGCGGGTTGCAGACTATGTTGTTAAACACACCCTTTCCGAAAATATCCGCCGCCTCTTTGAGGTCGCCGCATACTATCTTCGCGCGGCCTCCGACGCCGCTCAGCGCGATCGAGCGTTCCGCCATCTCCGCCACAGGCCCTTGAATTTCAAGGCCTGTAATGAACTCCGCGCGGGTCTTGCGGGTCAGAAGCAGGGTGATTATCCCGTTTCCGGCGCACATGTCAAGCACCTTCGCGTCCTTTTTCACCGATCCCGCGGCGAAATCGGCCAGAAGCACCGCGTCGATCCCGAAACAGAACTGTTTCGGGTTCTGAATGATCTTAAGACCGCCCAAATTCAGGTCGTCGATCCGCTCGTTTTCCTTGATAACCTTGTTTTCCATGCCTGATTTACCTCTGTTTTTGTTCATATTTTGTTCACATTTAGCAATTTCTATTAACAAAATATTCATATGTTAAAAGTATATAATGAAAATATAAATTAATTGTGCAAATTGCATAAATCAGCATGCGCGGCTTGTTTTGTTACAAAATGAAAACAACGTGATCTCGGGCTTTTCGGCGGTTTTTACCCAAAAATATTTTTAATGTTACATTTGTGTTACAATTTTGTTACAAAGCAAAATATTAGTTTTTTCGCGCTAAATTCCTGATATAATGCCATAAAACAAGTATAACAGAAAAACGCATTGAGCACAATAACCAAATTTGGGGGTGTTCGGCAAAAATGTTTAGAAATCAAAAGATAAAGCTTAAAATAAAGAGAATGAAAGAGGTTTTACCTTATTTTGCGCTTAAATTCGGCTTAAAACGATTTTAATGAATCTCAGGCATTTTCGGTTTTTTGACGGATCTGCGGAAAGAATATATAATAGCTCATGTAACAACGAAGAATAGCCGGATATTTCCGGTCAAAAATTTATTTGAGGTGATTTGATGTTTACACGACTGATGAGAAAATTAAACTTATCAGCCCACAATTTGATTGCGGCGGCGCTGAGCGCGACTTTGGTCGCGGCGGTCGGCAGCGGTTTTGCTTACGCCACACCGGGCACCGTTACAATATATGACGCAGACAGCGCGCCGATCACGGTCAAGACGACCGGCGCCAGCGTTCAGACGATACTCTCGGGACAGGGGATCGTGCTGAACGACGGAGACAAGACAAGCATCGCTCTCAACGAGAAGGTCACGGATGATTCCGTTATCGAGATTTACAGAGCCATGCCTGTCACGATCACGCTGAACGGCGTTTCAACGCAGTACACAACCACAAAGAAGCTTGTTGCGGACGTGCTGGCGGAGATCGGCATTACCGCGAGCGAAGATCAGGTTACGCCCAGAATGACCGATGTTATCGAGTCGGGCGACGAGATCGTAATCAATCAGGAAGACAGCCAGATCGTAGCCGTTACCGAGGTTATTCCTTATAACACGGTCGAGCGCGAGAACGCTGCGCTCGCTCCCGGCGAGAGAGTTGTCGTTCAGAACGGAACCGAAGGCGAGCGCGAGATAACCTACAGTATTAAATACAGCGACGGAGCCGAGGTTTCAAGACAGAGAATAGGCGAGGTCGTTCTGGCTGAGCCTGCCGACGAGATCATAGAGTATTCTCCGCAGGAGCCGTTCGAGGTAGGAAAGATACCCGCTTCGCGCCCTACAAATTATTCAAAAATGGAAGTTTTCGAGGCTACCGCTTATGACGCGTCCCCGGCGGACAACGGCCCCTGGGCGGGCGTTACGTCGACCGGAATGAAGATGGGATACGGCGTTATAGCCGTTGACCCCTCGGTTATCCCCTACGGAACCAGGATGTATATCGAGTCGTGCGACGGCAAGTATGTTTACGGTTACGCTATCGCGGGCGACTGCGGCGGAGCAATCAAGGGCCACAGAGTTGACCTTTTCTACTGGTCGAGATCTCAGTGCTATGAGTTCGGCAGACGCAACGTTAACGTTTACTTCCTCGACTAAGCAATTAAGACAAAAATCGGGCGCTCGGCGCCCGTATTTTTTTGCAAAAACCCCCGATAAAACACTTGACAAAATATGTGAAATGGTTTAAAATATAAAAGCTGTAAAGCAAAATGGCTTTACTAACGTAGGGACTAGGAAATAGGTTCTAGGGACTACGCGGAAAAAATGAGTGCAGAACGCTGTGTAAATCCTCACGCCTGCCTCCGCCCCTTGGGGATTAAATGAGTGCAGAACGCTGCGTAAACCTCCGCGCCTGCCTCGCCCCTTGGGGATTAAGTGAGTGCAGAACGCTGCGTAAATCCCCGTGCCTGCACGTGCGGATAATATCCGCCCGCTAACGTAGTGATTAGCGAATAGCGAATACGCGGAAATAATTTTGCGGAAAATGTTCGTGTGTTCCCACGTCTGCCGCGCCCCTTGGGGATTAAGTGAGTGCAGAACGCTGCGTAAATCCCCACGCCTGTCGCGCCCCCTTGGGGATTAAGTGAGTGCAGAACGCTGCGTAAATCCCCGTGCCTGCCTCGCCCCTTGGGGAGAGGTGGCTGCGGCTTGCCGCAGACGGAGAGGGGTTACACATGCTGACAGAACATTGAAACGGGTGTTATACTATGGAAAAAAACGTTAAAATTTCTCTGTTGTTTGATTTTTACAAAAACCTGCTGACCAAACGGCAGGCCGAGAGCATTGACCTTTATTACAACGAGGATCTGTCTCTGGCCGAGATCGGGAACAATATGGGGATAACCCGTCAGGGCGTGCGCGACAACTTAAAGCGCGCCGAGGGCGTTCTGCTTGACGCAGAGGAAAAGCTCGGGCTCGCTTCGCGTTTTTTGAGCATCCGCGGCGATCTTGAGCGGATAGACGAGATCATAAGAGAGATCGAGGCCTCGCCCGAAAACAAGGATCTGTCCGACAACATGAAGCGCAAGATAAACGACATACTTATGATCATACAGGAAATCAACGGTCTTAACGAATAGTACGAGGTGTATTTATGGCATTTGAAAGCTTATCGGAAAAGCTGCAAAACACTTTTAAAAAGCTTCGCGGAAAGGGCAAGGTCTCCGAGAAGGACTTGAAGGCCGCCATGCGCGAGGTAAAGCTGGCTCTGCTTGAGGCGGACGTTAACTTCAGAGTTGTGAAAAGCTTTGTAAAGGACGTTTCCGAGCGGGCGGGCGGCGCCGAGGTAATGGAGTCGCTGACCCCGGCGCAGCAGGTAATAAAGATAGTTAACGAGGAGCTTATAAAGCTCATGGGCGGCGAGGCTGAAAAGCTGAATATCTCGTCCAAGCCGCCTACGGTGATAATGATGGCCGGCCTTCAGGGCGCCGGCAAGACCACGACGGCGGCGAAGCTGGGCGGCATGCTCAAAAAACAGGGCAAGCGTCCGCTGCTCTGCGCCTGCGACGTGTACAGACCCGCCGCCGTGAAGCAGCTTCAGGTCGTGGGCGGTCAGCTTGACCTTCCGGTGTACGCCGAGGAGGGTGTGACCGACGCGGTGGGGATCGCTTGCCGCGGCCTTGAGCACGCGCGCCAACACTCAAACGACGTGCTTATAATAGACACGGCGGGCCGTCTGCATATTGACGAGGAGCTCATGGACGAGCTCAAGGAGATCGAGGCAAAGGTCGAGCCCACGGAGATTTTGCTCGTAGTTGACGCAATGACCGGACAGGACGCGGTCAACGTGGCCGACAAGTTCAACAGCGAACTTGAGATCTCGGGCGTGGTCCTCACCAAGCTCGACGGCGACACCCGCGGCGGAGCGGCGCTTTCCGTGCGTTCCGTCACCGGAAAGCCGATTAAGTTCTGCGGAATGGGCGAGAAGCTGACAGATCTTGAGCAGTTCCACCCCGACCGTATGGCGTCGAGGATCCTCGGCATGGGCGACATGCTCAGCCTTATCGAAAAGGCCGAGCAGGCCCTTGATATGAAGAAGGCCGAGGAGCTTGAAAAGAAGCTCCGGACGCAGCGCTTCACGTTCACCGACTTCCTTGACCAGATGGATCAGATGAAGAACATGGGCCCGATACAGAATGTCTTGGGCATGATACCGGGCATCAACGCCAAGGCGCTGAAAAACGCTCAGGTCGATGAGAAAAAAATGGCGCACATCGAGGCTATAATCAAGTCGATGACCCCGAACGAGAGGGAGCTTAAAGATAAGCTGACCCCCTCGCGCAAGGAGAGGATCGCCAAGGGAAGCGGAGTTTCGATCGTCGAGGTCAACTCGCTGCTCAAGCAGTTTGACCAGATGCAAAGAATGATGAAGCAGCTTTCGGGCGGAAATATGAATAAGAAAATGAAAAAAATGGGCCGCGGCGGTTTCCCGCCCGGAATGTTCATGTAGAAAATTAATTAAATAAATATATATTTTTGGAGGATTTAAAAAATGGCAGTAAAAATTCGTTTAAAAAGAATGGGCGCGAAGAAGGCTCCGTTCTACCGCGTGGTAGTTGCGGATTCCAGATTTCCGAGAGACGGCAGATTTATCGAGCAGGTAGGAACATACAACCCCATGGTTGAGCCTGCCGCAGTTGAGTTTGACGCGGAAAAGGTCCGGAAGTGGATCAAGAACGGCGCTCAGCCCACCGACACCGTAAAAAGGCTTTTAAAGAACAAGGGCATTATTGACTAATGCTCCGCCAAGAAGGAGAGTTTCAGTTATGAAGGAATTGCTCACTTTTATAGCCCGATCATTGGTAAGCGAGCCCGACGCCGTTGAGGTCGAGGTTGTCGAGAAAGAGAACCTGACTGTGCTGAAGCTTCATGTCGCAGAGGGCGATATGGGCAAGGTGATCGGCAAGCAGGGCCGCATCGCCAAGGCTATAAGAACTGTGATCAAAAGTGCCGGCAACCGCGTTAACAAAAAAGTGGTTGTTGACATTATTTAAACACGGCCAAGTTCAGATGTCCGCGCGCCGCGGATGTCTGAATTTTTGTCAGAAGATAAACGCGGATCATTTGGAGAGTTGTTTATGGATAATTTAATTGAGATAGGAAAGATAGTCAACACCCACGGAATACGCGGCGAGGTCAAGATCCAGCCCTGGTGCGATGATCCGTGTGTTTTTGACGAGCTTGAGTCGCTGATGATCGACGGCCGCGAGTATTTTATCGAGCGCAACCGGTTCCACAAGAACTGTCAGATAGTCAAGCTTGAGGATGTAGATGACATGAGCGCCGCCGAGCTGCTCAAAAATAAGATCGCGCATGTTGACCGCGAAAATATGCCGCTGCCCGAGGGCAGATATTTTGTCGCGGATATCCTCGGTCTTAAAGTCATCGAGGAAAACGGCCGCGTCCTCGGAGAGGTCGGCGATGTGATAAAAACCGGCAGCAACGATGTTTATGTGCTCAAAAACACGTTTAACAAAAAGCAGATATTGATCCCGGTGCTCGGCGATGTTGTGATCGAGACAAATATTGACGGCGGCTATGTCAAGGTCCGCCTTATGAAGGGTCTGGTTGACGAATGAGGTTCGATATACTTACGCTTTTTCCCGAGATGTTCGAGGCGGTGCTGGGCGAGAGCATAATCGGCAGAGCCGCAGCGAAAGGCCTGATCGAGCTGAATTTTGTACAGATACGCGACTTCGCGTTCAATAAGCATCGGCGGGTCGATCATTATCCTTACGGCGGCGGACAGGGCATGATCATGCAGGCCGAGCCGATTTTTCTGGCATATGAGAGCGTTGTGGAGGGGCTTGAAAAAAAGCCGTTCACGGTCTATATGTCGCCGCAGGGAAAAACGCTCAGACAGGGCATGGCCAAGCGTATAGCCAAAAAATACGAGCATATTGTCATTCTCTGCGGCCACTATGAGGGTGTGGACCAGCGCGTGCTTGACGAGATCGTTGACGCCGAGATCTCGCTGGGCGATTTCGTGCTGACGGGCGGCGAGATCGCCGCGATGGCGTTTGTGGACTGCGTGGCGCGGCTGCTGCCCGGTGTGCTCAAGTCCGAGGAGGCGTTCTCCGAGGAGTCGCACTACGGCGGTCTGCTTGAGTACCCGCAGTATACCCGTCCCGAGATCTGGCGCGGCAGACAAGTGCCCGAGGTCCTGCTCAGCGGCCACCATAAAAATATCGAGGCCTGGAAGCGCGAGCAGGCGGTCATGACAACGTTCAGGAAGCGCCGCGGCATGCTAAACCGCGCGAACCTGAGCGGCGCCGAGCGCGAACTCGTGGAAAAACTGAAAAAAGAAAAATAAAACTGCCGCTGCGGGCGCTTTGCGCCGCGGGAAAAACGGCGGTTTTGTTTTAAAATAAATTTATAAATAAATTTTCACAAAACAGTTGTTTTTTGTCTTTTATTGTGGTAAAATTATTACTGTATAATTAATTTGTAATCTATATGTCAAGAATATACAATCAGGCTGAAAGGTGGTAAGGAGACTATGAAATGTGAAAAATGCGGCGCGGAATTCCCGGAGGGCGCGAAGGCTTGCCCGGAGTGCGGTTTTGCGCCGGAGCCCGCGGAAAGCGGGGCCAAGGCGGAGAGCGCGGCGAAAGAGGAGAGCGATTTTGACAGGCGCTACTCTATGACTTTTGACAAAAAGGACACGGACGAGAATAAATATCAGGTGGATGAGGAGCTTCGCAAAAAGCGTGAGGCGAGATATGACGAGAGCTTCGCCAATATGAGCGACGACGAAAAACTCAAGGCTCTTGAGGCGGCGAGGCTCGCCAGAAAGGAAAAGCGCGACCGCAAGCAGCAGAAAAAGGCTGAAGGCGGCGTTTTCGCGGCTCTTAAAGCGGATAAAAAGACTGCTTCGGAACCAAAACATAAGACCGGGCCGAACGGCCCCGTCGAGAGCAAGCCTTTTAAGCGCGGAGACGATGCGGAGAAAAATAGCGGCCGTCCGTCGGGAGGCAGAAAAAAGAGCTTTAAGCCTTCCGCCAAAGCGGGTTTGATCGCGGGCTGCGTATTGGCGGCGCTTGTGATCGCGGTGGTTATTGTTTCGATAAACATGGCGACAAAGGTCACTGTCGAGATGCCCGAAACGCCGACGGTTTACGCAAAGGGCAACACTCTTTTCTCGGCCTATGACGGGAAAGAAATCGAGATAAGCGGCAACTTTGTTTCAAGCGAGTATGTCGAGCCTTCTCAGCCGACATCGACCCCATCGAGAAGGAATGACGACGATGAGGACGAGGCGACTCCGACTCCCGAACCGGAATATTATCCCCCGCGCGAGAAGGATCTTGTGACATACACCGCCGACGGCCTCGGCACATATTTTATTGACAACGCGGACTTTAACAACAATAAAGGCACACTTAACTACAGCGAGAGCGGTAAGCGCCGCGGCACGGTCAGGATCGCTGACGATGTCTGCACTGACATTCTCGTGTCAGAGGACGGAACCGGAGTCATGTACCTGACCGGCGCGGACAAGTACGGCGCGGGCGGAACTCTTTGGTTCTGGTCGTCCGTGACAAAGACAGCCTCGGAGCTTGCTCCCGGCGTGCTGCCCGAACATTTTGTGTTCGGACAGAACACGAACAGCCTGCTCTATATTAATGAATATAATGACAAATATAACGTTGGAAATCTGCATATGGCGACTGTTTCGGGCGGAGAGATAACGGGCACTCAGATGATCGACTCGGACGTTTATGACGTTTTCGGAACCAATCCCGGAGGCGGAGCGGTCGTTTACGCAAAGAACTATAACGATGAGAACCGGTGCTTTGATCTGTATCTGCAAAAGAGCGGCACCGACGAGAAGGTATTGATCACCGAAGGCTCAAGGTGCGAGCCGATATTCTGCAAGCTGTCCGACGGAATGTACGCCGGCGGAACTTACGGCGAGACCGAGGAATATTATCAGTCGCTCTACTATGTCAGTCTCGCGGGCGGCGAGAAAGAGAAGCTTTCGGGCAGCCTGACCGAGCTGGTCAAGATGAGCGCGGATGAGCAGTCGGTCATCTTCCGCAAGGCAAACGCCGAGGGCACAGCCTTTGATTATTACTACGCGGGCCTGGCGGGAACCGACGGCCAGCTTATCGCGGCCAATATAACCGTGCTTGACGATGAGGACCATAAGCGCGTTTCGCAGTTTGAGATCAATGATGACTTCACCAAGGCCGCGTTCATTCAGGGCTATGACACGAGCCGCGAGAGCGGCGCGCTGTTCAGCATCGCGATCAACAACGGAGTTGTAGGCAGTGACACAAAAATCAGCGACACGGCTTATTCCTGCAGCATTACACCGGACGGACAGATCATCAGATACGCGGACAACTATGATATTACTTGGAACCTTGTGACGCTCAACGCATGGAACAACGGCAAAATCACGGAACTCGCAGACGAGGTCGGCGCGGGAGCCTTCACGTTTGACAAGAACGGGAATTACACCGTTTACGCGAAGAATTACAGCCTTGAGACGCGCACCGGCGACGTTTACTGCGTAAGCAACAAGGGCAAGACCCGCGAGGTCGTAAAAGGCGTCAGCTCGTACGGCCTTAAAGGCAGCGGCGACATAATATATTACAACAGCAGCGGCGCGTCTTCGTTTGAGCTGTTCCGCACGCGCGACGACGGCAAAAAAGCGAAGTCGATCGACAGTGATGTGACAGAGGTAATATCTTACTGATTTGTATTAAAACCTGCTTATGGAAAAGAACGCAAAGAAAAAAATCGGAATAATGGGCGGAACTTTTGATCCGCCCCATTTCGGACATTTTGCTATAGCCCAGACGGCGCTCGAGTCGCTGGGACTTCATAAGGTGCTGTTTATTCCCACCGGCAAGATCGTCTATAAGGACACTGTCGGCGAGGCTGACGGCCGCCACAGATTTAATATGCTCAAATCCGTGATTGACAGCAATCCGGATTTTGAACTATCAGACACCGAACTCAGGCGCGGAGGGACGTCTTACACCGCCGACACCCTGATGCGTCTTAAAGAAGGCGATTATAAAGACGCCGAGCTTTATTTTCTGGTCGGCGCGGATTCTCTTGACTATATGGACAAGTGGTACAGACCCGAGGCGATATTCGGGCTCTGCACGGTCGCGGCGGCGCAGCGGCGCGGATTTTCAAGCGCGGAGATCAATAAAAAAATAAAGTATTTGACCGAAAGGTTCGGCGCGGAGATCACCCGCCTTTCAATGCCGATGATCGACGTTTCCTCCACCATGCTGCGCGATATGATAGGAAAGGGGCGCTCGATAAGGTATCTTACCGACGACAGCGTTATTGATTATATAAAAAAGCACAATTTATACGGAGGTGGATAAAATGGCTGAAGCTTTAAGCATTGCGAGCATTGATGAGATCAAAGCCGAGCTTCGGAAGATCCTCAGCAAGCATAGGTACGTCCATTCCCTGGGCGTTGCGGGAGAGGCCGAAAAGCTGGCGCGTCGGTACGGAGCCGACACTGCCAAAGCGTATCTTGCGGGTCTGGTTCACGACTGCGCCAAGGAGTACGATCCGACCGAGATGGAAAAGATCCTGAAGACCGAATACGGCGTTTCCGTTGATTCGATGTCAAAAATAATGCCTAAGATCCTTCACGGCCCGCTGGGCGCCTGCGACGCGCAGCGCAAATTCGGGATCTACGATCCCGATATTCTTGACGCGGTGAAGTATCACACCACGGGAAAGGGCGGCATGCGGATCCTGACGAAGATAATTTACATAGCCGACTATATCGAGCCGAACCGCGATTTTGACGGCGTGGACAAGCTGCGCGCGATGGCCTATGACAACATAGACGAGGCGATCATATACGGCATTGATGAGACCATAAAGGATTTGATACGGCGCGGCCTTGTTATCCACCCCGACACGATGAGCGCCCGCAACGATCTTATTATGAAGCGGTCGTAACGGCGGACGGACGCGCATGAAACGCGCGAAAAGGAGACGGATCATGAGAAAAAAATCACCCATAGTCAGAGTGTTGTCGGCTGTTGTGCTGATCGCGTTCATCGCGATCGGATTTAACGCCGGACGGCTGTTTATCGGCGACAACGCGCCGTCACGCTTGACCGACGTCACAAATATTCTTGTGGCGGGCGTGGACGTGGACGGCTACAGGACCGACCTTATTCTGATGGTCCAGGTGAACACCATAGACAACAAAGTCAGCGTTTTGCAGATACCGCGCGACACGCGCGTGAGCAACAACCGAAACGACAAAAAGATAAACTCGGCGTACTTTTCGGGCATCGACACGCTCAAGAAAGAGGTTAGAAGCGTTACAGGCCTTTATACCGACTTTTTCGCCACGATAACATTTGACGCGTTCAAGGAGATAGTCGACGCGCTGGGCGGCGTGACGATAGACGTGCCGATCGACATGAACTATCACGACCCCGTTCAGGGCCTGACCATCGAGCTTAAAGCCGGACGGCAGAAGCTCAACGGCGAGGAGGCCATGATGTTCATGCGGTTCCGCAAGAACGACGACGGCACGGGTTATCCGATGGGAGATATTGACCGGAACAAGGCGCAGGCGCAGTTTTATTCCGCGGTAATGAAAAAGACCATGAGCCCCGTCGGGGTCCTGAAAGCGCCGTTTATCTACAGCGCGGTCATGGAAAACACAACGACCGACTTAAACAACCGCGAGGTGCGCCAGCTCATGTTCCGCGTGTTCAGGATAGGCAAAAATAACATAAATATATATCAGCTTCCGGGCGAGCCGGGCTACCGCGGCGGAGTATCATACTTCATCTGCGACGAGGACGAAACCGAGGAGCTTATAGACGAAAATTTCAGGCATTAGTCATATGTTAAGCCGCGACACATAAAAATTGAAAGGAGATTACTATGGCGAGCAAAAACGAGACCGTAAACAAGATAGTCAAGGTGCTTGACGACAAAAAGGGCAGAGATATTGAGGTTATTGACATCTCGGGCCTCACGACCATGACCGATTATTTTATAATCGTGACCGGCGGCTCCGACACTCAGGTAAAAGCTCTGTGCGACAGCGTGGAGGAGGAGCTTGAAAAAGACGGACTGACCCCTTCAAACAAGGAGGGCTACCGCACCGCTCAGTGGATACTGCTGGGATACGACGACGCGGTAGTGCATATTTTCCTGGCCGAGACCAGAGAGTTTTACGGCCTTGAAAGGATATGGAAAGACGGCGTGAAAGTTGATATTTCCGACATTGTCTCTTAATGGGGCTTCCGTTCGGGAGAGGGCGGCGTGATTTAAAAAACCAACGCAGATGTCTGCGCAAAAGTATAAAGAAAAGAGGATTATATTTTGAAGTACGATTTTAAAACAATTGAGGAAAAATGGCAGAAGATATGGGAGGAGACCGGGGAGTTCGACATTTCCGAGGATACCGACAAACCTAAATATTACGCTCTTGAGATGTTCCCCTATCCTTCGGGAAACCTTCATATGGGCCATGTGAGGAACTATTCTATAGGCGACGTTGTCGCGCGCTATAAAAAGATGCAGGGATTTAACGTGCTCCACCCGATGGGCTGGGACAGCTTCGGACTTCCTGCCGAGAACGCGGCGATAAAGCACGGCGCCGATCCGGCTGACTGGACATGGTCGAATATCGACAACATGCGCGGCCAGCTCAAGCGCATGGGCCTGAGCTATGACTGGGACAGAGAAGTGGCCACGGCCAAGCCCGATTATTATAAATTTACTCAGTGGATGTTCCTGCAGCTCTACAAGCACGGACTGGCGTATAAAAAGAAGTCATATGTCAACTGGTGCCCGTCCTGCGCCACGGTTCTGGCGAATGAGCAGGTCGTTAACGGCAAGTGCGAGCGCTGCAAGAGCGATGTGGGCAAGAAGGATCTTGAGCAGTGGTTCTTTAAGATCACCGACTACGCGCAGAGGCTGCTTGACGACATAGACAAATTAAAGGGCTGGCCCGAGAAGGTAAAGCTTATGCAGACAAACTGGATAGGCCGCAGCGAGGGCGCGGAGGTCGATTTTAAGATCGACGGCAGCGACGAGACTCTGACGGTCTACACCACCCGTCCCGACACGATATTCGGCGTGAGCTACATGGTAATCGCGCCCGAGCATCCGCTGGTCGAAAAGCTTATCGCGGGCAGCGAGACCGAGGCAGAGTGCCGGGCCTTTATCAAAAAGGTGCAGCACCAGAGCGAGATCGTGCGCTCAGCGACCGACACCGAAAAAGAGGGCGTGTTCACCGGAACGTATCTGATTCATCCGTTCACCGGCGCGAAGATACCGCTGTATCTCGCGAACTACGTGCTGCTTGACTACGGCACGGGTATCGTTATGGGCGTTGCCGCCCACGACCAGCGCGACTTTGAGTTCGCCAAGAAGTACGATCTGCCGATCACGATAGTTATTCAGCCCGAAGGGCAGAACATGAAGTCCGAGGACATGACCGAGGCTTTCGCGGCCGAGGGAATTATGGAAAACTCCGGCGAATTTGACGGCATGAACAACAAAGACGCGATAAAGGCCATTACAAAGCGGCTCGAGGAGCTGGGGATCGGCCGCGGCAAGGTAAACTTCCGTTTGAGGGACTGGCTGATCTCAAGACAGCGCTACTGGGGCGCGCCTATACCGATCGTTTACTGCGATAAGTGCGGAGAGGTCCCGGTTCCCGAGGACCGGCTCCCGGTTATCCTGCCGCAGAACGTTAAGTTCACGGGAAAGGGCCGTTCGCCGCTCAGCGAGTGCGAGGAGTTTGTTCACACGACCTGCCCCAAGTGCGGCGGTCCCGCCAGACGCGAGACCGACACGATGGACACGTTTGTCTGCTCGTCATGGTACTTTTTGAGGTACTGCGACCCGCACAACACCGAAATGCCGTTTGACAAGGCCAAAGCCGATTATTGGATGAATGTCGATCAGTATATCGGCGGCGTTGAGCACGCGATACTTCATCTGCTCTACGCGAGATTTTTCACAAAGGCGCTGCATGATTTCGGATATGTGAGCTGCGATGAGCCGTTTGAAAATCTTCTGACGCAGGGCATGGTCTTAAAGGACGGCACAAAAATGTCAAAATCTCTGGGCAATGTGGTAAGCCCGGAGGAGATCATAGAAAAATACGGCGCTGACACCGCAAGGCTGTTTATCCTGTTCGCCGCGCCGCCCGAGCGCGACCTTGACTGGAACGACACGGCTGTCGAGGGGTCTTACAGATTTCTGAACCGAGTATGGAGAGCGGTTGAGGATCTTAAGGACTGCATGACCGACGAGAAGCCCGAAAACGTTTCCGGCGCGGAGAAAAAGCTGCGCCTCGCGGTCCACGGCGCGATTAAGAAAGTCACCGCCGACTGCGGACGATTCAGCTTCAACACAGCGATAAGCGCGATCATGGAAATGGTGAACGCCCTGTACTATTACAAGGAGCATACCCCGAAGGATAAACTTGATCATCCGGTAGTTTCCGAGGCGCTGCGCTCGCTCATCCTGCTGCTTGCGCCTTTTGTGCCCCACATCGCGTCCGAGATGTGGGAGATCATCGGCGAGACTTCAAACCTTGCCGCCGAAAAGTGGCCGGAGTATGACGAGAGCGCGCTGGCGGTCGACGAGATCGAGATCGTGCTTCAGATAAACGGCAGGATCAGAGACAAAATAATGATCAGTCCCGAGATGACCCGCGAGGAAATGACGGAACTTGCCATGAACAACGACAGGATCAAAGAGCTCACCGAGGGCAGACAGATCGTAAAATGTATAGCGGTTCCGAAAAAGCTTATTAATGTGGTCGTTAAATAGATCGGCGCTGTGAAAGGGTTATTATGAACAGATACAGGCAGAGAAAGAAAAGAAGGCGGCGCAGAATCATATTGATCCTCGCGGCGGTTGCGGTGCTGGCGGCCTTTTTGGTGCCTTACTGTATAGAGCCGGGAATACCGGTGCTTATGTATCACTGTATTTCGGAGGAGCCGCGGAGCGGCGACGAAAATCTCTATTGCCGCCCCGATCAGCTTGTCGAGCAGTTTGATTATCTTAAAAGCGAGGGCTACACTACACTGTTCGCGGATGAATACGAGGAGGCTTACAACGTGCGAAAGCCGATAATCCTCACATTTGACGACGGCTATGAGGATTGCTACACCGAGCTTTATCCGCTGCTTAAAGAGTATGATTTTAAGGCGACGATATTCATGGTGGGTGAATATATCGACAAGGACGGATATTTAAGCTCGGAGCAGATCCGGGAGATGTCCAAAAGCGGATTTGTCAGCATACAGAGCCATACCGCCCATCATGTGAACCTTGCAGATATGAGCGCGGAGGATCTTGACGCGGAATTCAGGGCCTCTTGCGCGTCGCTCGCGAAGATAACCGGAAAGAATGTCACGGTCCTGTCGTATCCCGGCGGATATTTCAACGACGAGGTCCTGCGGCAGGCGAAAAGATACTTTACATACGGCTATGCGATCGACACAAATAAATATTCAAAGGACAACCATTACGAGATCTCAAGGGGCGGAGTTTTCCGCAACACCACGCTTGAGGCTTACGAGAGAGCGATCGAGACTTATTCCGAGAGCCGCATAGTCCGCGACTGGCTGAAGATATATTATAAGATATTCGATTGACGCGGACGGCTCCCGATGAAATCCTCTTTAGAAATCTCTTTAGAAATCAAAAAGCGTCTCCGCGGAGGCGGGGGCGCTTTTGATTTAATACCGGTCGTTTGCGGGGCACATATTTGTTTGGTAATTGTTTTGTAAAGGAGAAAGTGTATATAACTATACATTTTTTAGCGGTTCTGCTTAAGCGGTATCGAGAACCTTAGGGAACCGCAAACGGCCGGAAAACAAAAGGCGCGCACCTTAAATAAGGTGAGCGCCTTTGCTCTTGTTTGTATTATACAACCTTTATGCGAATTTGTCAACCTAAATAAAACGAATATTCAACAAATATTTGATTTTGAACAGAGTTTTATTGGTAAAATTTCCGACTATGTCGTTTTGCGCCGCTTATGCGGACATTTTTTCGCTGAACTTCTGCTTAACGCTGTCCACCTTGGACTGCTCCGCCTGCTCGGTGGGGTACCAGCCCTTTTCGGCCATTCGGTTGTAGATAGTGTCCTGGGTCGCGAGCGAGCTGTTCAGCGCCATGCAGAACGCCTTGTGAACGTCCTCGCTCGACGACTCGATCGTGCCATGGAGAAAAAGGTCGCACACGCCTTTTTCAAGCTGCAGAACGTTCTCCATCAAGTCTTTGTCCGACATATTTGTTTCCTGTGTGTTTGTGTTCATAAAATCACTCCTTTTTCAGATTCAGCCCAAAAGGCCGTAAAAGTTTTGAAATGTTTCCTTGTGCTGCTCGACCAGCTTGTTTACGTAGCTTTGAAGATCGGGATCCTGGATCCTTGCCGCGATTGAACGGCAGTTCGTCTCAAAAAACTGCTCGTGGCCCAGCGCGTCCTCGACGTATAAAAGTTCTTTTGTCGTCATGTTTTCACCTCCGTTTACAGTTTTTCCCGAGGAATAAAAATTATTCCTTAAAATTTAAAAATACTTTACGATTTTGTGACAAATTTGTTTAGTTTGTTTACATTTATGATAAATTAATATATAATTATCGTGTCAAAAATTTAACTCGGGAGAGGATAATATGCGTTGTATGTATTGCGGATCGCTTGACAGCAAGGTGGTGGACTCCCGCTCGACCGACGACGGGACTTCTATCAGACGCCGCCGCGAGTGCCTGAACTGCGGAAAGCGTTTCACCACATATGAAAAAGTCGAAAGCGTTCCGATAATAGTCGTTAAAAAAGATAAATCCCGTCAGAGCTTTGACCGCGACAAGCTCGAGCGCGGCATCCTGAATGCCTGCGCGAGCCGTCCGGTGCCGCTGCAGACGATAGATTCCATGATAACAGAGATAGAGAGCAGCCTGCACAACAGCCTCCAGCGCGAGGTCTCGAGCGAGAAGATAGGCGAGATGGTCATGGATATGCTGAGGGATATTGACGAGGTCGCGTATGTGCGCTTCGCGTCGGTCTATAAACAGTTCAAGGATATCGAGACGTTCCAGGAAGAGCTTAAAAAGCTTTCCGAAAAGCGGAGCTGAGGGCCGTTTTTTTTGAAAAATTCGGCAAAAACCCTTGACAAGAGGCATTTTTGGTGGTAAAATATTCGAGTAACATGTAGAATATCGGCTGAAGAGTGAGGGAAACCTCACTCTTTGGTTTTGAAAAAGGATGACATACGGATCCGCCGGGGCTGCCCGACAATTCTTTCGGGCCGGAGGCGTTCGGCGCTTTGATATTGGCGGGCTGTTCGGCGTCCGGGTTAGGAGTGAAGGCGGAATGCAGCTTAGCAAGATCGAAAAAACAGTTTACGACATGGCCGCGGGCCCCGCGGCGGAAAGCGGACTTGAGGTTTACGATGTGGAGTTCGTGAAAGAGGGCGGCGCCCGCTTTCTGAGAATATTCCTTGACAAGAGCGGCGGCATCACTATTGACGAGTGCGAGGAATTCTCGCGCGTGATAGGAGAGCTGCTTGACGAAAAGGATCCGATCCCTCAGAACTATTATCTTGAGGTGTCGTCTCCGGGGATCGAGCGCAGGCTCAGACATCGGGAGCATTTTGAAAAAGCGGTCGGCGAGACGGTCGATATTCACCTTTACAAGGCGATAAACGGCTCAAAGACCCTGACCGGCATTTTAACCGAAATTGATGATGAAAATAATATAACAATTGAAGCAGACGGGGAAAAGACAACAATTCCCCAAAGCGCGGCGTCAAGGGCCAATGTTCACTTTGACTTTTAATGTATGAGCCGATCGGACAGAGAGGCGGATAAGCAAATTTGATCGGTTATTACCAAATCGCGGCGCAAATAACAGAGAGGAGTCTTTAAAAAAATGAGTTCAGAGCTTTTTAACTTGTTGGATGAGATCGAAGAGGAAAAAGGCATAAGTAAAGATATCGTGCTTGACGCTCTTGAGAGCGCGCTGATATCGGCTTACAAGAAGAATTTCGGAGCCGTCTCCGATATAAACGTTAAGTTTTCGGAGGACGGAGAGATCAAGATCTATGCCAGAAAGATGGTTGTCGAGGAGGTCGAGGACAGAGAGACGCAGATCTCGGTGCTCGACGCCCGCGACATTAAGCCCGAGTATGAAGTCGGCGACATTGTCGAGTTCGAGGTAACTCCGGCCGCTTTCGGCAGGATAGCGGCCCAAACGGCCCGCCAGGTCGTGTTCCAGAGAATACGCGAGGCGGAGCGCGAGAAGATGGTCGACGAGTACAGCGGCCGCGAGAACAACATAGCCAACGCGGTTGTCAGAAAGATAGACCGCCGCAACGTTATGCTTGATATTGACGGCACCGAGTCGGTGCTGATGACAAATGAGCAGGTCAAGCACGACAACTACAAGGTCGGCGAGCGCTACAAGGTGTTTGTGGTCGAGGTCGCGGACAGCGTCAAGGGCGTGCATCTTGTCGTTTCGCGCTCGCACCCGGGTCTGGTGCGCTGCCTGTTTGAGCTGGAGGTTCCCGAGATCTCGCAGGGAATTATAGAATTCAAGGGTATCTCCCGCGAGGCGGGATCGCGCTCAAAGATCGCGGTCGCCTCAACGGTCCGCAACGTTGACCCTGTGGGCACCTGCATAGGCCCCAAGGGCATGAGGGTGCAGAATGTTATCAACGAGCTGCGCGGCGAGAAGATAGATATTATAAGATACAGCGACGATCCGGCGGAGTTTGTTTCAAACGCGCTCAGCCCGGCGGACGTGGTTTCGATAAACGTTCTTCCGGATCAGAAGATGTGCAAGGTCGTGGTTCCGGAGAGCCAGCTTTCGCTCGCGATCGGCAGAGAGGGCCAGAACGTTCGTTTGGCGGCCCGTCTCACCGGCTGGAAGATAGATTTAAGCGCGCTCCCCGACGATCAGATAGGAAAGGCCGACGACGAGCCCGACGAGCCGACCGAGGAGGATATGCAGAGAGAGGTCGCCGAGATCTTAAGCAGAGAGGATTAAGCCATGCCTGTCAGGATGTGCGTGGTATGCAGGGGCCGCTTTGAAAAAGCGGAGCTCAGCCGCGTGATAAGCGGCGATGACGGGGAGATCCGTCTTGACAAGACGGGCAAGGCTCAGTGCCGCGGCGCGTATATTTGCCGCGAATGTCTCAAGACCGCCGAGAAAAAGCGGGCGCTTGAGCGGGCTTTTAAACGCAGGGTCGGACACGAGGTCTATGAGAGGCTTATCCGCGAGGCGGAGGAAAAATGACAAATTCCCGGGGCGGCGCATCCCGGCGCCCCGTGCCGCGGTCGGCGGCGATAAAAAGCAGAAAGGGTTGATGTAAACAATGGAAAAAATACGAGCTTATGAGTTATCCAAAATTTTTGGATTCCCCAGCAAGGATATCGTTAAGGTGCTGCATGATTACGGCGTTTCGACCAAGAACCATATGAGCGCCCTTAATGAGTATGAGCTGGACGTGATTTTTGAATATCTCACCCAAAGGAATATGGCGAACGACTTCTCAATTCTTGAGAAAAAGAAAAAGCATGAGCCTGCTCCCCGCAAAAAAAGGGAAAAGGGAGAGTCTCAGGAGGTCGAGCGCGAGTTTTCGGATACGAATGAGGTTGTCGTGGGCAGAAAGACCCGCACGGTCGACACCCGCGTCAACAATGTGGACCTTGACCGCATAGACGATGAAAAGATCGAGGATCTGATCCCCGAGAACGTTAAGCAGGGCGACAAGAAGCAGAAGATCAACCAGAAGAAGAAACAGCAGCAGCGCCAGCAGCACGGCACAAAGCAGAAGCGCAAGCCCGAGAACGTTTTCAAAAAGGTTGAGAAGAAAAAGAAGAAGGAAGAGCCGATCCATGTGCTCATCCCGGGCGAGATAACCGTGGGCGAGCTGGCGAGCCGAATGAGGAAGTCGCCTGCCGAGATAATCAAAAAGCTCATGCTTTTGGGCATAATGGCCACGGTCAACGAAACGCTCGACTTTGACACCGCCTCGCTTATAGTTGAGGAAATGGGCGGAACATATGAAAAAGAAATAATTCTCACGGAAGAGGATAAACTATTTGAGGACTTTGAGGATACACCCGAGCAGCTCAAGCCCCGCTCGCCGGTCGTTGTTGTTATGGGCCATGTCGATCACGGAAAGACTTCGCTGCTTGACGCGATAAGGCACACCAACGTGACCGAGGGCGAGTTCGGAGGAATTACTCAGCACATCGGCGCGCACCGCGTCCGCGTGGGCGAAAAGAAGATAACCTTCCTTGACACGCCGGGTCATGAGGCGTTCACCGCAATGCGCGCGAGAGGCGCGCTTGTGACCGACATAGCCATACTGGTCGTCGCGGCGGACGACGGTATCATGCCTCAGACGGTCGAGGCGATAAACCACGCCAAGGCCGCGAACGTTTCGATAATAGTCGCGATAAACAAGATAGACAAAGAGGGCGCGAACCCCGACCGCGTTAAGCAGGAGCTCATGGAGCACAACCTTGTTCCCGAGGAATGGGGCGGCGAAACAATATGCGTCGAGATCTCGGCCAAGAAGAATCAAAATATCAAGCAGCTTCTTGAGATGGTGCTGCTTGTTGCCGAGATGAAGGAGCTCAAGGCCAACCCCGACAGAAAGGCAAAGGGCACGGTCATCGAGTCTCAGCTCGATAAGGGCCGCGGCCCGGTCGCCACAGTTCTGGTGCAGAACGGAACTCTGCGCGTCGGAGATATTGTCGTTGCCGGAACGGCCGTGGGCAGGGTCCGCGCGATGAGCAACGACAAGGGAAAGAACGTCAAAAAAGCCGGCCCGTCGATCCCGGTTGAGATCCTCGGCCTGTCCGAGGTCCCCGAGGGCGGCGACGAGTTCTATGTCGTAACAGACGAGCGTCTCGCGCGCTCGGTCGTGGCGAACAGAAAATTCAAGGAGAAGCAGGAGCGGCAGAAGTCCGCCGGAGCCGTGTCGCTTGAAAATCTGTTCGAGCATATCGAGGCCGGCAAGATGAAGGAACTCAATATAATCGTCAAGGCCGACGTTCAGGGAAGCGTCGAGGCGGTTAAGCAGTCGCTCGAGAGAATTTCAAACGACGAGGTGCGCGTCTCGGTTATCCACGGCGCGGTGGGCGCCATAACCGAGTCGGACGTTATGCTGGCAAGCGCGTCAAACGCGATAATCGTCGGCTTTAACGTGCGTCCCACGGCGGGCGCCAGCGACGCGGCTGCGGACGCGGACGTTGATCTGCGCATGTACCGCGTGATCTATGACGCGATAGAGGATATCGAAAAGGCCATGAAGGGTATGCTTGAGCCCACCTTCCGCGAGGAGGTAACGGGCCATGTTGAGATCAGAACGACGTTCAAGGTTTCGGGCGTGGGCACGATCGGCGGCGCTTATGTTACCGACGGAAAGATACGCCGCGACAGCCTTGTGCGCGTTGTGCGCGACGGCATTGTTATCCATGAGGGCGAGCTCGGCTCGCTCAAGAGGTTCAAAGACGATGTGCGCGAGGTCAACAGCGGTTATGAGTGCGGTCTCAGCATAAGCAATTATAACGACATCAAGGACGGCGACGTTATTGAGGCGTATATAATGGCGCAGGTGGATCCCGAGTAATTTTGATTGACCGGAGGATAAAATTATGGCAAATTACAGCAGGACCGACAGGGTTTCCGAAGAGGTAAAGAGGGAGCTCTCGTCGGTGATACGCGAACTTAAAGACCCGCGGATCCCGCAGATGATCTCTGTGGTGTCGGTTCGGGTCACAAAGGATTTGAAATATGCCAAAGCGAATATAAGCGTTTACGGTGACGACAAAACAAAAAAGGATGCCTTTGCGGCGCTCAAAAGCGCGGGCGGGTTTATCAGAAAAGAGATAAGCCGCCGCCTGAACCTGAGGCAGACGCCCGAATTCACATTTGTGGAGGGTGACAGTATTGAATACGGAGCCCATATTCAGAAGCTGATGCGGGATTTGTAAATTAGCGAGGTAGACAAATGTTTGAAAAACTAATACCGATTATCAAAGACGCGTCGGCGGTGGGCCTGTTCGGACACACCCACCCCGACGGCGACGCAATGGGCAGCGCGTGCGCGCTGGCCCTCGCCCTTAACAATATGGGCAAGCGCACAAGGGTGTTTTTGACGGACTGCCCGGACGCTCAGGCGCGGTCGCTTATTATCATGGACAACGACGAGAGCCTCGAGATAAGCGATTGCGATTTGCTTATCGCTCTTGACTGCGCCGATTCAAACCGCCTGGACGTTTACGAGGAAGCCTTTCTCGCCCACAGCAACACTATCGCGATCGACCACCATGTAACGCACAAGGTCTTCGCGAAGTCCGGCACGGTGTTCACGGAAATTTCCTCGACTTGCGAGCTTGTGTATATGCTGCTCCGCGAAATGGGTGAGGAAATCACCCGCGACATAGCGGCGAATCTGTATATTGGCCTTGTTACCGACACGGGGAACCTGAAATATTCCAACGTGACGGGCAACACCCTGCGCGTCGGAGCGGCTCTGATAGACACGGGCATCGACTTTTCGCGCATGTCGCGGATATTGTTCACGGTAAAGCCTTTGGGCTATTACAGGCTGATGCACTCGGCTATCGAAAAGCTGAGGTTCATATGCGGCGGCAGGGCCGCGGTGCTTTATATATCGGACGAAGACCTTCATAACGCGGGAATAACCGAGGAGGAGGCTAACGCGATCGTTACGATCCCCGGCAGCATCGAGGGCATTGAGGTCGGAGTCTACATAAGAAAGCGTTCAAGCGGCGAATTCAAGGTCAGCCTGCGCTCCGGCGAATATATGGATGTCGCGGAGGTCGCGTCGTGCTTCGGCGGAGGCGGACATATCCACGCAAGCGGCTACAGCGCGTTTGACAAAACGGTCGATGAGATAATCGACGAGCTTGAAAAGGAACTCAACAAAAGATGGCGGAGCTGAGCGGGATCGTAAATGTGTATAAGCCCGTCGGCATGACCTCGCATGATGTTGTGGGCCGCATGAGAAAAATTTTGGGCATCAGAAAGATCGGACACACCGGAACCCTTGACCCCGACGCCGAGGGCGTGCTTCCGATATGCGTTGGAAAGGCAACCAAGGCCGCGGATATGCTGACCGCCACCGATAAGGAATATATAGCGAGAGTGACGCTCGGCAGCGCCACCGACACCGGCGACTCATCGGGAAATATCATAAGCTCGGTCGATATGGACGAGGTCGTGATCGGCAAAGGCGATATTGAGAAGGCCGCCGGGGAATTTTTGGGCGAGATCATGCAGGTCCCGCCGATGTATTCGGCGATAAAGGTAGGGGGCAAAAAGCTCTATGAGCTCGCCCGCAAGGGAATAGAGATCGAGCGCGAGCCGCGCCGCGTCCGCATCGACAAAATCGAGGTTTTCGATTGCGCGCCGGGCGACGGTTCCGTGCGGGAGTTTTCGGCGGCGGTTGCCTGCTCGAAGGGCACCTATATCCGCTCTCTTTGCTCGGATCTGGGCGAAAAGCTGGGCTGCCACGCGCATATGTCGGGCCTTGTCCGCACCCGAAGCGGACGCTTCGTTCAAAGCGGCAGCTATACCCTGGAAAGGATCGCCGAAATGGCGGAGGCGGGGGACTTCTCGTTCCTGATCCCGACAGACAGTGTTTTTGAAAAATACGGCGCGCTTATTTTTGACGAGAGAAACGCCGCAATGGTAAAAAACGGGGTGCGCGTACGCGCTCCGAAAAACACTCGCGAGGGGGATACCTACAGAGTGTATGACAAAGACGGCGCGTTTCTCACGGTTTCAAAGCGCGAGAACGACAGAATGACGATAATAAAAACCTTTTATTAGCGAAAGTTTAAGGATTTTTGATTATCGCCGCGTTAGGAGAACATATATGGAATACTATGCTCAGGATGAGTTATTCAACCGACATGATCTTGACAATTTAAAACTAAAGGACACCGCGGTTGCCCTCGGTGTCTTTGACGCTATGCATTTGGGACACCTTGAGATAGTTGACACGGTTGTCAGGTACGCCCGTGAAAACGGACTCAGATCGGCGGTGTATATGTTCCGCAACATTCCCAAAAGCGTGATAACCAACACCGATATAAAAAATGTGAACCTGTTCAAAAAGCGGCTGCGCATACTTTATGACAGAGGCGTGGACATAGTCATCGCCGAGCGGTTCACCACGGATTATATGAAAATTCCATACACCGAGTTTGTCGATAAATATCTGGTTGAAAAATTCGGCGCGAAATTCGTGTGCGCGGGCTTCAATTTTCACTACGGTTTCCGGGGCAAGGGAAACACCGAAAATCTCAAGGAGTTGTGCGCGGAGCGCGGGATAAAAGTCCATATCGCCGAGTGCAAGAGCCTTGACTGCCCGGTCTCGAGCACGCTGATACGCCAGCTCATCGCGTCGGGCGAAATGGAAGAGGCGGCGGTCTACCTCGGCAGATATTTTTCGGTCACGCGGCGCGTGGAACACGGAGCGGGACTCGGGCACAGGATCGGCTTCCCCACCGCCAATATTGAGCTTCCGGATTTTCATGTGGTGCCGAAATTCGGCGTCTACATTACCCGTGCCAAGCTCAACGGAAAGTGGCACCGCGCGGTGACAAACGTCGGCGGAAAGCCCACGGTGGGCAGCGACAAGCCGAGCATCGAAACCTATATTTTCGGGCACCGGGGCGATCTGTACGGCAGGGAGATCGAGATCGAGTTCAGGCATTATCTGCGCCCGATAGTAAAATTTGAAAGCATAGACGGGCTCAAGGCGCAGCTCGAGCGCGACAAGCGGGCCGCGACCGAATACTTCGACGCGGAAGAGAAAAATGCCGCGGGCTCTCGGTGACGGTTTTAAGCTGAGGGCGGTAATTAATGTTTTATAAAATCGGGAAGGTGTAAATTTGAATAAATCAACAACAAAAAAATATGAAATGGACATGTGCAGCGGGCCTATACTGCAAAAAATGCTGATATATTCCCTGCCGCTTATGGTCAGCGGTGTGATGCAGCTCATGTTCAACGCGATGGACATTGTGGTTGTGGGACAGTTCGCGGGCGACAACTCGCTTGCCGCGGTGGGCTCAAACACCTCGATCATCGGCCTAATCACAAATCTGTTTCTGGGCCTTTCGATCGCTGCGAATGTGCTTGTCGCTCGGTTCTACGGCGCGAACGACGCAAAGTCGGTAACGCGCACCGTCCACACGTCAATGCTGCTCAGTCTGCTGAGCGGCGTTTTGCTTACGATAATCGGCGTGGGCGGCGCCAAATGGATATTGGAGCTTATGCAGACTCCCGCCGAGGTCCTGCCGCTTGCGGTGCTGTATCTTCGGATATACTTTTTGGGCATGACCGCCACTATGGTCTATAACTTCGGCAGCGCCATTCTCCGCGGCGTGGGAGATACCCGCCGCCCGCTCTATTACCTAATTATTTCGGGCGTTATCAACGTGGCGCTTAATCTGGTTTTTGTCATAGTGTTCAAAATGGACGTGGCAGGCGTCGCGCTGGCCACCGTGATCTCGCAGTGCATTTCGGCGTTTCTGGTCACTCGCTGCCTTATGAAGGAAAAGGGCGCGATCCGCTTCAGGCCTTCAAACATGCGACTTGACAAAAGCAAGACCGCGGCGATCTTCAAGATCGGTCTGCCCGCGGGATTTCAGGGCGTGATGTTCTCGATCTCAAACGTTATCATCCAGTCGTCGATAAACTCGTTCGGCCCGATAGTTATGGCGGGCAACGCGGCGGCGCAGAACCTTGAGTCATTTGTCTACATAGCCATGAATGCGTTTCATCAGGCCGCCGTCACGTTCACAAGCCAGAACTTCGGCGCCATGCAGTGGAAGAGGATAAACAGGATCGCGGTTTACTCCGAGGTCTGCGTGACCATAGTCGGCGTGATCCTCGGCAACCTGGTCTGCCTGTTCGGACAGCAGCTTGTGGGGATCTATTCGTCAAATCCCGACGTGATAAGGGCGGGCATTGACAGACTCTCGATCGTCGCCCGCACACAGGCGACCGCCGGAATGATGGACGTTATGGTGGGCGCTCTGCGCGGCATCGGCTACTCGTTCATGCCAATGGTCGTTTCGCTCATCGGCGTGTGCGGAATTCGCATAGGTTGGATATTCACGGTGTTCGGGATAGAGCGATTCCACACTATCGAGGTGCTTTATGCCTCCTATCCGATCTCATGGCTGATAACGTTCCTTGTCCACCTCGGCTGCTTCATTGTGATAAGAACCCGCCTTGAAAAGAAAATGAGCAAGCTAAGTCATTCTTAATAATAGATTTTATATTAAGTAACGGCTTTAATATTAACGCGAACCCAAATCCCGAATATATTTTGAGCAGAACAAAGCGGACAATACATTGGTAATCACTTCATAATTGAGGCCGGATATTTTATCCGTTTAAAAAATGACTGTATTTATCAAAATGCTTGACAAAACCAAAAAAATAATATATAATAATCATAGAAAAAGAAACGGCAGAGCGTAAAAACGGTTTGGCCGCTTCAGAATAGTGTTATACAACCGTTCTTCAGTGTCCCAAACTATAAGAGCGGTTGTTGTTCTTTATTGCACTGATTGTGCAAAAATCGCAAAAATTACGATGATTACAAGGAGTGCAAATAATATTTTGAAAAATAAATTTTTCATAAGCATCCACTCCTTTCTTTATGTCTTAAACACGATGTTAAGTGTTTAGAAAGGAATGAAGCGGCCAACCGTTCTTACGTCTTTAGTTCTGCCTTTTACGATCGCGCGTTTTATTCGCGCAAAGGTGTTTCTCCGCACGGAACACTCCGTACTTGCAGTTTTGGCTGCCAAATATATAATACCATAATATGAGGATTTTTTCAAGTAACAAATCGGTTACGCAAATCGGACATTTTAGATTTTAGATAAAAAATAACAGATTAAATCGCAGAGATCGGACATGAAAAAACGGATAGAGGTGATATTTCTCTATCCGTTTTGATTTTAAGTTATTATGGAACAAGTGTCATGGGAACGCACAGCGGGCGGGCGCTTGACAGGCCGTCCCATATAAACGCCGAGATTTGAGCGGCGCCATCGGTGTTCAGCTCCAAGGCGAATGTTCCGCCGGCGTCAATGTTGGCGAAAGCTATGTCGGCCAAAAATCCGTCCTCGGTGTATGCTGCGGCGATCAGTACCGCGTTTTCGCCGTCCGCCGCAGTTATGTTCGCTATGACCGCGCCGTCGGTTAATTCTAATTTATTAATAATAAATTTATTATTAACAGTAGGCGTTGCAGTGGGCGTGGCGGTTGGCTCTGCTGTTGGAGTTACCGTGGGGTCCGCGGTAGGCGTTGATATAGGCTCCGCTGTCGGCGTTGGCGTAGGTTCTGCGGTCGGAGTTGACGTGGGTTCCGTTGTTGGCGTTGTCGTAGGTTCCGCAGTGGGAGCGGCAGTCGGTTCCGCAGTCGGCGTTGAAGTCGGATTTGCCGTTGGTGCGGCAGTCGGTTTCGCGGTGGGAGTCGCGGTCGGTTCCGTCGTTGGTGTGGACGTAGGCTCCGCGGTGGGTGTGGCAGTTGGTTCAATTGTAGGCGTTGCTGTTGGTGCGGCGGTTGGTTTCAATGTAGGTGTTGAGGATGGTTCCGCAGTCGGCGTTGCAGTCGGTTCAACTGTGGGCGTTACCGTTGGCGTGGCGGTTGGTTCTGCAGTCGGAGCGGCAGTCGGCTCCGCAGTGGGAGTAGAAGTAGGCTCTACAGTAGGAGTTGCAGTGGGGTCCGCGGTAGGCGTGGCCGTAGGCTCTGCGGTAGGTGTGGCAGTGGGTTCCGCAGTCGGAGCGGCAGTCGGCTCCGTCGTCGGAGTTGCAGTCGGTTCTGCAGTTGGTGTAGCCGTGGGCTCCACGGTTGGCGTTGGAGCGGGATCGGCGTCAAATGGCGGTGTGACTCCGTCCTCCCACAGCGATAGCCCTTCCAAATATTCAACTCTTATTTCCTTGAGCAGTTGATAGCGGTTGGGACACAGGATCTGTATCGCTCTCTGTCTGTCCCGGTTGCCGAAGCAACTGAAATAAAACCGGCAGAACTCCGCAAAATCCTCCGCGTTATAAGTTTCGAGAATATTCGCGCCGTAGCTCGACATCGAAAACATATCTTTCTGCCGCGCCTGTTCCCATTCGCCCGCGTTTACCGACCAATTGTTGCCGCCCCCTTTTTTCGCGTCAAGGCTGTGGCCCATCTCGTGGATCAAATAGTCAAGTATCGACTGGGCGGAATTGGGATGGTTCAGTCTTATGTAAAGATATTGTCCGGCGCTGTAATAAGAGTTGTCGGAGCTGTTCTCAATCAGCAAATTCGTGATCCCTTTTCGATAAATAAACGGTATATCCGTCACGATCTCCTCAAATCGTTCGGCGTTGGTTGCGCAGCTTGCGTCTCCGTCCTGGACCCAGATTTTTATTGTCTGCTGAAATTCTCCGTCGGGGCCGTTTATCGTCAGGTCGTAGACCGAGAATTTTACGGAGCTGTTTTTGGGCCAATGGTACCAGCTCGGGTGTCCGTAATATATTGTCGCGGCTCCGCGGCTCGCGGTGACGCCCTCGGTCCCGGGCAGATCTTGGCTGACGTGATATGTGGAGCTTCGGTGCATTGTCGCATATCCGCCGCCAATCGAGATATAGCCGTTGAGGGCCTGCATAAGCTGATATGAAGATTGATATTTTGAGTTTTTGTAAATCGTGTCCAGGCGCCCTCTGGGAGACGCGTTCTCTGCCATGACGGCGCCGTTGCGTTCAAAAGCGTCGCCCGCGACCGATTCATAGACCCGCTCGATCCGCGCCCGCTGTTCGGCGGTGAGCGAGGCATATGCGTCGGTTTGCGAAAGCAGATACAGCGGGCTTTGGTCGCTCAAAGCTTCAAATGTGACTGTCGCCTTGTGATCATAGTCGACCGCAATAACCCTGCCGTCCGATGACAGTCCCAAATAAAGCCCGTTCTGCATGCTCTTTAAATAATACGAGGGCGCGCTGTCGGTGTAGCTCTCGCTTCTCACGCGGATCCAGTGCTGCGTGTTGTCGTTCATTCCGGCAAAATCCTCGCTCTTGCCGAACACATAGTTCGATGCGGGAAGCACGGCCCCCTGTTCCGCGGCGGCTATTCTCCGGGTGTACCCGTTCCACACCTCGACGTCCTTATATTCGTATATCCATTCGTCATAATATTCGTCATAAACATCGACTAACTGTTTTTCGATATGCGGCTGATTTGACGAGCGCGACTCAAACGCGTAGCCGCCGTCGCCCATATCGCGCGGCAGGAATTGGTCGCTCATATCCTTGACCTCTGAATTGTCAGCAACGATCGTTCCGCCGTCGTCTCTCAGCTTTTGCCCGTCGGCGTAGATATGCTGGTACTGCCCCGCGAAGCCTTGGTAGAGCGCGGTCGGCCCACTGGCTGCCCGCGCGCACTGCGGAAATGCTGACAGCGCCAGAATAAGGCACAGCGCGAGCGCCGAAAATTTATGCCGCCTGCTTAAAAATGTACGCATGCTCATCTCCCCTTTTTGGCTCCGGTTATTTCCCCGTAAATAGTGATGTCTCTATTGTATCACATATTTAAAATATTTCAAGAAAAATAAAAATTTTTTGACCAATTTTAAGGCGGTTTCTTAAAACCCGCGAAAATACGTCGATTTAGGGCGAAAAAATTTTTTGACTTTTTTTGAAAAAACTATTGACAAATGAAAAAAACGTGCTATAATAATATCGTAAGTCAAAGAAAGTCAAAGTCAAATTCAAATGTCAGGAAGTGATTAAAAAGTGAAACTGAGCAATATTATTGAGGATTTTATTAATGACATGCTGCGCGAGGCCGAGGCGGGTGAGATCGAGCTGAGGCGCAAGGAGCTGGCCGACAGGTTTAGCTGTGTTCCCTCGCAGATTAACTATGTTATATCAACGAGGTTTTCGCCCGAGAAGGGCTATCTGGTCGAGAGCCGTCGCGGAGGCGGGGGCTACATCAGGATAAGCCGCGTGTCATACGACAGCAGAGGCGCGAAGCTGATGCATGTGATCAACTCCGTCGGAGAGGCCATAGGCGCGGGAAGCGCCGAGGCGATAGTGAAAAATTGCTTTGATTATGATTTGATTACGGAAAGAGAGGCAAAAATCATTACAAGCGCGCTCAGCGAAAAGTCTCTGCCCTTAAAGCAGCCCGAGCAGGACAGAATAAGGGCGAGACTATTGAAAAACATGCTGGTGTGTCTGGCCTGATATGATGCCCCGCCGCCGGGAGCGGCGGTTGAGCGCGGGATTTTGCGATATGAGAAAGGATGATAAAAATGAAATGTCAAATATGCGGCAAAAATGAGGCCGTTGAGCAATTGCATCTTAATATTAACGGAAAGAAAAGCGCCATGATGGTCTGCCCGGGCTGCGCCAAGAAAATAGCGGGGCAGCTCTTTCCGTCGGGAGGCTCGCTTTATGAGACCGCGGGGCTCGGTAATCTGGCTTCGGCGCTTTACGGACTGACCGGTGCTCACGCGCAGAGCGCGGGCGGGCCGGAGATCTTAAAGGCGGTGAACAAGTGTCCGGTCTGCGGAACGACCTACGACAGTTTCGCGGCGAAGGGCAAGCTGGGCTGCGGTGAGTGCTACAAAACGTTCCACGACCGCCTGCTCAGACCGCTCAAGCAGATCCACGGCACCTATGAGCATGTGGGAAAAATTCCCGAGCGGTGCGGCGGCGAGCTCAAAAACTCGCGCAGGCTCGAGGAGCTGAAGATGAGGCTCGACAGGGCCGTGCGCGAGCAGGAATTTGAAAAGGCGGCCGAGCTCCGCGACGAGATCAAGGCGTTAAAGGGGGAAAACTGATATGTGGTATTACGAAAACGGAAAAGAGGGCGACGTGGTTCTCTCATCAAGAGTCCGCCTCGCCAGAAACATAAGCGGTCTGCCTTTTCCGGCTTCGGCGAAGGCGAAGCAGCAGGCTGAGGTTATTGAAAAGTGCCGCGCGGCGCTGGTCGGACGCGGCGACGGCCCGAGAGCCGAAAAAGTCAAGGCGATGGGTCTTAACTACATCGACATGGCGAATATGAGCGACGTTGAAAAGCGCGCGGTTGCCGAGTGCCACCTGATAAGCCCCCAGCTTATTGACGCAAGCGTGAAGCGGGGCCTTATCCTCAGCGCCGACAGCCGCGTGAGCGTTATGGTCAACGAGGAGGACCACCTGCGCATACAGTGCATGGAGGCGGGCTTTGAGCTTGACAAGTGCCTCGAGACCGCCAACCTGATCGACGATCTGGCCGAGGAAAAGCTTGATTACGCGTTTGACAAGGACTTCGGTTATCTGACCTGCTGCCCCACCAACGCGGGCACCGGACTTCGGGCCTCGGTAATGGTCCACCTGCCGGGCTATGTGCTGACCGGGAAGTTTAACGAGCTCGCCGGCAGCCTGTCGCAGCTCGGCCTGACGGTCCGCGGCATTTACGGCGAGGGAAGCAAGGGGCTCGGGAACATATTCCAGATCTCCAACCAGCTCACTCTCGGCATGACCGAGCAGGACATAATCGACCGCTTAAAGCAGATCGTGTCGGAGGTCATCGCAAACGAGCGCGATCTCAGGCAGCTTCTTCTCAAAAATGACAAGTACAAAACAGAGGACAGGATCATGCGCTCATTGGGAACGCTGAGATCGGCGGTGATCATGTCGACCGACGAGGCCATGAAGCGTTTGTCCGATGTGCGCCTCGGCGTCGCGCTGGGAATTATCGGCGACGTGGAGCCCGAGACGCTTAACGAGGTTACATATTCGATACTGCCGGCGAATATTATCAAAAACCATAACACGGCAAACGAGCTCTCGCGCGACTTAAAGCGCAGCGAGATCATAAAGGAAAGGATGTGCTGAACATGATGTTTGAAAGCAGATTTACGGAAAGCGCCCAGAGGGCGATAAATTTGGCGGCGGAGAGCGCCCGCGATCTGGGCCACAACTATGTGGGAACCGAGCATATGCTGCTCGGTCTGATCAAAGAGGGCGACGGCGTCGCTGCGAAGATCCTCGAGTCAAACGACATAACCGAGGACAGCGTGAGCGGGGTAATCCATGAGATACTCAATGTCGGCGAGCCTCTTGACGAGCTCCCCGGCGGCTTCACCCCGAGAACAAAGTATGTGATCGAGCGCAGCGTGGCCGAGGCGGCAAGACTGGGCCACAACTATGTGGGAACCGAGCATCTGCTTATCGCTCTGCTTCGCGAGAGCAGCAGCATAGCGGCCAAAATATTGATAACGCTGAATGCCAATCCCCAGAAGCTTTACAGCGACATAATGAACATGCTCAGCGACAGCGACGAGGACGAGGCCGTCGGCTCGGCAGCTTACGGCGGAATGCCGCGCGGCGGACACTCGGGCGGCAGAAGGGGCAAAAACGACTGCCCCACGCTGATGAAGTTCGGCAAGGATCTGACGCAGATGGCGCGAGAGAGCAAGCTTGATCCGGTCATAGGCCGCGACAAGGCGATCGAGCGCGTTATCCAGATACTGAGCCGCCGCTCGAAGAACAACCCCTGCCTGATCGGCGAGCCCGGCGTCGGCAAGACCGCGGTGGCCGAGGGCCTGGCGCAGAAGATAGCGTCGGGTCAGGTTCCCGAGATACTCAAGGACAAGAGCATCGTCACGCTTGAGATGTCGTCAATGCTGGCGGGCGCGAAATACCGCGGCGAGTTTGAGGAGCGTCTTAAAAAGGCGATGGACGAGGTGCGCAAGTCGGGAAAGGTCATCCTTTTCATTGACGAGATTCACACGATAATCGGCGCGGGCGCCGCGGAGGGCGCGATCGACGCGGCGAATATCTTAAAGCCCGCCCTGTCAAGAGGCGAGATACAGATCGTGGGCGCAACCACCCTCGGCGAGTACAGGAAGTATATAGAAAAGGATGCGGCTTTGGAGCGCAGGTTCCAGCCCATAACGCTGGACGAGCCGACCCAGGAGGAGACGCTGGCGATCCTTAAAGGCATCCGCGACAAGTACGAGGCCCACCACCGCGTGAAGATCTCGGACAAGGCTCTGGAGGCGGCGGTGTCGCTGTCCACGCGTTACATTTCGGATCGTTTCCTGCCCGACAAGGCGATCGACCTCGTTGACGAGGCGGCGTCGCGGCTCAAGCTAAAGAACATGACCGCGCCGCCCGACGTGCGCAGCCTTGAGGAGCAGGTCGAGGCCGTCAAGGCCGAGAAGGAGTCGGCGATCACCACGCAGGAATATGAGAAGGCGGCGCAGCTCCGTGACAAGGAGCGCGAGCTCCGCGAAAAGCTCAAAGAGACCAAGGAAAGCTGGGCGCAGGGCAGCTCAGGCACTCAGGCGGTCGTCACCGAGAACGAGATAGCCGAGATCGTGTCGCTCTGGACGGGTGTGCCGGTAAAGACCCTCGAGGAGACCGAGAGCGAGCGTCTGCTCCGTCTTGAGGAGATACTTCACGGCAGAGTGGTCGGCCAGGACGAGGCCGTAAGTGCGGTCGCCAAGGCGATCCGCCGCGGCAGAGTCGGCCTTAAGGACCCCAAGCGCCCGATAGGCTCGTTCATATTCCTGGGCCCCACGGGCGTGGGCAAGACCGAGCTTTCAAAGGCTTTGGCCGAGGCGATGTTCGGAGACGAGGACGCGGTGATTCGCGTTGACATGTCGGAGTATATGGAGAAACATTCGGTGTCAAGACTTGTGGGATCGCCTCCGGGATATGTGGGTTATGACGAGGGCGGCCAGCTCACCGACAAGGTGAGGACTAAGCCCTACTCGGTTATACTGTTTGACGAGATCGAAAAGGCCCACCCCGATGTGTTCAACATCATGCTCCAGATATTGGAGGACGGAATTCTGACCGACAGTCAGGGCCGTAGGGTAGACTTCCGCAACACGATCATCATTATGACCTCGAACTTGGGCGCGCGGCTGATAACCGGCGGAACAAAGTCGCTCGGCTTTGCCGCCGCGGATGATGACAAGCAGGACGAGAAGGACTATGACAAGATAAAGGAAAGCGTGCTGGGCGAGCTCAAGCAGGCGTTCAGGCCCGAGTTCCTGAACAGGATCGACGAGATAATCGTGTTCCGCAAGCTCACCAAGGACGACATCAAAAAGATCGCGGGCATGATGCTAAAAACTCTGTCGGCGCGGCTTGAGGAAAACGGTATCAAGGCCGAGTTCACCGACGCGGCGATCGACAAGATAGCCGAGAACGGATTTGACGACAACTACGGCGCGCGTCCGCTGCGCAGAGCGATCCAGTCGGGCATTGAGGACATGATCGCCGAAAGCATGCTCGAGGGCAAAATAAAGCCCGGCGAGACAGCCAGAGTCGACGCGACCGAAAGCGGATTTACGGTTACTCCCGCGTAATAGGCTAAAAGGGTTGTAGCAAAATGGTTGTAAGATCCATTTTGTCTACAGCCTTTTTTTGAATAATGAATATAAACATTAGAAAGCATCTATTGCGTTGAATTGATATGCCGAAAAAAGTTAAGGAAATTTTATTAAATTTGAATGTTTTTAAACTATGAGTTTACTGTGTGAAGCTGTGTCTTCGCAGTTTATGATTGTAATTCTTAAAAAATATTTAAAAATTAAAAAGTCATTTCATTTGTTTTACACATAAAGCTATTTTGATTTTGTAAGAATATATCGTATAAATATCTCATATTTTTAATTATAAATTTAAAAAAGGACTTGTTTTATTTGAAAAAGTATGTTAAAATTAAAAAAAAAATAAATGATATAAATAAAGGAGGATTTCTATTTATGTGTAAAGCATGCGAACTTGGGAAAATAGTGGTTAATATGTGCTTAGATAAACAGTGGGAAATAGATACCGCGAAATTACAAAAGCTACTTGTTTTAATGCATGGACTATATCTTGCAAAGACTAAAGAACCGTTATTTCCAGAAAATGTTTTGATTTGGGATTGTGGCGTTGCAATTAAAGAAGTAGACAAGCAGTTTAGAGAATTTGGTGGTGGCTTTTGTGAACGTATGCCCGCACAGTTGGCAACAATACGGACAGAGCAGGAAGTAATTGATAAAGTTTTAGAAAGATATGGAGATAAGGATGTTTTTGAAATAAATGAAGATATACGACTAAAAAAATTAAAGGACGATTACTATGATCCAACAACTAGCGTATCTATAGATAACGATGAAATTAGGAAGGTGTTTGAAAAATATGCAGACTTATAAAGATTTTTTAAAAGAATGTATGCGTCTTCCCGCAGATGAAAAGGAGTTCGGGTTTTGGATTGTAAATTGTCGAAACGATTTAAAGGATAAAAGTGCTGTTAAAGCAGCAAATACCGTTGAGTCTGAGCACCTAACTATGGTAACCGCTGGAGTAAAAAAGTGCTTAAAGTATATTGCTGATGAGGAGAAACATGTAAAGTCATTATCAGATGATACTGTATTTGCTGCTTTTAAAAAAATCTTAATATAATTGATGAAGATTTGAGTAATATCCTTAAAAAGGGCTCAAATGATGTTGAGCCAGATTATAAAACCGTTCTTCAATCTTATGAAAATAAGATTAAAGAATTAAAACAACAATTAGAATCGGTAGTGTCTACTGTGGAAAATCGAACAAATAATATTGATACTAAATTATTTTCGGTTATTATTAACACAGTGGCAATTTTAGGTATTTTTGTGGCAATTGCAATTGCTGGTTTTGGAACCGTATCAATCGCATCAAATGTCATCATTGATTTAAGTGGGAATATTTTAAAGAGTACATTTTTTGTTGTCTTAATTGGTTTAGTGGTTTATAACTTTATTCTTTTGCTAATGTATTTTATAATGGAAATTGTAAATAAAAATTTACCAAAGTTTAGCAATCCAAGGTTTTACAATCACTCTAATAGCTTAAGACCAAACCATATTGTGAATTGGTGGCTAATTGTTTTTGATTTATTGCTGATGGTCATATCTATTACACTATTTGTTTTTTGTTTAATAATTTTTTAGGCAACCGAATATAAAGGTATAGATTATTTTACATAATTATAATCTGAGAAAACTTATGATAGTGGTATTTAATTTCGAGATGAGTTCAAATCTAAATCTGATTACAATAAGTGCGTTACCATTGAAAGTTTTCCTGTTGAGGGACATATTTATAAAAATAGGAAAAATGTCCGAACAGATATGTAAAGAGTCTATGGGTTTTGTTTCACAAGGTTTTGAATATCAACCTAAGATGTCCCAAGTTATTGATGCAGATAATTCAATGCAAAAATCTACACTTGAGAAAGTTTATTCGTATTTTATTTCAAATAATAAAATCAAGTAATAAATTCAAACAAAAATCTGTCAAAATGTGTTATGATACTTGGCAAAGGAGCATCATACATAAATAAAAAGAGAAACCAAACAAATAATTTACAGTTCATACTAAAGTGATCTAATAGTTCTCATAAATTTTTAAGCCAAATTATTTGTCACAGAATTTTTAGTGTTATATAAAAATAAAATCAAAAGAAAATGGAGGAATATACAATGAAAAAAATAATAACTATTTTAACCATAATCGCAATGCTTATTTGCTCGATCAATATAGGCTTTGCATATTCCGTTTCGGTGGACGAAATCGAAAGTGACGCTTCAGGTCGGATCGGCAGTCTCACCGAATTTGATGTTTATGTGACGGACGGATATTATCCTGTTCCGAATGCGACAGTCACCATTGACGGAAAGACAGAAATAACCAATGAAAACGGAATAGCGCACATAAGTGATATACGCACTTCATTTGATCCGTATTCACTAACCGTTTATTCAGACGAGCTTGGCGAACGTCATCATGATATTATTATATCAAGTGAAGAGATCACTAAATATACCGTTTCATATTGGACTCCCAAATCAAAATCGGAATATTCGACATACAGCATATCAGCGCCAACAATAAACAAACCAAGCACGAACGCGTGGTACACATACATTTTAAAGGATATAATGAATCATGCTGATCAAATGGTCGAATATGAAGGCTATATTTATTTTTTTGACAATGAATACAACGGCGATTGTTATGTTTTAGATACGTCGGATCACAGTTTAGCTGTTATATCATCATTATACGGAGACGACATAGCGCTTGACAAGCAAAACGGGATAATATATATATACTCTTCCATGACAGTTGACGGGCCGTATATAGACGAACCCGAAAGAATAGTAGCCTACAAATTTGTTTCTTATGATATTGAAACAGGTTATTCAAGCTATATTCAAGGAGGGCCTTTTCGCGGAAGAATGTATAATGACATAGTGGCCGACAATGGCAGGGTTTATTTGATCGGCGGAGAATATCTTGGGGATACGTATGAAGGCTTGGTAAACGAAATTGATTATCCGTATATTGATCGTTATGACGTTAACGAAGGTTGGGGCATCAAAATTTTTAAACTTTACAGTAAGAACGCATCTGGTCTCGCTGCTGATGCCGATGATGATACAAGCGCTCATATAGTCGTCGCCGATGACACAGGCAACGTGTATTCGATCAACACAAGCAACGATGACGTGAAACGTATTACAAGTTTTAATTACTCCGAATTTTCATCATTAAGTATATATAATGATATGCTTTATGCCGCTGACGCGACGAGCGGCAATGATAATTTTTACAGATACGATTTAGCTACAGGCAAAAAAATCAAAAATACTGCATTGCCTGGCACTCAAAAGGTTTATGCCTCAAAAGTATTTAACGGCAATATTTATACTGTGTGGGGAAATCAAAATGATGATGAAAGCTTTGTGGGAGTATATAATATCAAAAATGATTCTTGGAGTGTATGCGGTATTGATCATGATTTATATGATGTAAATGACGATTGTTTTATTATAACCAACAATATAATATATGCTGTAACAAGCGAAAATTATACACAATATCTGCAAATGTTTTCCATTCCTAAATCCGGTGATTTAATATATGAATATCCCCAATATCCGGTAATTGAAAATATAACACAAATTGACTCATTCAGAAATCAAACGTTGGCAGTAAACAAAGAGAAAAAGGTTTTTGCTTGGGGCGAGGGTTATTACGGCAATGGTTCCGAAAACATGAAAATATTTCTTCGTCCGCATGAAATTGAAGGAATCAGCAACGCCAAGCAGGCTGTACGCGGCAAAAATCACAATCTGGTTCTTGACGAAAACGGAAACGTTTGGGGTTGGGGAAGCAACTCCAATTATCCTATGAGTTCATCCTTATATGAAAAAGTCACCAAGCCGACCCAAATACCTTTATTATCTGACGTAGCGCAAATTGCGGCCGGCGCAGAATTCAGTTTATTCTTAAAGAATGACGGCACGCTGTGGGGTGTCGGCAAAAACAATATGGGTCAGCTTGGTCAAGATTCTCTGTCCGAAAACATTTCCGAACCGATACAGATTAAATTTGACGATTCGCCGGCAATCAAATATATAGACGCGGGAGAGGAATACGCAGTGGCGGCATCCGATACCGCAATATATGTTTGGGGCACAAATTCATATGGTCAAATGGGCAAAAATCCCGAAACGCCTAATTTGAAGTTCACGCCCGTAAAACTCGCCGTTCCACTTGATGTTGGCGAAGTGATCACAAAGATTTCGGCGGGAACAAGATTTGGATTGATCCTTACAAATTTAAACAATGTATATGTTTGGGGCGATAACAAAAATGGTGAATATGGACGCGGGGACAAAATTAATACATTTGTTCCGACAAAAATAGATTTGCTTAATGATATAATTGATGTTTCTGCGGGTGTAAGCTGCGCTTTGGCCGTGGATGCAAACGGCACCGTATACGGATGGGGCCTCGGAAACGGCGGCAACATCGGTTCAAGCGGCAGTTCTGTTTTGAAACCCACAGTCATTGATTCATTACAGGGTTTAAATATTAGCAAAGTCGCGTTAGGACATGATTTTTCAATTTTTTCAAGTGATAGCGGATATATATATTCAATAGGAAACAACGCTAACGGCAGTCTGGGG
>CANQMT010000001.1 GCA_947625055.1 uncultured Monoglobus sp. | reverse complement strand
CTAAATTATTGTTTAGCTTTGATAATCGCTAATAAAAAATCATCTTGTAAATATATTGAAACAGACAAAAAGGAGTGAAAAATATGTCGGGTTTTTATACGGAAGCAGATTATGAAAATTCTGTAATAGAATTGTTCCGGAATATGGGCTACCGTCATCTTTACGGCCCCGATATTGAGAGGGATTTTACCAGCCCTCTATATGAAGATGAGCTGACGGCAGCACTGCACCGACTGAATCCGTCTTTGCCGGAAGAAGCAATTACGGAAGCTTTGTTTAAATTAAAAAATTTCGAGAACGCCGAGTTGGTTCAAAAGAACGCTGTCTTCATGGACTATATTCAGCACGGTGTTGAGGTTCGCTATTTTAGAGACGGCGAGGAAAGCTCCGTGCTTGTTTACCTTGCGGATTATAACGAACCCGACAATAACTCGTTTATTGTTGCCAATCAATGGACTTTTATTGAAAACAGCAATAAACGTCCGGATGTGATATTGTTTCTCAACGGTTTGCCGATCGTGCTTATTGAGCTCAAGTCGCCGTCCAGAGAAGAGACAGACGCGTCAGAGGCTTATTTGCAGATCAGGAATTATATGCAGGAAATTCCGTCAATGTTTATCTATAACTGCATTTGCGTTATGAGCGACCATCTGACTTCAAAAGCCGGAACGATCACTTCCGGAGAAGACAGATTTATGGAATGGAAAACCACGGACGGCAGCTATGAAAATACACAATATGCCCAATTCGACACGTTCTTTGAAGGAATTTTTAACAAAGAACGCTTGCTTAATATTATTAAAAATTTTATTTGTTTTTCAAGCGAAGGGTTGAAGCAAAATAAAATTCTTGCAGGATATCATCAGTATTTTGCCGTAAATAAAGCGATAGAGTCCACAAAACGCGCAACAACGACAGACGGAAAAGGCGGTGTGTTCTGGCATACTCAGGGCAGCGGCAAATCACTGTCAATGGTTTTTTACGCGCATCTTCTGCAGGAGGCGCTCGACAGTCCGACTATCGTTGTGCTGACTGACCGCAATGATCTTGATGATCAGCTTTTCGGCCAGTTTTCAAAATGTAAAGATTTTCTGCGCCAGGAACCGATGCAAGCAAAGAGCCGCGAACATCTTAAGTTCTTGCTTGAGGGCAGACAGGCAAACGGTATTATCTTTACAACTATGCAGAAGTTCGAAGAATCCCACGAGCCGCTGTCCGAACGCAGAAATATAGTCGTCATTGCGGATGAGGCGCATCGCGGCCAGTACGGGCTTAACGAAAAGGTGGATGCCGAAACGGGCAAGATCAAAATCGGCACTGCCAGGATCATCCGCAACAGCCTGCCAAACGCTACATATATAGGATTTACCGGAACCCCGATCTCGATGAAAGACCGAAGCACTCGTGAGGTGTTCGGCGATTATATTGATGTTTACGATATGACACAGGCGGTTGAGGACGGCGCTACCCGTCCTGTTTATTATGAAAGCCGCGTCATTCGCCTAAAACTCGATGAAGCCACGTTGAAATTGATTGATACGGAATATGACATAATGGCGGGTAATGCCGATCCGGAGGTAATAGAAAAAAGCAAGCGTGAACTCGGCCAAATGGAAGCGATCCTCGGAAACGAGCGGACTATTGCATCTCTGGTTGACGATATACTCGACCACTATGAGAATTACAGAGCCGATCTTTTGACTGGTAAAGCTATGATAGTCGCATATTCTCGCGCTATTGCTATTGAAATCTACAAGCGAATAATAAAACTGCGTCCATCATGGACGGAAAAAGTCGCTATAGTTATGACAGAGAGCAACAAAGATCCGGAGGAATGGAGAAAGATCATCGGCAATAAACATCACAGAGACGAGCTGGCAAGAGAATTTAAGGATAATGACAGTCCGCTGAAGATAGCTATAGTTGTGGATATGTGGCTGACGGGTTTTGATGTGCCCTCTCTCGCGACGATGTATGTTTATAAGCCGATGCACGGTTATAACCTGATGCAGGCGATCGCTCGCGTTAATCGCGTATTCGGAGACAAGGAAGGCGGCTTGGTTGTTGATTATGTCGGCATCGCCGCCGCGCTTAAAGAGGCGATGAACGATTATACAGCGCGCGACAAAAAGAATTACGGAGACACCGATGTCACCAAGGCAGCTTATCCGAAATTTTTGGAAAAACTGTCGATATGCCGCGATATATTTTATCATTTTGATTATTCCAAGTTTGCGACAGGCACCGATTTGGAACGATCTAAGGCAATAAGCGGAGCAGTGAATTTTATCGTCGCGATTGACAAGGAAAAAGACCGTGAAAATTTCTTGAAAGAATCGCTGATGCTGCGGCAGGCGCTCTCCCTCTGTTCCTCGATCGTCGAGGAGGCGCTTCGAATTGAAGCGGCATTTTTTGAGTCGGTGCGCGTGCTTGTTACGCGTATCATGAATCAGGGCGAAGGCAAAAAAATTTCATTGCCGGAAATGAACGCGAGAATTAACGCGCTTCTCAAGCAGAGCATTAAGAGCGAGGGCGTTATAAACCTGTTTTCGGATGTGTCGGAGGAATTTTCTCTGTTTGACGCGAAGTTCCTTGAGGAAATTTTTAAAATGAAAGAGAAAAATCTTGCCGTTGAACTTCTCAAAAAACTGATTGCCGAACAGGTACAGATATATAGTCATACAAATGTGGTAAAATCAGAAAAATTCAGCGAAATAATACAAACAACAATGAACCGCTATCTGAACGGTATGCTTACAAACGAAGAGGTGATCCAGGAACTGCTTAAGCTTGCCCGGCAAATAGCCGCGGCGCAAGGGGAAGGCGACAAACTCGGACTCACCGCGGACGAGCTTGCATTCTATGACGCGCTCACCAAGCCGCAGGCTATAAAGGATTTTTACGAAAACGAGGAACTGATAGCGATAACGAAAGAGCTAACAGATACATTGCGCAAAAATCGCACGATCGATTGGCAAAAGCGCGAATCCGCACGCGCGAAAATGCGCATGATGATCAAAAAACTGCTTAAAAAACACAAATACCCACCGGAAGGCATGGAAGACGCTGTCCAAACAGTCATGACACAATGCGAGCTGTGGACGGATAATGCAGACATATAACAGCGCGAACATAAGATATTTAATTATGCCTTATAGTCAGAATAAAATATGATTATGGTTGATGAAGAGCCAGCGCCATATGGAAAAAATAATAATTTTTGGAGGTAGAATATGGACGCACATAAAGGTAACATCTACGAGATATTAAACGGTAACAAGCAGTTTCTGATTCCGGTTTATCAGCGCTATTACAGTTGGGATATCGAGCAATGCGCCCGTCTATGGAATGACATAGTCGAGATGCAGAAGAAAGAGAAAGTTGGCCACTTTGTCGGTTCCATCGTGAATATTGCGGAGCAGGCAATGCCGACCGGAGTTCAGAAATATATGATTATAGACGGCCAGCAACGAATGACTACGCTGTCGTTGCTTCTGATTGCCCTGCGTGATTACGCAATAAAGAATCCGGACGACACCACCATCAATGCTTGTCGCATTGATAATATGCTTCTGAAAAACGAATATGAAAATGGCGACGAACGTTATAAGCTGCTTTTAACAGAGACTGACAGGGATATCTTGATGCGGCTTGTAGAAAAAAAGCCTATTCCAGATGATACGCGTTCAAGGCTGCTCGACAACTATAAATTCTTTGCTAGTAAGATTGCGGATAAAGAATTACAGCCGGTCGATGTATATGAGTCGATAGGCAAGTTGCAGATCGTTAATATAACGTTGGATCGCTCAGTTGATGATGCACAGGCCATTTTCGAGAGTTTGAATTCCACGGGTAAAGAGTTGTCTGAATCTGACCTGATTCGGAACTATGTTCTGATGGGGCTGGAGCCTACGGAGCAGACCTATGTCTACGAGCATCTATGGCGACCGATGGAGTTGATGTTTGTATATGAAACACAGTATTCCGTTATGGATAGGTTTTTTCGCGATTACCTGACCATGAAGACTACCCGCATTCCCAAACAGGATCGCGTGTATGAAGAGTTCAAGCTCTATCATCTGAATTGCGAGTTCGGCACTATTCGCGAGCTTTGCCAGGATCTGCTGACCTACGCCAAGTATTATACAAATATGGTGTTCAAGAGGAGTAGTAATCCTGCGCTCAAATCTTTGTACGAGGACATCAATGACCTTCGCATGGAGGTATCGTATCCCTTCCTGCTGAAAGTACATAATGATTATGCCGAGGGTGTCATTTCCGAGGATGATTTGAAGCTGATCATTCGGTTGTGCATCAGCTATGTCTTCCGGCGCAGCATCTGTGATATACCGACTAATTCTCTAAATAAGACTTTTGCCACGCTGAGGAATGAAATCAGACTGGATGACTACGTCAATTCTATCAAGGCATTCTTCATTATGCGTGACGATTATAAAGAGTTCCCGAACGATGATAAGTTCACGGCTGCCTTTGTGTCAAGAGATATTTACAACATGCGCTCTCGTAACTTTATTCTCAGTCATCTGGAGAACTATGGCAACAAGGCTCCAATCATCATTGAAAATTATACGATTGAGCATATTATGCCTCAGAACAGCAGCTTGAGCCTGGAGTGGCAGCAAATGCTTGGAACAAACTGGCGTGAGGTGCAAAAGACCTACCTACACACCATCGGCAATCTGACGCTTACAGCATACAATTCAGAAATGAGCGACCATCCGTTTATGGTCAAGATGGATATGGAAGGCGGCTTTAGGGAAAGTGCACTTCGCTTGAATGCCTATGTCGTTAAGCTCACGGAATGGAATGAGCAAAGAATAAAAGAGCGGGCCTCGTTGTTGGCGGATAAGGCTAAGCAGATCTGGGCATTCCCGGATATGACCGCTGAGGAGCTAGCCCCTTATCAGACAGTGGAGAAACCGGCAGAGCGCTATAATATCGAAACTTATGATACTAATGTTTTTACAAAGACGCTGTTTAAAGTCCTGGATCGAAGGATCCAGAATCTCTCGCCTGATGTGAAACGAGAGTTCAAAAAGTTGTATGTTGCTTATAAGCTGGAAACCAATTTCGTTGATATTGTTTTCCAGAAACAAAGGCTCCGTATTTCTGTTAATATGAAATTCTCACAGGTGATTGATCCTAACGGTATCTGTCGTGACATAACCGGCCTCGGTAGATGGGGCAACGGAGACGTTGAGTTGTATATGGAGCACACATCGGATGTCGATCAGATCATGGAGATCGTAGAGCAATCCTACCTTCTGCAAGCTGATGAGTGACGGATTATAGGTTGAGGCGATTAATATTGCACTTCTCGAAAAGTCCCATTTTATGGAAGTTTCCGAAAGAATGGATATGTTTCCCCTAACTAACAGGCTTGAAGAGGACGAGGCAAAAAACGATATATTCTGCCGAAACCGACCGGACTTGTTCTCGTGAACAGACAAGGTCGCAGACATCAAAAATGAATAAATAATATAGAGAGGAGTGTATAAAATGGATCAAAAGCTTTTTACGGAATGGCGCACGCTTTATTCATCAAACTGGGGGCAGTCCCATATTATCAGACTGCGCATCCGCATGCGCGATCTTGTTGACGCGGACGTCATGCGCCGCGCGGTGGATCAGACTATGAAGCGGTACCCGTATTTCTGCGTGGAGCTCAAGAAGAACGGAGAATATTATCTCGCGCCGAACGAGCGCCCTGTGACGGTCACAAATTCCTTGTCCGGGGTGGAACTGAACACGGCTGAGGCCAATTATCACCTCATTTCATTTTCCTACTCGGACAATTGGATCATTATGGATGTTTCGCATGCGATCACGGACGGAACGGGAGCCTATGAGGTGATCCGCACCTTTCTTTACTACTATTTGACCGAGCGTTACGGCGCGGAGCTGCCGAAGGACGGCGTCCGCCTTGTCGGCGACGTTGTCCCGGATGAAGAATGGATCGATCCTGTGGCACGGTTGGCTGACCTCTCCGTTCCCGAGGGCGGTCAGATGGCAAACGCCTTAAATCCCTCGAAAGCGGCGGGACTTGAGAACGAACTGCGACCGACCGTTTACAGCATCGCGCTCTCGGAGAGCGAATTCATGCGGTTCAACGCCGAAAACAACGGCAGCCCCGCGACCATGGTCTCGCTTTTGCTGAGCCGCGCGCTGAGTCGGTTGTTCCCGGATAACACTGACGTGATACGCGTCACGGTGGCGGTCAATCAGCGCAGCGCCCTGAAAGCGCCTCTCGCGCATCAGTGCCTTGTGGGAGCCGCGTTTCTGGAATACGACGAAAACATAAGAGCATTGCCCTTGAAGCATCAGGCGGCGGCCTACCGAGAAATGGTCTTTGCCCAGACTACGGATGAAATGGCGCTTGCGGGTCTTGCGAACCAGAACGGCATTACCCGGATGATCCTGTCCAAACAATCGGATAGTGAGCGGGCCGCCGCCGCTGAAATGATCGACGAAATGACAAAGGACTTTACCTCGGCCACGGTAAGCTATGTGGGCAAGCTGAACTATCCCGAGGCGGAAAAGTATATCCGCGATTTCAGACTGTGGACGCGCGGCACGGGCGGAGCGATCGTGATCGAAATATCCGCTGTAAGCGGCAAATTCACTCTTGATTTTATTCAGCCCTTCGCCGATCCGATGTTTGTCAACGCGTTTTTAAAGGAGCTTGACGAAAACGGCATAACCTACGACCTCCGAGATGTGATGCAGCTTGAAACACCCGACGTAAATCTTCCATGGAAAGAATAACTAAGGCCTCAACATGAGTTTGTGCACCAGTGGTAAGTGATGTACGAGACTGAGAGACTTAACGGAATAAAAAATGTCAAGTATTACAAGAGAAATGCTGGGTATGTAATTGAAATGGTTGAAAATGTAGTTGCAGTTAGTGATATAGATAACAAAGTTACGAGGAGAAAAAATGATTACAGAATTTAATTTCAAAAATTTATTGCTCTTACTGGGATTTTCAGTTAACGGTGAGCTTTATGAGAAAAAGTTCGAGCGTTTTAATACATCTATGGGTGTGAATTTCTCACAGAAGAAACTTTATTATCCTGATGCTATAAAGGGAAGAGAGCGAAATGATGGGTTTGATGCTCGTGAGAATTTTGTGGTTTTTGAATGTGTAAACCGTCTTCTCGAAAAGGGCTATCGTCCGGAACATATCGAACTGGAGAAAGAATGGCATCTTGGGCATGATGCAAAAGGCGGACGTGCCGATATTTGCGTAACAGACGCTAAAGGTTCTATGCTCTTTATCGTTGAATGCAAGACTTGGGGCGAAAAATTTGATAAGGCGTTAAGTGACACGAAAAATGACGGTGCACAACTATTCTCATATTGGCAACAGGAACAATCGTGTAAATGGCTTGTTTTGTATGCATCAGACTTTAAGAATGGCGCCATCGAATATAAGGCACCAACTGTTGACTGTTCGGATGACCCAAACATTATCCTTCTTGCCAAAAAAGATAAATCCATCAAACTCTACCATGATGCACATACCGCGCTTGAAAAACATGATGCGTGGAAGGAAACCTATGCTGCTCAAATTCATGATGATCTGGTTTTTTCTGAAGATTCTGTTGCTTATAAAATTGGTGTTAAACCGTTGTTAAAGAAGAATCTGCGTGATTTTACGCCGGATGATAAAATAGTAAATAGATTTGAAGAAATACTTCGACATAACAATGTCAGCGATAAAGAAAACGCCTTTAATCGCTTGATTGCTCTATTTATATGCAAACTTGTTGACGAAAGTACAAAAGATGAGGATGACGAGGTTGAATTTCAGTATAAACAGGGAACGGATACATACGAAACTTTGCAGGATCGTCTCCAGCGTTTACATCGAGATGGCATGCAGACATTCATGCGTGAGAAAATGTACTATGTATCTGCCGATTACCCAGAGTGGCTGTTTTCGAACTATACGGGATCGAAAAGGAAGAAAGCCATAGAGGACTTACAGAATACGATACGTATTTTGAAATTCTATTCCAACAATGATTTTGCATTCAAAGATGTCCATAATGAGGAATTGTTTTATCAGAATGGTAAGATACTCGTTGAAATGGTGCAGCTTTTTGAAAAGTATAGAATCGTTTATCCATCAAAACATCAGTTCCTTGGAGATTTATTTGAACAGCTTTTGAATAAAGGATTTAAGCAGAACGAGGGACAATTTTTTACACCAATGCCGATTACCCGTTTTATATGGGACAGTTTGCCTATAGATCGTATGGTAAAATCAGATAGAGGAACAGTATATCCAAAAGTGGTGGATTATGCGTGCGGCGCTGGACATTTTTTAACCGAGGCTATTGAAGCTATCAATTACTTTGTTCAGTCGGATGGTAATAATGTGTGGGCCAGAGAGTATATTTACGGAATTGAAAAAGACTATCGTCTCGCCCGTGTAGCGAAAATATCTTTGTTTATGAATGGTGCTGGCGAAGGAAACATTATCTTCGGTGACGGTTTAGAAAATGCTCCTGACAAAGGTATTGATAACGGCTCATTTGATATTCTTGTTGCGAATCCTCCCTATTCTGTTAAGGACTTCAAACAACATTTGCAGTTGAAAAATAATAGTTTTACGCTCCTTGATCGCATTGGATTGAATGGTGGTGAGATAGAAACTCTGTTTGTAGAGCGTATCGGACAGCTTTTGAAACCACATGGGATTGCTGCAGTAATTTTACCGAGCTCTATACTCTCAAATGACAGTGCCAGCTATATCGGAGCGCGTGAGCAATTTTTGCGGAATTTCTATATCCGCGCAATTGTAGCTTTAGGATCTAAGACATTTGGAGCTACCGGAACAAATACAGTGATTATGTTCCTCGAAAAATTCAATGAGCCACCTAAGCAGATTGATTTGTCTTCCGATTCTGTGGAAGCTATTTTTAGTGGAGCGAAGCTTAAGGACTGGAAAGACATAGAGATTCTTAAAGCCTATATTGCGCAAATTGATGTTGGTACTGATGAATATTACTCCTTCCTACATAAGAGTTATTCTTTGGACGAACTGAGCGAAATAGAATATTTCAAAATGTATGTCGTAGCGTTTGCTGCCTCTGCTGATGTCAAGAAATTGCTGAAAACAAAGGCATATAAAAATATGAGTGCAAATGATCGGACTGCTGTGTATCTTGAGAAATTCTATACCTATGCACATGTGATTGAGGAAGAAAAACTATTTTACTTCTCCTTGGTATACAGACAGACAACAGTAATAATTACTGCTCCTATAGATAATAAAGCACAGAAAGACTTTCTCGGCTACGATTGGTCTAACCGCAAGGGTAATGAGGGTATTCAAATCATTACACCCGGAGGAAAAATGTATAATGATTTTGACCGTGTGGCGGAGGGCACACTTGCACATGCGATAAGGCAGTCGTTTAATGGAGTTATTCCGTCGTTTACTGAGGAACAGCAGGCATGGGGATCTGTTGTCAACACTAAAGATATGCTCGATTTTTCACGTGTTAGCTTTAATAAGGCTATGCGTTTGAATATTGAAAACTTAATTGAATTAACCAGTAAGTATCCATTACTCGCTCTTGGTCGCATTTGCAATGTTACAATAGGTGGTACGCCATCACGAAAGAATCCCGAGTATTTCACCGGTAAAAATTTGTGGGTATCTATTGCTGAAATGCAGGGACAGACAATAACAGATACAAAAGAAAAAATAACCGATGAGGCAGTTGCTGTTTCAAATGTAAAACTGATACCTTCAGGAACAACATTGTTGAGTTTTAAGCTTAGTATTGGAAAAACAGCAATCGCTGGAATAGATTTGTATACGAATGAAGCTATTGCTGCTCTTATTCCATTAAACCATGATGAAATACTTGATAAGTACCTTTATTACATTTTTAAAGGTAAATTGATTGATCTTGAAAGAGTTGGTAATAAAGCTTTTGGTAAGAGCTTAAATTCGACATATCTGCGAGAAGAAGTAAAAATTCCTGTTCCACCTATCCCTGTACAACGGCAGATTGTTGATGAATGTGCAAGAATTGATGCCGAATACGAAAAGACTCGCATGTCAATTGAAGCATATAAGGAAAAAATAACATTACTGTTCAATGAGTTAGACATAATTTCCAGCGGGGGGGGGTACAGGCTAAATCTCGCTGATCCTGATAGATTTGATGTATCCATTGGAAAACGTGTCCTCAATAAGCAGCTTGTATCTGATGGAACCGTTCCTGTATATAGTGCCAATGTTATGGAGCCATTCGGATATATAGATGAGCTTCTGATTACTGACTTTTCTGTACCATCTGTTCTTTGGGGCATTGACGGAGATTGGATAACAAATTATATCCCGGCGAATGTAGAGTTCTTTCCTACAGATCATTGTGGTGTGCTACGGTGTAAGACGCTCGAAGTGAATCCTCGATATATGGTTCATCTCCTCGAAATAGAGGGAAAAAAACGGGGATTTTCTCGGTCGTATCGTGCATCCATTGACCGGGTTCGGGGAATATCATTCGCTGTCCCTGATAGAACCACGCAGGACGAGGCAATAGCTAAAATAGAAACAATTGAAGAAAAAATTCGTGAGGCAGAAATAGTGATCGATGCTTTAACCGGAAAGATAGCGGAAATTCTCAATCAATTTCTTAATTAAATGTCATATAAGGAAAAGCTCGGCGGAATTTATCAAAAGAGGTTTTAGGTAATATGGTAAAATTTTTTATAGAGAAAAATGATAAAAATAAGGCAGTATATAAATATTATCCGGAAGATGATCGGAAAAAAACGGGCGGTATTATCAGTGTTGATCTCAAAACCGGAGATATGACCGTTGATGTTCCCGCGGAGATGGATTTTAAGTGCACAGCCGCTGCCGATGAATTGAATGAATTGCGGAACGCGATAAATGAGATGCGCAAAGAACGCGGAGCAGCGCCTTTGACCGATGATGGGCTGCCGACAGCGAATAAGGAGCGCGAATGGTATTTTTACGCCGATCATGTTATCCGCAGGCTCAAAGAAGAAGCAGAAACCGGCAATATTCCGGAAAAGGGCACAGTCGCATGGTATTGATCATTTTAACATAAAATGAGGTGCTTATACAATCCACAATATTATGTACCGTTTTGTCAAAATAAGTAATTATGTTTACTATGAAAATTTCAATTGAACAAATAATAGATAATGCTGAAAGATTTTCGATGTGCGAAGATCCAATTCATGGATTAACTCCTGAAATCGCTGAAGAAACTATTGATTATATCAATACAGAATCGGATTTAGCGGGTTTGTTTGCTGCATTTCAAAACAGAACTCAGTGGGTTGCGGATAACGAATATGATTTTGAAAAAGGCACAAAAGAATATGAAAATGCTGTCCAATTAACAGAGTCTTGGTTTGCTTTGGCAGATAAACTGCGTTACAGAATTTTTGAAATTTTGCGATCCGAGGGTGTTGACACGTCATCCGAAGGACAGGTTGTTGTTTTGGAACCGTTTATGAAAAGGAACGGATTTAGAAACAGGGGCGGTTGGTGGATAAGGATCGATGTATAATAATTTTAATATTAAAGCCCCGCGGAAATCCGCGGGGCTTTTGTGCTATTCTTCGGTGATCTCGGCGTGGAGCTCCTGCAGGGATTTCACGTCTCCGGTCGCGTCCTTCATGGTTTTGAGGCCCGCTATAGCGGCTTTGGCCTCGGCCATTGTGGTGACGTAGGAGATCCTGCCCTTTATGACGCCCTTTCTGATGTAGCTGTCGTCGGCGGCTCCCTTCTTATCAGTGGGAGTGTTGATGACTATGTTGACCTCGCCGTTTGTTATCACGTCGAGGACGTTGGGGCGGCCCTCGCCGAGCTTGGCGACGATTTTTACGTCTATGCCGTTGTCCTTGAGCATCTTTCCGGTGCCCTCGGTGGCCAGAATTTCAAATCCGCAGTCCTTAAAGCCCTGTGCGACCTCGACGAGCTCGTCTTTGTCGCGGTCGTTGACGCTGATCAGCACCTTGCCGCTTGTGGGGAACTTGATCTGTGTGGCTTCCTGCGCCTTGAGGAAGGCTTCGCCGAAAGTCGGGGCCATGCCGAGGACCTCGCCAGTCGAGCGCATCTCGGGGCCGAGCACCGGGTCGACCTCCTGGAACATATTGAACGGGAACACGGCCTCTTTAACGCCATAGTGCGGTATCTTCTTTTCTTTAAGATCGGTGATCGGCGACTTTCTGCCGGTCAGAGGCGAGGTTATGATGTCGGTCGCGAGCGGAACCATGCGTATGTTGCACACCTTTGAAACCAGCGGCACGGTCCTTGACGCTCTCGGGTTGGCCTCGAGAACGTAAACCTTGTCGTTCTCGATCGCGTACTGCATGTTCATCAGTCCGCGCACGTTCATCTCTCTCGCGATTTTTCTCGTGTATTCTTTTATAGTGCTTACATGCTTTTCGGGAATGTTCATCGACGGCAGTATGCAGGCCGAGTCGCCCGAGTGTATTCCGGCGAGCTCGATATGCTCCATGACCGCGGGCACGAACACGTTCTCGCCGTCACTGATCGCGTCGGCCTCGCACTCGGTGGCGTGGTTCAGGAACCTGTCGATCAGTATCGGTCTGTCGGGCGTCACGCCGACCGCCGCCGCCATGTAGACGCGCAGGCTCTCCTCGTCGTGAACGACCTCCATGCCGCGTCCGCCCAGAACGTAGGAGGGGCGCACCATGACCGGATAGCCGATCTCCTCGGCGATCGCGATGGCCTCGTCAACGTTGACGGCCATGCCCGACTGGGGCATCGGGATCCCGAGCTTGTCCATCATCTCGCGGAAGAGGTCTCTGTCCTCGGCGAGGTCAATTGTCTCGGGCGTGGTGCCGAGTATGTTAACGCCGTTTTTCTTGAGCTCTGCCGCTAAGTTGAGCGGCGTCTGGCCGCCGAACTGTGCGATAACGCCGACCGGCTTTTCCTTTTCGTGTATGCTCAGAACGTCCTCAAGTGTCAGCGGCTCAAAATACAGCTTGTCTGAGGTGTCATAGTCGGTAGAGACCGTTTCGGGGTTGCAGTTGACTATGATCGTCTCAAAGCCGAGCTTCTTGAGCGCTATCGCCGCGTGAACGCAGCAGTAGTCAAACTCGATGCCCTGTCCGATCCTGTTTGGGCCGCCGCCCAAGATCATGATCTTGGGCTTGTCGGTGTTCACCTTGCTCTCGTCCTTCATGTTGTAGGATGAGTAATAGTAGGCCGAATCCTGCGTGCCGCTGACGTGGACGCCCTCCCAAGCCTCGGTGATGCCCGCGGCGATCCTTGCGTTTCTTATATTTTCCTCGGGCACATCAAGAAGCTCGCTCAAATATCTGTCGGAGAAGCCGTCCTTCTTGGCGGTTCCGAGAACATCTGTCGGGGGAACGCTGCCCTTATACTGTTTGAGGCTTTCCTCTTCCTCAACAAGCTCTTTCATCTGCTCGATAAAATAATGCTTGATTTTTGTGATTTGGTATATTTCCTCGACCTCCGCGCCCTTGCGCAGCGCTTCGTACATGATGAACTGGCGCTCGCTGGTGGGAGTTTTGAGCATTTTAAGGAGCTGCTCTTTGGACTTTTCGCTGAAGTCCTTCGCGCCGCCGAGACCGTATCTGCCGATCTCAAGGCTGCGGATGGCCTTCTGGAAAGCTTCTTTGTAGGTCTTGCCTATGCTCATGACCTCGCCCACGGCGCGCATCTGCGTGCCCAGCTTATCCTCGGCGCCTTTGAACTTTTCAAACGCCCAGCGCGCGAACTTGATCACAACATAGTCGCCGTCGGGGTAGTATTTGTCAAGAGTGCCGTATTTTCCGCAGGGAATGTCGCTGAGGTTGAGGCCCGAGGCGAGCATTGCTGAAACGAGTGCGATCGGGAAGCCGGTCGCCTTTGAGGCGAGGGCCGATGAGCGCGACGTTCTGGGGTTGATCTCGATAACGATGATCCTGCCGTCCTCGGGGTTGCGCGCAAACTGCACGTTGGTGCCGCCGATGACCTGAATGGCCTCGACGATCTTGTAGGCCTGCCGCTGGAGCTCGGCCTGCACGTCCTCGGGAATGGTCAGCATCGGCGCGGAGCAGAACGAGTCGCCCGTGTGAACGCCGAGCGGGTCAATATTCTCGATAAAGCAGACGGTTATCATGTTGCCCGCCGCGTCGCGCACGACCTCAAGTTCAAGCTCCTCCCAGCCGAGGACCGACTCCTCGACAAGTACCTGTCCGACCAGGCTGGCCTGAAGGCCGCGCTCGCACACGACCTTGAGCTCCTCGGTGTTATAGACAAGGCCGCCGCCCGCGCCGCCCATGGTGTAGGCGGGCCTTAAAACGACGGGATAGCCGAGCTCGTCGGCGATCTTGAGCGCCTCGTCAACAGAGTAGGCGACCTCGCTGCGCGCCATCTCTATGCCGAGGGAATTCATCGTGTTCTTAAACTCTATCCTGTCCTCGCCGCGGTCGATCGCGTCCACCTGAACGCCTATGACCTGAACGCCGTACTTGTCAAGCACGCCGGCCTTGGCGAGCTCGGAGCAGAGGTTGAGGCCCGACTGACCGCCGAGGTTCGGCAGCAGCGCGTCGGGGCGCTCTTTTTCGATTATCTGCGTGAGCCGCTCGAGGTTGAGGGGTTCGATATAGGTCACATCAGCCGTCTCGGGGTCGGTCATGATCGTGGCGGGGTTCGAGTTGACCAAAACGATCTCGTAGCCGAGCTTTCTCAGCGCCTTGCATGCCTGGGTTCCCGAATAGTCGAACTCGCAGGCTTGTCCGATAATGATCGGGCCCGAGCCGATAATCAGCACCTTATGTATATCATCACGTTTTTTAAGATTTTCCATATTCAGCTTTCTCCTTTATGCAAATATATTTGATTATGCAAATTTATTTAATTCCTATGTCATGTCTGAAGTGGGCGTCCTTAAAATGAATAACGTCCACATATCCGTAGGCTTTTTTAATCGCCTCGTCAAGCGTTTCGCCCATCGCGGTGACGCCCAGGACCCTGCCGCCGTTTGTCAGCACGTCGGCGCCGTCGAGCTTCGTTCCCGCGTGGAACACGGTCGCTCCTAAACTCTCGGCCTGCTTGATGCCGTCGATCTTATATCCCTTTTGATATGGCTTAGGATAGCCGCCGGATGCCATAACGACGCAGACGCAGGCCTCGTCCGACCACTCGATCTCGATATCGCTGAGCCTTTCGTCAACGACCGCGCTCATTATGTCAAACAGATCGGTCTTGAGCCTCGGCAGCACGACCTGCGTTTCGGGGTCTCCGAAGCGGCAGTTGTACTCAATGACCTTAACGCCGTCCGCCGTTTTCATCAAACCGAAGTAGAGCACGCCTTTGAACGTCCTGCCCTCAGCGTTCATGGCATTCATTGTGGGAAGAAAAATGTTGTTCATGCACTCGTCGGCCACCTCGCAGGTGTAAACGCGGCTGGGTGAGAATGTGCCCATTCCGCCGGTGTTGGGGCCCTCGTCGTTGTCATAGGCGCGCTTGTGATCCTGCGCCGAGACCATAGGCTTCATCGTCTTTCCGTCGGTGAACGCGAGCACCGAGATCTCGGGCCCGGTCAGGAATTCCTCGATAACGACCTTGCCGCCCGCCGCGCCGAAGATCTTGTCGTCCATAATGTCGTGAACGGCAGTCTCGGCCTCCTCAAGGCTTTTGGCGATTATAACGCCCTTGCCGAGCGCGAGCCCGTCCGCCTTTACAACGACAGGGAATTGGTTCCGTGATTTTATGTAATCTATCGCCGCGGAGCTTGAGTCGAAAATCTCATAAGCCGCCGTGGGTATGCCGTATTTTTTCATCAGATCCTTGGAAAAAGCCTTGCTGCCCTCGATTATCGCCGCCGCCTTGTTCGGGCCGAACGCTTTAAGACCCGCCGCCTCAAACGCGTCAACGGCGCCCGCGGCCAGCGGATCGTCGGGAGCGACTACCGTCAGGTCGATATTATTTTCCTTGGCGAAAGCGGTCTGCTTATCAAAATCCATAACTCCGATGTCCACGCACTCGGCCAGCTCTGATATGCCGCCGTTGCCCGGAGCGCAGTAGATCCTGTCGACCTTATCGCTCTGCGCGAGCTTCCAGACGATCGCGTGTTCTCTGCCGCCGCCGCCGATAACCAATACCTTCATAAAATTCAGTCTCCTCGCTTTAGTTAATTTTATACATACTTAAATATAGTTTACATTAACATTACAGAAAATGCAATATTTTTTTAAAATTTTTTTGAATTTTAATTAAGGCAAATAAAATGCAAAAACTACTTGAATTTCAGACAAATTTTTAGTAAAATAGTGATAAGGAGCGTGATAATATGAGCTATTATTATTCAACGGTCAACGGAATAACAATGAATCACAGCGAAGTAACAGAAAAAGACGAATTTGAGATTATTATAATACAATGGAGGTAGATTTATGAGAATCAAAAGAATTCTTGCGCTTATGATCATCTGCGCGATGGTTCTGCCGCTTGTCGGCATAGCCTCGGTAAGCGCCGCGGAGGCGCCCGACATTTCGGGGCTTAATGAAACAAGCGTTATTGAAAAGCAAATAAGCACAACCGATTTAAAGCCGCGCGAGGACGGGAGCTTTGACGGCTATATACAAAGTATGACGACAAAGGAGTTTTTGACGTCAGACTATATCAAGGTGACATACACGGTTACGGGCTCTGTTCCCGATGATGCCGATTTGTTCACCCTGCAGCCCTACGAAGTGACGGAATGGAGCGGATGGCAGAATAATTTTATAACGATAGGAGGCTCCGTTTCGGAAAACGGAGTATATACTGCCTATGTGCGCACAGCCGATGTTATTGCCTCGTTTAAAGGAAGCAAAGATGATTTTGTCGCTCAAGGCATAAACATCTCGTTTATCGAGCCTCCCGAGGGAGTTGTTGTTACTCTGACGGATTACGCTTATCTATCGCAGCCGAGCGGCCTGCCCGAGACAAAAAGGGGCTGGCTTGAGTATTCGGTAAATTACTCAAAAGCCTTGGATCCCGCAAAATATCAGGATGAGTCGTTTAAGACATTCCAAAGCGCGATAACGACCGCCGAGGGTGTTTTAAACAACGCGTCGGCAACGGATTCGCAGCTTGAGGCAGCGAGAAAGAATCTTGAGGCCGCGAAGTCAAATCTTTTGTTCAAGGACAGCGCCGACCCGGGAGATCCGCAGCCCTTCCGCATTCTTTCGCCGCAGGACACTGTCAAGGAAATGGGCGTCGGCTGGAACCTCGGCAACACTATGGACGGCCACAACGCCTTCCATCCGGGCGAGACGATCTGGCAGTCAGTTGCCACGACAAAGGATTTGATCCGCTCGGTCCATGACGCGGGCTTTAACACGGTTCGTATTCCGGTGACTTGGGGCGACATGATCGACGACGAAAACGGATATGCCATAAACGACGCGTGGATAAACCGTGTTCAGGACATTGTTGATTACTGCGTGGAGCTTGATATGTACGCGATAATCAACATTCACCACGACGGCGCGGACGGATGGCTTTCCGTCGGTTCTGACGACCTTGATTATGTTTACGAGAAATATGAGAACGTGTGGAGGCATATAGCCGAGAAATTCAAGGATTATGACGAGCATTTGATTTTTGAGGCTGCCAACGAGCTTACAAGCACCACGCATGATGCGGATAATAAGAATGACACGAATGTCAAAAACTATGATATTCCGCTTATCATGAACCTCAACCAGATATGCGTCAACGTTGTGCGCTCAACAGGCTCAAACAACGCTAAACGCTGGATCTCGGCCGTATCGCATTTTGCCAACGCGGGAACGGACAGCGCCTTCAAAATGCCGACCGACAACTATAACACCGACACGAGGCTCATGTTCGCCGCTCATATTTACAAGAGCAGCACAAACGCGACATGGACATACAGCGAAGTATATGAGGTTGTTGACCAGATCAGAAAAATGAGCAATAAATTTAAAAATTATCCCATGATCCTTGGAGAATACGGAAACCGCAACAAGATTAACAAAAATAATCCGAGCGGATTTAATGATTACGACCGCGCGTATTTTGATGAGATCGTGACCCGAGCCTGCCAAGTCGCCAAGGTCGTTCCCTGCGTGTGGGACCAGGGCTGGTTCGATATGACCCAATCCCCCGACTCGTCTTGGTCAGTCTGGGACAGAGATGGCAAAAAGCCGATATTCAAGAGCATAACCGACGCGATGATGCGCGGAATGTTTGTCAAGCCTTCCTCGTCGAACATGGGGTATGACATGAAGGATATAGTTATTAACCCCGAAGTGACGCCGATAACCGAAATCGTTCCGGATAAGACAAAGGTTGAAATTGAGGTAGGAGGAAGCGAGAAAATAAACGTTTCGGTGCAGCCCGCGGAAAACAATGACGTTGTGATCTGGAAATCCGACAACGATGATGTCGCGACGGCATATAACGGACTTATCCAAGGCGTAAAGATCGGCACGGCAAACGTGATGGCGTATTCGCAGAGCGGCGAGGCGCAGGCCGTGATAAAGGTCATTGTTAAGGCGAAAGAGTCGACAAGTCCGGCTCAAAGCATAACCGTGCCTCAAAACGGATATGAGCTTATGCAGAATAAATATTTATATCTCGGCGCGGCGGCGGACAACGGCGAAAAGCTTTACTACTATACATCTAACGAGAATGTCGCCACCGTCAACGCGTTCGGCAAAGTGGTCGGCGCCGGACCGGGCGCGGCATATATAACGATCGCCGCAGAGACCGGAACTACCTATACCGTTCCCGTAATTGTGACCGAGGCTTCATCCGACAGCAGTATAAACGTCGCGCTTAATGTTTTGTACGGCGGCAGCTACCCGGGAACCGAAAGGGGCCCGGCGGTGCGGATAACCTCTGACGGACAATATAAGGCCGAGTTTGATCTTGCAAAGGATCTTTCCGACGCGGGCAAAAAAGCCGGTGTTTCGGATATAAGAGATTTTGTCGCGATTTATCTTAAAGATTATGATGTCGACACAAACGGCGCGCTTAAAACTCCTGTGGACAGATGTGAAATCAGATACGACGAGATCAAGGTGAACGGTGAACCGCTGACGATTACAAAGAATGATTATAAATCAGCTATCAAAGACAGCGGTATATTTGACACAAACGATCCGTTCAACGCGTGGGACGGTTCCGCCGTCAGCGGCGATCATATATCCACCGACAAAGACAAGCATATTATGAGCTTTAAAAATATTGAGAAGCCGACAAAAGTTGAGGTTACATTCACTATCCGCAATCTTGCGTTTACGCAGGCGGAGGAGGGAAGGCCCGCGACTTCGGTCAATTCGGAAATAAGCGGAGACATCACGCTTCCGCTCGGCGCAGAGCTTGAGGTCCCGGTCAGCGTGGAGCCGGCGGACACGACATCGCTCGTGAGCTTTGTTTCGGGCAACAGATCGGTGCTTATAAGCAATACCCGCGGTGCGGCGGTCACAAACGGCATGGCCTCGGGCCGGATATACGGCGCGAAGATCGGTGACACAACGCTGACCGCGGTCACGGACAGCGGCGTGATGATCACCTTCAACGTTCATGTTGTCGCCGACACCCCGTTCACTGACGCTGCGGCGATCGTTGAAAACGGAAAGATCAGCGCGGTAACGGCCGCTGTGCATTCAGTTCCGGAAAGCGAAAACGTGACCGTTATAGCCGCGGCTTATGACGCACATGGAGCTTTGAGCGGCACGCAGACGATCATTGTGAACTCTTCGGATATTCCCATGAACGGCATGATCGTCGGCGGATTTGACGTCCCCGTTCCCGAAGGCGGCTCTGCAAAGGCCTTTATCTGGAGCGGCGCCGACAAAATAGAGCCGCTGTCTAAATAATTTGTAGAATAGGTGATCTTATGATGACAGAGCTGTCGCCCAAAGCGGCGAAATATTTACTAAAGCTTGATAGTAATACAAATCAAATTGAAACAAATTTAACAGATGAAGAAAAAGCTGTTGTTGCAGAAGGCAGACAGGAATATAAAAAAGGCGGTTTTATACCTCTTGACAGCTTGGAATAGCAGTTATCAAAAAAGCCGGAGCGGGGCTCCGGCTTTTTGCTATCCTTCAATTTTTTCAAAGTCGGCCGCGCCGTGCTTGCACAGCGGGCAGACAAAATCGGGCGGCAGTTCTTCGCCCTCATAGATATAGCCGCAGATCCTGCAGCGCCAGCCTGTGACTTTTTTCTCGGTCTTTTTCGGCTGAGGCTTGATGTGCTTGTGATAGTACGCGTAGGTCAGGCTCTCGCCGCCGGAAAGCGAGACAGCGTCGGTCAGCTCGGCGATAAATATTGTGTGGGTGTCGCAGTCGACCGTGTCGATCAGCTTAAACGAGAGATACGCGTTCGCGTACTTGTCAAGATAAAGCAGTCCGTTTTCCGCGCGCTTCGCGAAGTCGATCTCCGCGAATTTGTCGGAGTCTCTGCCGCTCTTGAAGCCGAAGGTTTGAAACACCGAAAACGGCGTTTCCTCGGTCAGGATCGAGACATTGAATTTGCCGCTGTGCATGACCATATCATGCGTGAAGTTTTGTTTGTTTACCGATATGATAAACTTTGAGGGCTCGTTTGAGGTTATCTGCATGACCGTGTTTATTATGCAGCCGCTGTCTCTGCCGCCGTCGTTCGCGGACAGGACGTAAAGCCCGTAGCCAACCTTGTAAACAGCGTTTTTGTCCATAATTACACCTCCGTTGATTTTTGATAAATTTAACTGTATCTAAATTATACTTTATTTTTCCCTAAGCGTCAAGTAAATATTATGTCGCGAAGCCCGCGAACTGGGTCATGTAGAGATCGCGGTACTTGCCGCCGCGCGCGAGCAGCTCGTCGTGCGTTCCGCTTTCGACAATCCTTCCGTGATCCATGACCACGATGAGGTCAGCGTCGCGGATAGTTGAGAGGCGGTGCGCGATTATTATGCTTGTGCGATTTTTCATAACGGTGTGCATCGCGTCCTGGATCGCCTTTTCGGTACGGGTGTCAACGTTTGAGGTCGCCTCGTCGAGGATAAGGATCTTCGGGTCCATGACAAAGGCCCTTGCGATCGCCAAAAGCTGGCGCTGGCCCTGGCTGACGTTTGAGCCTGAGGCGGTCAGCAGCGTTTTAACGCCATTTTTCATGTGGCGGATCATGCCCTCGCTGCGGCTCATTTTTATCGCGGAGGAAAGGAGCTTTTCGTTCGCGTCGGGATTGCCGTATTTCAGGTTGTTCTCGATCGTATCGGAAAAAAGGACGGTGTCCTGAAGAACTATAGCCGCGTTTTTGCGCAGCGACTCGCGCGAGACGCCGGCAATGTTTTTGCCGTTTATCAGTATCTCGCCGCTGTCAATGTCATAGAACCTCATCAAAAGGTTGACGACGGTGGTCTTGCCGCTGCCGGTCGCGCCGACGAGCGCGACTTTTTTCCCGCTCGGCACTGTGAGGCTGAAGCCGCGCAGCACGGGCTTTCCGGCAACATATGAAAAGTTCACGTTTTTGAACTCCACCTCGGCCGACTCAAGTTCGCCCAAAGGTTCGCCGCCCATATCCTCGGGCTGCTCGTCAAGCACGATGAAGACGCGCTCCGCGCCCGCGACCGCTGTCTGGAGCTGGCCGTATAGCTGTGCGATCTCGTTTATCGGACGGCTGAACTGCTTGGCGTATATGATGAACGCCGAGATCACGCCGACCGAGATTATCCCTTTGATCGCGAAAAAGCAGCCGAACGCGGCGATTATTACAAATCCGATGTTGCCGATGCAGTTCATGATCGGGCCCATAACGCCGCTGAAAACTTCGGTTCTGATCCCGGCTTTGGTAAGTGAGTCGGATGTCGAGTCAAAATCTTTTGAGGTCGCATCCTGATGATTGTATGCCACGACAGAACGATAGCCCGCGACCATTTCCTCGACCGTGCCGTTCATTTCGCCGAGGAGCCGTTGGCGCTCGCGCGAGTATTTGCGTACCCGCTTTGACAAAAATTTCGTCGCCAGTACCGTCAGTATAACGGTCAAAAAGCTCAGAAGCGCTAGCCTCGTACAGAACCACAGCATCACCGATGCTGTTCCGGCAACGGTAAGGACGCCTGAGAAAAGTGATGGCAGAGACTGCGACACCGTGTTTGAAATGTTCTCGATGTCATTGGTCATGCGGCTCATGATGTCGCCGTGGCTGTGGTCATCAAGATATTTAACGGGAAGGTCTATCACCTTTCCGAACAGCTCTCCGCGCATTCGGGCGACGATCCTCTGGCTGAGGCGCGCGCTGAACACTCCCTGAAAAAGCTGGCACACGCTGTAAATCAGATAAACTCCGAGCATCAGCGCGAGCGTCGAGATCAGATCGCCCGAGGCTGAGCCCGCTATTATGTCGATCGCGCGGCTCTGAACGCTCGGGGCGTAAACGCCGCAGAGAGTGCCGAAAATAACGATAACAAGCATGGATATAACCATCGTCTTTTCTTTCGCAAAGTATTTCCAGACGCGCTTTAGGGTCGCGGCGGCGTTGTCGGCGTGTTCGACCTCCGCGAAGCGGTTCCCGCGGTTCCTGCCGGGGATCTTTTTCTCGACGATAACTCTTTGGCTTGAAGTCTCGCTGCTCATTCGCTCTCGCCTCCTTCCGTTTCGGACATCTGCGAATTGTAAATATCACGGTACGCCTCGGAGGTTTTAAGCAGTTCATCGTGAGTGCCGCAGGCAGAAACAGCTCCGTTTTCGATAATGGCAATCCTATCGGCGTTCCGTGCAGAGGCGATCCGCTGTACTACTATTATCTTAGTCATATCGGGCCTGCGCTGTTTGAGCGCCGCGTAAAGATCGGCTTCGGTCTTAAGATCAAGCGCCGAGGTCGCGTCGTCCATTATAAGTATCTCGGCGGGAGTTAAAACGGCGCGGGCGATCGCTATGCGCTGCTTTTGACCGCCCGAGAGGCTCGCGCCGCGCTCGGCCACAACCGTGTCATAGCCCTTTGGAGTCCTTTCAATAAACTCGGCGGCCTGCGCGATCTCAGCGGCCTCTCGGATCTCATCGTCCGAGGCGTTCGGCATGCCCCACGCGATGTTTTCTTTTATTGTCACGCTGAAAAGCTCGCTCTTTTGAAGCGCGATCGAGATCTTTCTCCTGAGCGCAGTCTGCTTATATTCGCGAACGTCGATCCCGTCGACCAGCACGGCTCCGCCTGTTACATCGTAAAACCTCGGGATGAGATTTACGAGCGAAGATTTGCCGCAGCCTGTGGCGCCCATTATCGCGAGAGTTTCGCCCGGGTCGATCTTGAGGCTTATGCCGTCGAGCACGTTTTTGTCGCTGTCGGGGAAAGCAAATGACGCGCCTTTAAATTCAACGCTTCCGCAAAGCTCGGTCCTGCCGTCAAAATCCCCGTCCTTAAGGTCGGGCTCGGAATTCAGCACCTCGCGCACTCTCTTCCAGGAGGCGTAGCCCCTTGAGATCGTCTGGAAGAGCATGACGAGCATAAGTATTCCGTTTAAGAGCTGGGTCGCGTATGTTATCGCCGCCATTATCGCGCCGGGTGTCGTCGTTTCGGCTGCTGCCCCTGCCGAGCCGAAAAACAGGATAAGCACGATCGCCGAGTAAAGCAGAACGTTCATCAGGGGATTCATAAACGCGAAAATTATCAGAATTTTTAGCTGGGTCTTGATCAGCTCGCCGTTTGCCTTGCCAAAACGCAGCTTTTCGTAAACTTCGCGGACGCAAGCCTTTATCACGCGGATACCCGATATGTCCTCCTGCATGATCGAGTTTATGTTGTCGAGCTTTTGCTGGAGCTTTGGGAACAGCGGGTTGGTCTTGCGTATGCAGAACGCGATGACCGCAAGTATAAGCGGCGAGGCGCACAGCGAGATCAGGCCGAACACTGTGTTCAGTCTGAACAGAAAGAAAACGCTTCCGATCGTCAGCAGCGATGTGCGGATCAGGCCGCGGACAAACATGCTGACAAAGTTCTGCACCTGCGTGATGTCGTTTGTGACGCGGGTTATAAGCGATCCGGTGCCGAACCGTTCGACTTGAGGAAAGGAAAATCCCATTATTTTTTTGAAGCAGTCTTTGCGCATGTCGTTGCCGACCCTCTGGCCCGCGTTTTGCACAAAAACATTGTTGGTAGAGCCGAACAGACAGCCGAGCAGGGCGATGCCGAGCATTGCCGCGCCCGTCACAAGCACCATGTTGATATTCGGAACTCCGCCGCTTGAAATGCCGAGCACGCCCTCGTCCACGAGGCGGCTCATTATGTCGGGCTGGAGCAGATCCATCGAGACCTCGCCCACCATGCAAAGCGCCGCGAAAACCGCGTAAGGCAGATAAGGCCGTATGTATTTCCACATTGATTTTTTCACCTCGATAATATTTTAACATATTTTGGCATTGCATTTCAAGATTTAATTTGTGTTATAAATTAAATAAAAATAAATAATTTTATTGACAAATGCAATAATATATGATATAATTTTTATAACAAACAAGGAGGGTATGAATATGGCACAGGCAACATTCAGCATCAGAATGGACGACGGACTGAAAAAGGAATTTGATAATATGTGCAGCGATTTCGGAATGAGTATGTCGACCGCTATCACGGTTTTCGCAAAGGCGGTCGTGCGCGAGAAGAAAATTCCGTTTGAGATCAGGTCGTCGGAGCCGTTCTATTCGGAAGCAAATCAGAAGTATTTGGCAAAATCACTGAACGACTACAAAGAAGGTCGGCTTACGAAACACGAATTGATTGAGGTGGAAGATGAATAAAAATTTGGTTTTAGAGGTGGATGATGAATAAAATTTGGACAGACGACGCGTGGGATGACTACCTTTATTGGGCGGCAAAGGACAGACAAATTTTAAAGCGCGTAAATCAGCTTGTTAAGGATATTGACAGGAACGGTTATGACGGGATAGGAAAGCCCGAGCCGCTCAAGCACGAGTATCAAGGCTTTTGGAGCAGGCGGATCGATGATGAGCACAGATTGATTTATAAGATCGAAAATGACAGCATAATTATCATTCATTGCAGGGGCCATTACTAATAAACGATTGACTAATAACATTCTTGGTGTTATAATACGGCTATGGATAATTTTGATTTTTTGCCCGTGTCAAAAGCGGATATGGCTGCGCGCGGCATTGACAAGCTTGATTTTGTTTATGTTATCGGCGACGCATACGTTGATCACCCCAGCTTCGGACACGCGATAATTTCGCGTGTGCTTGAGCGCGCGGGGTTTAGCGTCGGCATAATCTCACAGCCCCGGTGGCGGGACAGCGATGACTTCACTCGTCTCGGCAGGCCCCGTCTGGGCTTTTTGGTTATGTCCGGGAACATTGACCCGATGGTCAACCGTTATACCGCCGCAAAAAAAGTGCGCAATACCGATCTCTATTCACCGGGCGGCAGAGCGGGAATGCGCCCCGACCGCGCGACGATAGTCTACTGCAACAGGATCCGCGAGGCTTACGGCGATGTTCCGATAATAATAGGAGGTATCGAGGCCAGCCTCAGGCGGTTCGCACACTATGACTACCACAGCGACAAGGTTCGCCGCAGCATATTGATCGACAGCGGAGCGGATATTTTGATTTTCGGTATGGGCGAGAGGGCCGTGACCGAGATCGCCGGACTGCTTGACGCGGGCGTTCCCGCGTCGCAGATAAAGGGCGTCCCCGGCACTATGTATCTTGAGAGCGATGAGGCCGCGCTTCCGTACGACGGGATCATGCTGCCGTCGTTTGGTGAGACCGCGGGCGATAAGACGAGTTATGCCATAGCAACGAAAATACAATATGAGGAGCAGGACCATGTGCGCGGAAAGCCGCTGATACAGCTTGATGACAGGCGGTATGTTGTGCAGAACCCGCCCGCGGCTCCGCTTTCCACGCAGGAGCTTGACGACGTATACGAGCTGCCTTACGCGCGGACCTATCACCCGTCCTATGAGAGCGTGGGCGGCGTTCCGGCGATAAAAGAGGTCGAGTTCTCGATAACCTCGTGCCGCGGCTGTTTCGGCGGCTGCAATTTTTGCGCGCTCACTCTTCACCAAGGCCGCGCAGTATCCTCTCGCAGCCATGAGTCGATCCTGAGAGAGGCGCGGATCTTGACGGAAAAAAAGAATTTCAAAGGCTATATACACGACGTCGGCGGCCCGACGGCGAACTTCAGGTTCCCGTCCTGCAAAGAGCAGGAGAAGCGTGGCGTGTGCAAAAACAGGCAGTGCCTGTTCCCCAAGCCCTGCCCGAAGCTTATCGCGGATCACAGCGATTATATTGAACTTTTAAGGAAACTCCGCGCCCTGCCGCGCGTCAAAAAAGTGTTTGTGCGCAGCGGCGTGAGATTTGACTATGTGCTTGCCGACAAGAGCGGCGAGTTCCTGCGCGAGCTTATCTGTCACCATATCAGCGGCCAGCTCAAAGTCGCGCCCGAGCATGTTTCGGACAACGCGCTCGGATACATGGGAAAGCCCGCGCACGATGTTTATGAAAAATTCAGGAAAAAATTTGAAAGCGCGAACCGCGAGCTCGGCAAGGAGCAGTACCTCGTGCCGTATCTTATGTCGTCGCACCCGGGCTGTACCTTAAAAGACGCGGTGTGCCTTGCGGAATATCTGCGCGATACCGGACACAGCCCGGAACAGGTGCAGGACTTTTATCCCACGCCCGGCAGCATTTCGACCTGCATGTACTACACCGGGATAGATCCGCGCACGATGCAGCCGGTCTATGTTCCGAGAACATATGAGGAAAAACAGATGCAGCGGGCGCTGCTCCAGTACCGCGACCCGAAGAATTATAAGCTCGTGTACCGCGCGCTCATAAAGGCCGGACGCGGCGACCTTATCGGATATGACAAAAAATGTCTGATCAAACCGTATAATAACAACCATAATACAAGGAGGAACAACAAAAATGGCAAAAATTCTCAGCGGAAAAACAGTGTCGGCAAGGGTAAAGGAAGAAATTAAGGCGGAAGTCGAGGCGCTTGAGAAAAGCGGCAAGACAACCGGCCTCGCGGTGGTTCTGGTGGGCGACGATCCGGCGTCCAAGGTTTACGTCCGCAACAAAGAAAAGGCTTGCGAGGAGACCGGGATCTATTCCGAGATGCACCGCCTGCCCGAAAACACGACGGAGGAGGAGCTGCTTGCTCTGATAGACAGGCTGAACGCCGACGACAAAATCGACGGAATTCTGGTACAGCTCCCGCTGCCGAAGCACCTTGACGACAGCGTTATCATAAACAACATCCGCCCCGACAAGGACGTTGACGCGTTCCATCCGGTGAACGTGGGAAAAATAATGATCGGCGACTTTGACTTCCTGCCCTGCACTCCGGCGGGAATTATGGAGCTTATACATGAGAGCGGCGTCGATGTTGACGGCAAAAACTGCGTTGTTATCGGTCGCAGCAATATTGTCGGCAAGCCTATGTCGATGCTGCTGCTGCACGAGAACGGCACGGTCACGACCTGCCACTCGCACACGAAAAATCTTAAAAAGATAACCTCGCGCGCGGATATTCTGGTCGCGGCCGTCGGAATTGCAAAGTTTGTCAAGGGCGACATGGTGAAGCCCGGCGCGGTCGTGATCGACGTCGGAATGGACAGAGACGAAAACGGCAAGCTGTGCGGCGACGTTGACTTTGACGAGGTCGAGCCGCTCGCCCACGCGATAACCCCCGTACCCGGCGGAGTCGGTCCCATGACCGTTGCAATGCTGATGCGCAACACCGTCACCGCCTCCAGAAAACACATGAAATAATTGATAAAGACGCCGCATGCCCGCGGCGTCTTATGGTTAAGCATATTTTTCCAGAAACTCGGTCATTGTCATGATCTCCGGCACTTTAATATTCAGAACAAGAAAATCCTTGTCGCCGGTCACAAAAACATCAACGTTTTCATTGATCGCCGCGGCGATGATAGGTGTATCCTTTTGATCTCTGACCGAAGGAATATTTTCGGCGTCAACACATTTCGGCACACGGAGATATTCAAACGGCAGCTCCGCGAAGAAATTCTCGATCGGCTCTTTTTTTGACGGAAATTTCCGCTCAACCACGAGCCTTAATTCCTCGATAACATAATCGCAAAGCACAAGGCGGTGGCTAACGCTCACTTCGCGCACAAAACGGTGCGTCTGCGCGGTCGGAAAGAAAATCGCGGAAACAAGAATGTTTGTGTCGAGCATAATTTTCATGATCAGTAACCCCGCACTTCACCGCGTATTTCCTTCATGTATTCCTGCATTTCCGCATCGTTTGAAAAGCCTGCCTCCGCGGCGGCGCCTTTGAACTCGTTTTCAACTCTGCCGAACGCTACGAGCGCGGCGTTGTCAAAATAAAATCTGCCGTTTTCTTCCTGAATAACGACCTTATCGCCGCTTTTAAGCTTGAGGGCGTGTCTGACGGATATAGGTATTGTGATCTGACCCTTGCTTGAAATTTTTGCAACTTCCATAATATCATCTCCGAAATTCTTTGTATTCTTTACATTCTTTACTTTATTATACACTCACCGCGCCGAAAAGTCAAGCTTTAAAATAAAATAAATTATGAATAAAATTTTTTAATGCGGCAATAATATTGATAAATCCAAAATAAAAAGGAGACTTAATATTATGGATATAGTTGCTTTAATTTTGTTGATAATAGGCGGTCTTAACTGGGGTCTTGTCGGCCTGTTCGACTTTAACCTGGTTTCGTTCATCTTCGGAAGTATGAGCATTTTAAGCCGCATAGTCTATACGCTGGTCAGTCTTGGCGCGATATGGTCGATCACGTTTTTCTTCCGCGACCGTATACTCTCAAGATACACAGCCGAGGAAAGCAGATAACAAGCACAACAAAAATATGGCGCGTGCGCGCCATATTTTTTTGTCTGAAATTTTAGCCGCGGCATCCGCAGCCATTGCTCTCGCAGTAGGGCTTGTCGTTTCCGTTATCGGAAGCGGGCGGATAGAACTCGTTGAGTGGGAAGCGGATAGTGTTGAACAGATCGCATGGATCGTCGTCCGTGGCGGCTGTGCATACGCTCTCCGGAATACAGAAGTCGACCGCGTTGATAAGCAGCGAGACCTCTCGCTCAAGTCTCACGATAGTGAATAAACCAAAGCTTACCGTGATCCTGCGCACATCATCGTCGGTCACAAGATCGTTGCCGTAGCATGAACAAATGTTCTGGGGAATTGTCGGAACAGAGGCGCCGCAGCAGCAGGATTCATTGTCGACAAGCTTTGCGCCCAGGGCGATCGGATCGACCGCCTCGATCGTGACGATGGGGAGGTTGTCGGACTTTTTGACCTTCTCGATCTCCTCGCCAGGCTCAAACGCGGATGTAAATGTCTTGGTGCCGCCTTCGCCTCCGTAGAGGACTATGCGCTTGTCATAAGCGGTAAGACCATGAATCTCCTCAGGCTCGCCCATGCATGTGAACACTTCAAGCGTGGCGTCAACAAAGAATTTTATATCGACCGAATAATAGCCCGTGTTGTAAGGCAGAGGCTCTATATCGGTGTAAACATGGATGATCTCGGCCTTCTTGAGTTTGACGTTTATCGCGTCGTCAATGAGACTCTGATTGTCCGCTGTGACATAGACCCTTGAATCGGCAACGCAGTTCCTTTCTCTGCAGGAATCGTATATTTTTTTCGCGCTGACGCAGACGGGATCCGAAAAATCCTCGCAGCGTCTTTCGTCGGCAGCTTCGGCCTCGGCCGCGCAGTCTGCGGCGATACCGGCGGCGTCGGGATCGTTTATTTCTTCACAGCATCCGCATCCGCCGTTGTTTTTTCTGCAGTAAGTATTATTGTTGTAACTCATATTCAAACCTCCTGAATTTTTTACGGCTCACGGCCGTTTCAATATATTCTATGGGAGATTTGACAATTTGTTACAATTCACCCGCAGCGATCATCAGATCACGTAATCGTCACCGGCGAGAGCAGCGTTTTTGTCTATTATATCTTTTATTGTTATTCCGTCAAGGTAGTCAATGATGACCTTATACAATCCTTCCCAGACGAAAAGCGTTTTGCACGACGCGCTGCGTTCGCACAGATTGGGCTGATATTCAAGACACGAGATCGGAGCCAGGCTGCCTTCTGTTATCCTCAATATCTCGCCGACAGTGTAATTCTCCGGATCGCGGGCAAGCCGATAACCGCCTTTGAAACCGCGGCTTGAACGCAGGATCCCGGTGTTGTTGAAAAGAGCGATGATCTGCTCAAGATACTTTTTTGAAATATTTTGTCTGTCAGCAATGTCCTTGAGTGAGATGAATCCGTCGTTTTGGTGCTCCGCCATGTCAAGCAGCATTCGGAGCGCGTACCTTCCCTTGGTTGAAATTTTCAAATGTATCACCCCTTTTTGCCGATATAAACAAACGCGGCATTTATCCCGAGCGGGCTTCGGCTGCGTTTTGCTATAGCGGCGTATTTATTTACTATTATAACATAGATTTTATAGGTTTTCAAGCAAAAATCAATATTTTTTCAAAAAATACTCAATAAATATGTAAAAGGCGGCAAAACGCCGCCTTTTTTGACGAATCCTCACGGATTTTCGTCGTATGATATAAATTTCCAGTAAAGAGGATTCACTGTCTTTTTCGGCTTGTTAGCCCTGCTGGTTCGCGGCGTCCTTCTCATACTTCTCGATCATCTTCTTGACCATCTGACCGCCGATGCTTCCGGCCTGTCTTGAAGTCAGATCACCGTTGTAGCCCTTGTTAAGAGTAACGCCGACCTCGGATGCAGCCTCCATTTTGAACTGATCCATAGCGGCCTTAGCCTGAGGAACGACCAGCTTGCTTGAATTGTTTGAATTAGCCATTTTATTTCACTCCTTTTTCTTAAATCACACTTTTTAAATATTAAATATTTAAATTTCATGTGCCGCAATAGTATTTTGTGAAGATAAACGACAATATATACAAGCAAATTTTTCTAAATTAATTTTTTGATCCGCGTGGAAGCGCGAAAAAATTTTAAAAAATTTTATAATAGGTATTGCACAAATTTTTCAATTATGGTAAAATATTTTTAGTGAAATTATTTAAACAAAACAAAAGGAGATATACCTATGAAAAAGAATGTAACTTTTAACTACCGCAGGGCGCTCGGTTTCTTCACTCAGGATGAGATCGACAACATGCAGGCGCAGATCTGCGCCGTTGACAAGACGCTTATGAGCAAATCCGGCGCGGGCAACGATTTCCTCGGCTGGATCGATCTTCCTGTTGACTATGACAAGGATGAGTTTGCAAGGATCAAAAAGGCCGCCGCGAAGATCAGAAGCGACAGCGATGTGCTTCTGGTTGTCGGCATCGGCGGTTCATACCTCGGTGCGAAGGCTGCCTGCGATTTTTTGGGCGGTCCGTTTTATAATATGACCGAAAAGCCTCAGATCATCTTCTGCGGCAACAACATCAGCCCCAACTACTTAAACGCCGTTTTAAAGACGATCGAAGGCAAGGATGTTTCGGTCAACATCATTTCAAAGTCGGGCACGACCACAGAGCCCGCGATCGCTTTCCGCATACTCAAGAATTACGTTGAGGAAAAGTACGGAAAAGAGGAAGCGAAGTCGCGCATTTACGCCACGACCGACAAGGCGCGCGGCGCGCTCAAGAATCTGGCCGATGAGGAAGGTTATCAGACCTTCGTTGTTCCCGATGACGTGGGCGGAAGATACTCCGTTCTGACGGCCGTGGGCCTGCTGCCTATTGCTGTTTCGGGCGCGGATATCGACGCGATGATGCAGGGCGCGGCCGACGCGAGAGAGATGTATATGAGCGCCGATCTTAAAGAGAACGAGTGCTATCAGTACGCGGCGATCAGGAACATTTTGCTCCAGAAGGGCAAGACGATAGAGATGCTTGTTAACTATGAGCCGGAGCTCCAGTACTTTATAGAGTGGTGGAAGCAGCTCTACGGCGAGAGCGAGGGCAAGGACAAGAAGGGCATATTCCCCGCGGGCGCGTCGTTCTCGACCGACCTTCACTCAATGGGCCAGTATATTCAGGACGGCAGGCGCCAGCTCTTTGAGACCGTTCTTTATGTCAAGAACTCAAAGTCCGATATCGAGATGACGACCGATAAAGACAATGTTGACGGCCTGAACTTCCTGGCAGGCAAGACGATGGACTTCGTTAACAAAAAGGCGTTTGAGGGCACCCTGCTCGCGCACACAGACGGCGGAGTTCCCAATCTCATAGTTGAGCTTGAGAAGCTTGACGAATATACCTTCGGCCAGCTCGTTTACTTCTTTGAGAAGGCATGCGGCATCAGCGGCTATCTGCTCGGCGTTAACCCGTTCAACCAGCCCGGAGTTGAGAGCTATAAAAAGAACATGTTCGCCCTGCTCGGCAAGCCCGGTTACGAGGCCGATAAGGAGGCTCTTGAGGCGCGCCTGAAGTAATTCCCGCGCTGCGAAATTTATTTCCGATAATACGAAAATTATTCTTGATTATTTCGAAATAGTTCTTGATTATTCGGAATAAGTGTGTTATCATATGACTATAATAAAACAAGATTGACATAATAAATACAACCGGAAAGGGGTAATCACAATGATAAAAATACATATCGGCCTTAAGGGCAGCGGAAAGACCAAGAAAATAATCGAGGACGTTAACGAGGCGGTCAATACAGAGCACGGAAATGTTGTCTGCATAACGGACGGCAACCGCTTGATGCATGATCTCTCAAGAAAGGCCCGCATGGTCGACACCGAAGATTTTTCGATACGCAACTTTGATATGTTTGACGGTCTTATCTGCGGAATTCTGGCTCAGGATTACGATGTGACGCACATTTTCATAGACAGCGTTTTTAAGAGCGTAAAGAGCGGAACAATGGAGTCTCTCGACAAGTTCGTGGGCGACCTTGAAAAGTTCGAGAAAAAGTTCGGCGTGTCGTTTACTATGATGGTAAGCGCCAAAGCTTCAGACGCCGGCGAAAACGTTAAGAAATATATTGTTGACTAATTTTGCTCAATATAATTGTTGACTTAAATTGTTTTTTGTGGTATTGTAAAGAGGCCGTGAGTTTCGCGGCCTCTCTTGCTGTGCAGCCGTCGATTCGGCCGCGCGAATATGATCCGCAAAACTACTAAAAACTACTATAAATATATTGAAAGGTTTGATTGCATGAATTACATCAGCACACGAAACAAAGAGCTTAAGCTCAGCTCTGCCGAAGCAATAATAAAAGGACTGTCCGACGACGGCGGCCTGTTTGTCCCCGAGACGTTTCCCCGCCTTAAAAAGTCGGATTTTGCGAAGCTTTCGGAAATGACATATATCGAGAGAGCGAATTTCATATTAAAGCTGTTTCTTACCGATTTTACCGAAGAGGAGATCTCAAAATGCACCGAGGGCGCTTACGGCAGCGGCTTCGGAAGCGAAAAAGTCTCGCCGCTGGTCAAGATCGGAGAGAGCGAATATATCCTTGAGCTGTGGCACGGCCCGACTTGCGCTTTTAAGGACATGGCGCTGCAGATACTGCCGTATTTTATGACGACAGCGATGAAAAAGACGGGCGAAAAAAAGACCGTAGTGATCCTCGTTGCAACCTCGGGCGACACAGGAAAAGCCGCGCTTGAGGGATTCAGCGACGTTGACGGAACAAAGATCATCGTTTTCTATCCGAGCGACGGCGTAAGCGATATGCAGAAGCGCCAGATGATCACTCAGGACGGCTCGAACGTGAGCGTGTTCGGTATCCGCGGCAATTTTGACGACGCTCAAAGCGGCGTTAAGAAGATCTTCACCGACAAAAAGATAACAGAGGAGCTTGACAAAAAAGGCTTTGCGTTCTCGTCCGCCAACTCAATAAACTGGGGCAGACTGGTTCCACAGATCGTTTACTATGTCTCGGCCTACTGCGACATGATCAAAGGCGGCGAAGCGGAAAACGGCGAAAAGATCAACATCTGCGTTCCCACCGGCAATTTCGGCAACATTCTCGCCGCGTACTACGCGAAGAAAATGGGCCTGCCGGTCAACAGATTTATCTGCGCGTCAAATCAAAATAACGTGCTGACCGATTTCCTGCGTTCGGGAACATATGACAGAAACAGAGAGTTCTATCAGAGCATATCGCCCTCAATGGACATTCTTATATCCAGCAATCTTGAGCGTCTGCTGTTTGACGTGTCGGGCAAAGACGACAAAAAAATAAAAGAGCTTATGGATAAGCTCTCAAAGGACGGCTGCTACACCTTGACCAAGGCAATGCACAACAGGATCGGAAAGCTGTTCTGGGCGGGCTGCTGCGACGATTATTTCACAAAAGTCCGCATATTCAACACATTTGCCGACACCGGCTACACGCCCGACACGCACACCGCGGTTGCGATCGACGTGTATAAACAGTATGTTGAGCAGACCGGAGATATGACAAAAACGGTCATCGCGTCAACGGCCAGCCCGTATAAGTTCGCGGGCTCGGTGCTGTCGGCTCTCGGCGTTGAGCCGTACGGTCATGATGATTTCGAGCAGCTCGATCTTCTCGCCGAAAAGACCGAGACGGATATCCCCGGATCGCTTGAGGCTCTCAGACAGAAAAAAATCCGCTTCGGCGATGTTATAGATTCAAAAGATATGTACGCCGCGATAAAATCGGCATTGGGTAAATAGGCTCGACTTAGGGAAAACAGGCGGATAATATCCGCACGTTTGTCTCGCCCGCCTTTAGGAGAGAGAGGTTTTTACGCCGTCCCGTCTCCTATTCACTAATCGCTATTCACTATGTTCGTAGGGCCGGATGTCCACATCCGGCCGCGGGACGTCGAGGGCGCCGTCCCCTACGACCAAATTGCGCAAAATGCCGCATACAGCTCTCCCCCTTAAAAGGGGGAGAGCCTGACGGCGCCTTTTACTCGCCGCTTTGCGGCTTGAATGTTACGCACTCGGTATCGCACGAGCTGCAGCAGTTTTGCGTGCAGCCCACCTCGATGCAGTTCGCGGTGCAGACGTCATCCGCTGCGTGATACTCGCAGTCACTCACTTTGCAGACGATTTTATTGTTGTGTCCGTCCATGACATGATCCTCCTTTCGGGATTTCTCGAATTAACATTCGGTACGGGCTTATTGTTCCCGATAAACCGCTTTTGTATGCGGATTCGGGCGCGTTATTTATCGCGTGATTATCGGAATTTATGGAACTGAGGTAAAAATTATGTCGGTATTTGCGATTTCTGATCTTCATCTGCCGCTCGGCATTGACAAGCCGATGAACGTTTTCGGCCCGCAGTGGGACAACTATGTTGACCGCCTGAGGGAAAACTGGCAGAGAATAGTCGGCAGGGATGATATAGTTATCATGCCCGGTGATATTTCATGGGCAACGTATCTTGACGACGCGTTTTGCGACTTTGACTATATCAACGGATTAAACGGCACAAAAATAATAATGAAGGGCAACCATGACTATTGGTGGACGACCATGAACAAGCTTCGCGGCTTTGCCGATTCGAACGGGTTTGACACCGTTGAATTCGTTCATAACAACTGCTTTTATTGCGAGAAGAGCGGTATCGCGGTATGCGGCACACGCGGCTGGAACATCGCCAAGGAAAACTCGAGCGACGAGGACAAGCGTCTGTTCCTGCGCGAGAAGGAGAGGATGATCCTTTCGCTTGAGAGCGCGAGAGCGCACAGACCCAAGGAGATCATCGCGGCGATGCACTATCCGCCGGTCGAGAAAAACGGGCTGAACCGTGATTTTATCGACATCTTTAACGAATACGGAGTAAAGACCTGCGTTTACGGACATCTGCACGCGGCTGCTCAGGATTTCGCCGTTCAGGGCGATGTAGGCGGCGTGAAACTGATCCTTGTCGCCAGCGATTATCTGCGATTCGTTCCTAAGCTTATTTGCAAATAATATAAATTTATAAGAAAACAGGCGCTGCCGCAGCCAATTTTTGTTAATTTTTTTCGCAAAAACTCTTGTTATATCGCAATAGGTGTGTTATAATTTAAAAACATGTAAATAATACATATTGAGCATAGAGAGGTAATTTTAATGGCTAATTCAAATGTAGAGAGAGAGAACAACACTGTAACCTTTGAGTTTTCGGTTACGCCCGAGGAGTTTGAAAAGGCGCTTGAGCGTTCTTACAAAAAGAACGTCAAGAAGATCAACCTTCCCGGTTTCAGAAGGGGCAAAGCGCCGCGCTTCCTTATCGAAAAGACCTACGGCAAGGAAATATTTTATGAGGATGCTGTGAACTTTGTGCTTCCCGACGCGTATGATAAAGCGGTTGAGGAAAACGGACTTTATCCCGTGGCCCAGCCCGAGATCGACATTAAAGAGGAGAGCATCGACCCCGCAAAGGATATCGTTTTCACAGCCAAGGTCGTAGTAAAGCCCGAGTTTGAGCTTTGCAATTATAAAGGAATTAAGGCCGAAAAGGCCGAATACCCCGTGACCGATCAGGATGTTGACGACGAAATAGAAAAGATAAGGAAGAGGAATTCCCGCCTTGTTCCCGCCGACGACAGACCGATACAGGCTGACGACATCGCCAACATAGATTTTGACGGCTCGGTCGACGGCGTTCCGTTTGAGGGCGGCAAGGGCGAGAACTTTGATCTGACGATCGGCTCGGGTCAGTTTATACCGGGATTTGAGGATCAGCTTCTCGGCAAAAATACGGGCGACGAAGTCAACGTTAATGTTACGTTCCCCGAGGAATATCATGCCGAGGATCTTGCCGGCAAGGACGCGCTCTTTAAGGTAAAGATCAATTCCGTAAAGTTCAAAGAACTGCCCGAGGCGGACGATGACTTCGCAATGGACGTCAGCGAATTTGACACTCTTGACGAGTACAAGGCCGACATCCGCAAGAAGCTTCAGGAAGAAAATGCCGAAAAAGAGAAGAACGAGACCGAACAGAACGTTGTTGACGCTGTGTGCGGCGCGACAGAGATAGACATTCCCGAGGAAATGATCAACAACCAGATCGATACCATGATCAGGGATATGGATATGCAGCTTCGCTATCAGGGTCTTGATCTTCAATCATACATGAAGTACACCGGCCAGACCATGGACATGGTACGCGCCCAGTACAAGCCCGAGGCTGAAAAGCGCGTTAAGAGAACTCTGGTGCTCGAGAAAGTCGCCGAGGTCGAGAAAATCGAGATCAGCGCCGACGACATCGAGGGCGAGTATGAGAACATCAGCAAGGACAACGGCATGAAGGTCGAGGATATCAAAAAATATATTCCCGAATCCGATGTGACCGAGCGCCTTAAGGCTCAAAAGGCCATTGCGCTCCTGGTCGAAAACGCCGATTTTGAATAAACATCGCTTGAAAGAGCTTAGAGGTTGATTTGAAACGTCAAATCAACCTTAACCTTTTATATTAATTTAGGAGGAGTTTCCATGGACAAAAAAATAATTACAAACAGCCTTGTGCCTTATGTGATCGAACAGACTGGCAGAGGCGAGCGGTCTTACGACATATTTTCAAGACTGCTTAAGGACAGGATAATTTTCCTGTCCGACGAGGTGAACGACGCGACCGCCAGCCTTGTTGTGGCGCAGCTTCTTTTCCTCGACAGTGAGGATCCGGACAAAGACATCAATTTGTATATCAACAGCCCCGGCGGTTCGGTCACGGCGGGCATGGCCATTTATGACACGATGCAGTACACCAAGGCTGACGTTTCGACGATATGCGTCGGCATGGCGGCTTCGATGGGCGCGTTCCTGCTCTCATCGGGTGCGAAAGGCAAGCGCTTCGCTCTGCCCAACAGCGAGATCATGATCCACCAGCCTCTGGGCGGCGTTCAGGGTCAGGCCACCGATATGAAGATCCACGTTGACAGAATGATCAAGATCAAGGAAAACCTGAACAAGATCCTGAGCGACAACACCGGCCAGCCTCTTGAAGTTGTTAAAAGAGACACCGAGAGAGACAACTTTATGGATGCGGAAGAAGCGCTCAAATACGGACTTATCGACAGCATTGTAACGAAGCGCTGACGGCAGCGCCCTGCGCGCGGGGAAAATTAATGTTCGCGCATCGAAGCGAAAGTTTTAACCGGAGGTAATTTAATGGCAGGAAGAAATATTAAAAATGATGACATATGCGCGTTCTGCGGTAAGACCGAATCTCAGGTGCATAAGCTGATCCACGGCCCTGTGGCCAATATCTGCGATGCATGCGTTGATCTGTGCATAGACATTTTGAATATTGATGACGAGGACAACTTGGGAAAAACCGAGGCGGCAAAGCTTGAAAAATTTTCCGAGCTGCCCAAGCCGAGAGAACTCCACGAGTTCCTCGACGAGTATGTTATAGGCCAGGACGAGGCTAAAAAGGCGCTGTCGGTTGCCATATATAACCACTACAAAAGAATAAGCGGCGGGGCAGCCGACGCTGACGATGTTGAGCTGCAAAAGAGCAATATACTTATGATCGGCCCCACCGGTTCGGGCAAGACGTTCCTCGCCCAGACCATGGCCAGAAGGCTCAACGCGCCGTTTGTGATCGCGGACGCGACTTCGCTGACTGAGGCAGGCTATGTGGGTGAGGACGTTGAAAACATCCTCCTCAAGCTCATTCAGGCCGCCAACTATGACATTGAACTGGCCGAAAAAGGCATTATCTATATAGACGAGGTCGATAAGATATCGAGACGCTCGGAAAATCCCTCGATCACCCGCGACGTCAGCGGCGAGGGTGTTCAGCAGACGCTCTTGAAGATCCTGGAGGGCACGGTAGCCAATGTGCCTCCCAACGGTGGCAGAAAGCACCCTCAGCAGGACTTCATCCAGATCGACACCACGAATATTCTGTTCATATGCGGCGGAGCCTTTGACGGTCTTGACAAGATAATCGAGTCGCGAGTCGCGTCAAAAACACTCGGCTTCGGAGCGAAAGTTGAGAGCAAGAGCGAGCGCAATTCGGGTGAGATGCTCAAACAGGTCACTCCCGATGATCTCATCAAATACGGCCTGATACCGGAGCTTATCGGCAGGCTGCCGATCGTCGCTACTCTTGATAATCTGAACGTTGAAGCGCTCAAACGAATATTTATCGAACCCAAAAACGCGCTGCTCAAACAATATAAGACACTGCTGAAAATGGACGGCGTGGAGCTGGAGTTTGAGGATGAAGCGGTTCAGCTCATCGCGGAAAAGGCCGCGAAGCGCGAGACCGGCGCTCGGGGCCTGCGCACCGTTGTAGAGGATATAATGCTTGACATTATGTATGAGATCCCCTCGACCGAGGGCGCGCAAAAGGTGATAATTACCCGCGACTGCGTGGATAAGCAGTGCGCCCCGCTTATCGTGTATAAATCCCAAAAATCCAAATCCGCTTAAAAAGGAGTTATCATGCCGCTGATCACATGCGAGAACGTGTCTTTGGGCTACGAGGGAATGACCGTTGCCCGCGACATCAGCTTCTCTGTAAACCAAGGCGAATATTTGAGCATAATAGGCCGGAACGGCAGCGGAAAAAGCACGCTGCTTAAAGCTCTGCTCAGGCTCAAGGCCCCTGAGAGGGGTAAAATAATCTATGGCGGAGGCCTCGTGCAGAGCGACATCGGTTATCTCGCACAGCAGACGCCGCTGCAGAAGGACTTTCCCGCTTCGGTTTTCGAGGTGGTTCTGTCGGGCTGCGTTAAGAGGCGCGGCCCGCTTCCATTTTATTCGCTTAATGACAAGAAAAAAGCCCATGACAACATGGAGCTTTTGGGAATATCCGGTATAGCGGACAAATGCTTCCGCGAACTCAGCGGCGGTCAGCAGCAGCGCGCTCTTTTGGCGCGCGCGATGTGCGCCGCGGGCAAGATATTGTTTCTGGACGAGCCCGTGACGGGGCTTGACCCCGTGGTGACGACCGAGCTTTTTAATATCATAAACGATATGCACAAAAACGGCATGACGATAGTCATGGTGTCGCATGACGTGCACTGCGCGGTCAAATATTCGGGCAGGATCCTGCACATGGACGGCGGCATACTGTTTGACGGCACAGCGGAGGAATATAAAAGATCCGCGGCGGGCGCGGAATTTATTGGGGGCCACAAGCATGATTGAATACATACAAACAATGTTTTCATACACGTTTATCTTGCGCGCCCTTATCGTCGGCGTGCTCGTCTCGCTCTGCGCCGCGCTTCTCGGCGTGAGTCTTGTTTTGAAAAAGTATTCGATGATAGGCGACGGGCTGAGCCATGTGGCCTTCGGCGCGATCGCGATAGCCACGGCGCTGGGGTTTGCGCCCATGAAGTTCACCGTGCCGGTCGTGGCGGTCGCCGCAGTGCTGCTGCTGAGAGTAAGCGAGAGCAGCAAGATCAAGGGCGACAGCGCCATTGCGATGATTTCTACCGGCGCGCTGGCGGTCGGTATCCTTGCCGCTTCGATGACGACCGGAATGAATACCGACATAAACAGCTATCTTTTCGGCAGCATCCTTGCTATGACAAAGGAGGATGTAGCGCTGAGCGCTGCGCTGTCTGTGATAGTTATCGCGCTTTTTATTGTTTTTTATAACAAAATTTTCGCGGTCACATTTGACGAGACATTCGCCGCGGCGACCGGAACGAAAGTCAGAGCGTACAATATGCTTATTGCCGTGCTGACCTCGGTCACGGTAGTCCTCGGCATGCGAATGATGGGAGCGCTCCTGATATCGAGCCTGATTATTTTTCCGTCGCTGTCCGCCATGCGCGTGTGCAAGCGGTTCAGATCGGTGATAATCACGGCCTCGGCTGTTTCGGTGTGCTGCTTCACCGCTGGAATAATTGTCTCCTACGCGGCCTCGACTCCGACGGGCGCGACCGTGGCGGTGATCAACATTTGCGCGTTTCTTGTTTTCGCGCTTGCCGGAAGATTTATAAATTCCTGATTGCGGCCTTGACGCGGCTCGGATATTCGGCCTCGCCGCATACCGAGAGGATACTTATGTCTCCCTCGAGACGCTTTAATATTTCAAGCGTTTCCCCGCCGGGACCTGAATATACGACGACAAGAGCGTCGGCGCGGATCCCGCAGAATCCCGAGCATAAACGCGAGGCATACTCTCTGACGATCCCCTCGGCGTTTTCCCCCTCGTTTATATAAAGCACAACTTCGGCGCGGCTTCCGCAGCCGTGCAGGGATCTCAGTGAACACGCAGCCGCGTAAAGCAGGGTCATTGCCCCGATCACAGCGAACACAGCCGCAAAAACGATAAGTATAAGATTAAACATAATGGCTCATCTCCTTGCTAATATAATATGACGTCCGAAAGAAAAGGTGAACGTAGGGACTAGAGAATAGGTACTAGGAACTACGCGGAATTACAACCTCCGCAAACGCAGTTCGCGCCCGCGCCCGCAGAAATGCCGCCATCCTTCGTAGGTGAGGTAAAAAATAGGCTCCCCCTTGGGGGGGAGCTGTCGCCGAAGGCGACTGAGAGGGGATGCCTAATCACTATTCACTAATAACTAATCACTACGTTCGCTAATCACAATGTTGCTATGTTGGAGTGTTATATATGAAAAATTATAAAGGTGCAGTATTTTTTGACTTTGACGGCACGCTCGTTGACGAGAAAGCCAATCTGTTCAGGCCGACCGAGGCAACGAAGCGCTCGATCGGGCTGCTCAAACAAAACGGCTACATGACCTGCCTCGCGACCGGAAGGGCGCGGTGCTATGTGCCGAAGCTCGATTTTGACTTTGACTGCTATGTTACCTCGAACGGGGCCTGCGCGGTGGTTGACGGCGAGTTCGTGATCGACGACAAGATATCGACCGCCGACCTGCTTGAGCTCAAGGACTACTTCGAGGCCAACGGCTACGGTTTCGTGACCGAGAACGACGAGAAGTGCTATTTCGGCCCGAGGCACAACGAGGGCTTTATCCGCATGATGAACAATTTTAACCTCGACATGAGCTGCTTTTTCGAGTTTCCGTCCGACCCGCGGACAGTTTCGGCAAATAAGCTGATGTTCACCTATGAGGGCGAGGAGAATTACAAAAAGCTGCTTGAGCGTTTCGGCGATAAATACAACATAACCCGCCACCGCTCGAACCCGTCGGGCGATCTGGTTAAAAAATACATAACCAAGGCCTTCGGCATCAAGGCCGTCATCGAGGCTTACGGCCTCGATCTTTGCGACACCTATGCCTTCGGCGACGGCGAGAACGATTTTGACATGCTCTCGGCCGTCGGCAATCCGGTTATCATGGAGCGCCACGCGAAGCGCCTCGAGTCGCTCGGCGCGTATGTGACCGGGCCGGTCGTCTGTGAAGGAGTGACGCGCGGGCTTGAGCATTTCGGGCTGATATAGTATAAATCGCTGAATTAAACATACAATAATACTATCAAAATTTTTTGAGGTGATTTGTATGTTTAAAGCGTTTAACTTACGGAAGTTTCTGGTCTGCCTCGCGATACCTTTCGGGGTCGCTTTCCTCTCATGGCTGCTGACTAAAAACCAGATGGATATTTATTCCGAGATCAACAATCCGCCGCTGTCGCCGCCGTCCGTCGTGTTCCCGATCGTGTGGAGCATTCTGTATTTCCTTATGGGAGTCTCGCTCTATCTCGTTTGGGCGTCCGACGCGCCGCAGCAGATGAAGTCGCTCGGCTATCTTATTTTCGGGATTCAGCTCTTTTTCAACTTCGCGTGGACGATAATATTTTTTGACTTCCGCGCCTTTACCTTTTCGGTTGTGTGGCTGATCGCGCTGATCGTGCTGATCGCGGCGAACATCCTCGTCTTTTTCAAGTCGTCAAAGGCTGCGGCGTATCTGCTTATCCCGTACCTCGCGTGGACGATCTTCGCCCTGTACCTCACCGCGGGCGTTGCTGTATTGAATTAAATAAAATTTATATATAAACAAAGGAGAAAACTATGAACGCAGTACTTTCCGTTATGGGAATTGACAAAAAAGGAATAATCGCAAAGGTGAGCGGCTTTCTTTTCGAGCACGACATCAACATCCTCGACATCAACCAGACCATTGTAAAGAACATCTTCACAATGGTCATGATGGTTGACCTCGGCGACTCCGACCTTGAGTTCAGCGTCCTCGCGGACAAGCTCAACAAAATGGGCGACGAGCTCGGCGTTGAGATAAGGATCCAGCACGAGGACATATTCAAGTCGATGCACAGAATATGAGCCGCAGCGATGACCGAAAGCAGAAGAAGATCGAAAGGAAATTGCTATGATCAATGTAAACACAAAAGAAATAACCGAAACGATAAAAATGATCCGCGACCAGCACCTTGACATAAGGACGATAACCATGGGCATATCCCTGCTCGACTGCGCGGACGAGGACCCCGAAAAGGCCTGCAAAAAGATCTATGACAAGATCACAAAAACGGCGGAGAAGCTGGTTCCCGCTGGCGAGGCCATAGGCCGAAGATACGGGATCCCGATAATCAACAAGCGCGTGTCGGTGACGCCGATCTCGCTTGTGGCGGCAGCGAGCAGAACAGACGACTACATACCGTTCGCCAAGACCCTCGACAGGGCGGCGAAAACGCTCGGGATCGACTTCATAGGCGGCTATTCGGCGCTGGTGTATAAGGGATATACCGAGTCGGACAGAAAGCTGATCGCCTCGATCCCCGAGGCGCTCTCGGGCACCGACTTCGTGTGCTCGTCGGTGGGCGTCGCCACGACCAAGGCGGGCATAAACATGGACGCGGTCAAAGAGATGGGCGAGATCATCAAAAAAATGTCCGAGATGTCAAAGGACAGCGACTCGCTCGGCTGCGCCAAGTTCGTCGTGTTTGCCAACCCTGTCGAGGACAACCCGTTTATGGCGGGCGCGTTCCACGGAGTAGGTGAGGGAAGCTCGGTGATCAATGTGGGCGTCAGCGGTCCGGGCGTCGTCAAACGCGCGCTTGAGAATGTGCGCGGCGAGGACTTCGGCGCTGTCGCCGAAACGATCAAAAACACCGCGTTTAAGATAACAAGAATGGGCCAGCTCGTCGCGCGCGAGGCCTCGAAAATGCTCGACGTTCCCTACGGAATTGTTGATCTGTCGCTCGCCCCGACTCCCGCGGTCGGCGACAGCGTGGCGCATATCCTCGAGGAAATGGGCCTTGAGCGCTGCGGCTGCCACGGCACCACGGCGGCGCTCGCGCTGCTCAACGACGCGGTCAAAAAGGGCGGCGTCATGGCGTCAAGCTACGTCGGCGGACTCAGCGGCGCGTTCATTCCGGTCAGCGAGGACGCGGGCATGATCCACGCCGCCGCGAGTGGAGCGCTGACGCTGGACAAGCTCGAGGCAATGACCTGCGTCTGCTCGGTCGGTCTTGACATGATCGCGATCCCGGGCGACACGCCCGCCTCGACGATCTCTGCGATCATCGCCGATGAAATGGCGATAGGCGTTATAAACCAGAAAACCACCGCGGTCAGAATAATTCCCGCCGCGGGCAAAAAGGTCGGCGATAAGCTCGAATTCGGCGGCCTGCTCGGCGAAGCTCCGGTAATGCCGGTGCACCACCACAGCGCCGAGAATTTCATAAACCGCGGCGGACGCATCCCCGCACCCATACACAGCCTGCGGAACTAACAACGTAGTGATTAGTAATTTGCGAATAGCGAATAGTCAGCTTTGAAAAACGTAGTTTTTCTACATACAAAAAAGCGCGCCGTGCGGCGCGCTTTTAACTTATTAATTTATTCGCTGCCGTTTCTGACTGCTTCCTCGTTTTCGGCCTGTATCTTCGGGTCCATCGAGAGCATCGGCGTCACGTCGAGGTGCCTGAAGTGCCTGTCGCAGTAATTCTTTGTGCATTTATAGACAAGCGGCGACAACACGAGCACTCCGATAAGGTTCGGGAGCATCATCAGTCCGTTGAACGTGTCGGAGAGCTGCCATGCCAGATTTTCGCCCATGGTCGCTCCGCCAAGGATCGCGATAACGAATATTATCCTGTATGGCATGGTTGAGCCGGTGCCGAACAGGAACTCGCAGGCCTTGGTGCCGTAATGGCTCCAGCCGAGCACGGTCGAGAACGCGAACAGCAGCATTGCGAGCGCGATAAATCCCGAGCCGACGGGGCCGAACGTGTTTCCGAATATGTTGCCCACAAGGTCGCCGGTGTTGGCGATCTCGCCGACGGGAACGCCCGTCTCAAGATCGAACAGGCCGGACGAGAGTATCGAGAACGCGGTGAGGGTGCAGACAACGATCGTGTCGGCGAAAACCTCGAATATTCCCCACATTCCCTGGCGGATGGGCTCCTTGACGTTGGAGCTCGAGTGAACCATTACCGACGAGCCGAGGCCTGCCTCGTTCGAGAACACGCCGCGCTTCATACCCATTTGTATCGCCATGGCAATTCCCGCGCCGACTCCGCCGCCCGCGGCGGCCTTCATCGAGAACGCGCATCTGAAGATCGACGAGAAAACAGCGCCGAACTTTTCGATGTGGATCACGCAGATCGCGATCGTGCCGATGAAATAGAGCGCGACCATGACCGGAACTATCTTTTCGGTAACGGCGGCGATCCTCTTAATTCCGCCGATTATAACCAGTCCCGCGAGAACCATGACAACGATGCCGGTGACGATCCTCGGAATGTTGAACGCTGACTGCATGTTGGTTGTTATCGTGTTGACCTGCGTCATGTTGCCGATGCCGAACGATGCCAGCATGCAGAAGCAGCTAAACAGCACCGCCAGCACCGCGCCTATGTATTTACAATGCGGCTTTGAGCCAAGTCCGTCGCGCAGGTAGTACATAGCGCCGCCGCTCCATTCGCCGTCGCGGTTCTTTATCCTGTAGAGAATGCCCAGCACGTTCTCGGAATAGTTGGTCATCATTCCGAAAAACGCGATCAGCCACATCCAGAACACCGCGCCGGGGCCGCCGATAACGATCGCCGAGGCGACGCCCGCGATGTTGCCTGTGCCAACTGTGGCCGCGAGAGCCGTGCAGAGGCTCTGGAACTGCGAGATCGACTTGTCTTTTGTGTGCTTGGTGACGTGCTTGTCGCCGAAGATCGCGCCGATCGTGTTCTTGAACCAGTGACCGATGTGGGTGAGCTGGAAAAACTTTGTCAGGCAGGTCATGAGAACGCCCACAAATGCCAGCAGGATAAGCGCGGGCCAGCCCCACACAACGCCGTTTACCGCGTTGTTGACCTTTTCAACAACGCTCAGAAAATTGTCCATAATAACTTTCCCCCGTTTTATGATTAATTTTATTTTTACATAACAAAAAGAGCTGAAATCCCGAGGATTTTAGCTCAAACAAAACGTGAAAAATATAACAGCAGCGGCTGAAATACCTCCGTCCTTTTGCCTGAGAGATTGGCTTTCGCCGTACACCTTCGGCCCCCGTGAGCGGGTTTCTCCGGAGCGCCGCGCGATAGAAAAACGCGGCAGTTTTATATATTATATCACCAAATTCGACATAATGCAAGCCTTTTTTTAAATTTGTTGACATTAATTTAATATTATAGTAGAATATATTTAATGAGGGGTGATTTTATGAGCGAAACCTCAAATACGGCCGCGCAGAGGGCTGACAGAGAGCCCGAAATTCAAAATTTTAAATGCAAAAACTGTGGCGGCGTTATGAAATGGAACATAAGAAAAAGGCAGTTCATGTGCTCGTCATGCGGCACACCCGGCGAGCTTGACACCGACAACAGCAAGGTGCTCGAGCATCCGCTTTCGGAATATCAAAAGCGCGAGGATGAGCTGACGGGCGCCTCGGTCACAAGCACGAGCGATAATCTTGACGACATGAACGCGCCGACAAACGCGCGGCGGGTAATCTACTGCAAGACCTGCGGCAGCGTCATTGAGTTTGAAAACAACCAGACCGCTGCCGTGTGCCCGATGTGCGGCTCTTCACAGGTTGACGCGAAGAGGCAGGCTTTCGGAATTCCGCCAGACGGCGTGGTGCCGTTCGCGATTGACGAGGATGACGCGAAGGCGCGCTTTAAGCAGTGGATCGGCCACCGCTGGTTCGCGCCGAGCAAGCTCAAGCTCGCCTATCAGTCGGGCAAGCTTACGCCGATCTACGTCCCGATATGGACATATGACCTTGACGTCACCGCGACATATTCGGGAATGGGCGGCAGGATCGTTACGGTCGGCGGCGGCAAGAACGGCGTCCGCACGAGGACCGAGTGGTTCCCGGTCAGCGGCACCGTCAGCGAGCGCCTTGACGACGTGCCCGTGTTCGCGGGCAGCGACTCGAATTTAAAGGCACTGAGCGGCGTTATGCCGTTTAACACACAGAGCGGAAGCTATCCGTATTCTCCCGCCTTTCTTTCGGGCGTCAGCTCCGAGCATTATGCGTTCTCTGCTGTCGAGGGATTTTCGAGGGTCAAAAGCTCGGTTGAGGCGGAGCTCAGGGCGAGGGCGCAGAACTCGATCATCGCGCAGGGCTTCAGCACCGCCAACGTGACGAGGATCAGCGCCGATTACGGGAACCCGGGATATAAGCAGATCTTAGTGCCGGTCTGGACCTCAAACTTCACATACAACAAAAAGAACTACACCTACGCCATAAACGGCGACACCGGAAACGTCAGCGGCGAGCGGCCCTACAGCCCGGTCAAGATCGGCATAGCAGCGCTTATCGCCGCGCTGTTTGTCGCCCTCTTCTTCGCGTGGGATATGTCAACGCTGAAAGACGACAGCGCGCCCGAATCGGATTATAACAACGGCGGATACTATGACGCTTACGACTATTATGACGATTACGGCGATTATGACAATTATGATAATTATGACGGCTACGGCGATTACAATAATTACGGCGGCGGAAATACCGGAACATATTATGTTTACTAACGTAGATACTAGGAACTAGGACACGGGACGTCGAGGGCGCCGTCCCCTACAGACGTGACGGCATCATTTGCAACCAATATTGTAGGGGCGGATATTATCCGCCCGTCAGCCTCGCCATATCCGTAGGGCCGGATGCCCACATCCGTCCGCGGCGGCTTGTGGGCAAGCCCGCCCTACGAACGTAGCGATTAGCGAATAGATACACCACATTGTAGGGGCGGATATTATCCGCCCGTCAGCCTCGCCCCTTGGGGAGAGGGGTCAACCACACACGAAATCAAATAAAATAAACATAGAAAGAGAGGAATTAATTATGGCTTGGTTTGGACAGGGCAGAGACACTATAGAATGGGATGAGTCGCGATCCGACGTCCTTTGCCATAAGTGGCCCGCTAAAGAGATCAAAAAGGGTTCGCACCTGATCGTGCGTCCAGGACAGAAGGCAATTTTCTACGCTGACGGCGTGGAGACAGGCGTGTTTGAAAAAGAAGGAAACTTCGATATCGACAGCGATATAACGCCGTTTCTCAGCACCCTCAAGGGCTGGATCCACTTATTTGGCGACACCGGCATGAGGGCCGAGGTTTACTTCATCAACACAAAGCAGGTCCTCGTCAACTGGGGCACCCGCCAGAGGATCATGATCCCCACGGCTGAGGTCCCCTCGGGCATACCGGTCGGAATGAACGGAAATGTAGTGGTCAAGTTCTCGGACGACGCCGAGGCGATCAAAACCTTCATCGCGTCGATTGCGGGCGTTAAGGACGAGTTCACGATCGACGACATCTCGGAGCGTATCATGGGCAAGCTCAACGCGGTGATCGCGGAGTCGATCCTGAAAGGCCAGAGCAACATCACCACAAACGCGCTGATCAACATTCAGGCGAACAGCCTTGTGATAGGCAACGAGATCTGCTCGCAGCTCAACGGAATTACGAGAACGTTCGGCATGGACACGGTCGACCTTACGATCGCAGACGTGAACTATCCCGAGGATGTCATGAAGGTGGCCGAGCAGGTCGCGGCGACCTCGTTCGTCGGCAACAATATCTCAAACTACGCGGCCGTTCAGATGGCGAACAGCATGAACAACCCGAACGCAGGCGGCAACGTCGCGGCGGCAGGCGCGCAAATGGGAATGGGCCTCGCTATGGCACAGCAGATGACACAGCAAATGAACCAGATGAATCAACAGAACGTGGCGGCTCAACAGTCCGCGTCTCAGCAGGCCGCGCCCGCGGGCGATCGGTTCTGCCCCAAATGCCGCAAAATGGTGACGGGCAAATATTGCTCCGAATGCGGAACCGAAACGGTTTAACCGTAAAATGCCATAGGACGGACATAAACAATAATTTATTAAAATCTGTCGGACAGTGTATAATAAAAGGCATATCGTTTGAATTGCGATATGTCTTTTCTTTATGAGGAAGGATTTATAAAGAACGCAAAAAATCAAAGATTTTTTTAAAATATGTCAAGTTTTAAATAGAAAACATATATTTTTTGTTGTATAATATAAATCATAAAGTTACTATGATAACATACAACAACTTAATTAACATAAAACGGAGGCCTCGTGATGATTAAGCTGCATTTTGAAAAGACCTACGCCGGCGAAAGGACGAGAGAGCACGTTTTTTTCGGTTTACCGTTTAAGCCCGGTGTTATGCCGGAGCCGAAAGGCGCGGTCGTCGACCGGGAAGGTAACGTCTGTCCGTCGGAAATCAGAGCAACGGCGCGCCGAAGCGACGGCAGCGTGAAATGGCTTTTTGTGCGGTGCATGGCCGATCTGCCCGGAAACGCCGAAGTAGATTACTTTTTTGACCCTGAGCGCGGCGGCTCGGGCGAGTTTCAACCGATAAAACTGAACGGACGGACTGTAAAATGCGGAGATCTTACGCTTGAATTATCGAGGAAGAAAAACCAAATTTTCGAGTGCATAAAGTTTGGAAACAAGAATTTCGGGAGCTGCATATCCTGCCCGCGGCTCGTTGACACGGACGGAACTGAATATGACTTTCAAACCGACGATATAAGCGTCAAGGAGGGCGGACGGATGTGCGCTGCTCTGACTCTTAACGGCAGACACACGGGCGGCGGCAAGACGTACGCCGCGCGGATAGATCTGACTTTTTATGCGGAAAAGAATTGGTTCGAGCTGGGATATACGCTCACAAATACCGAAACAGAGCCGCTGCGGATCAAATCGCTTACGATAAGCCACAGCCGCGCGGAAGCGGCGTCAAGGGCGGTCGTTTCACTAACAAACCACGAAACGGAATATTTTACCGGCAGCGATCCGCGCGTCGTCATTGACGCCGATAGGCTGCTCTATGAGCCGAACGAGCATATTGCTGAGGTTTTTTACGGCACTTTTTTTGCCGATTGTTCGGATGATGACTTCGGGCTCAGCGCCACGATATTCCAGCCGCACCAGAACTTTCCCAAGGCTTTCGCAGCCGACGGGAACGGCTTTTGCGCGGAGCTTGTGCCCGAGAGTTCGGAGTGTATAGTTATGCAGAGCGGAATGGCGAGGGAGCAGAAGCTGATGTTTCACTTCCACCGCGGCGCGGACCTCAAGGAGATAAACAACAGGAGCATCATTTATCAAATGCCCGACAGACCCGTGATAAATCCGCGGGTGTTTGCTGACTCGGGCGTGTTTGAAGATGTGTTCTGTGACAAATACGACAGCGAGACCGAGATATTTCTGATTAACAAGGCTGACGAACATTCGAGATGTTACGGGATGCTCAACTGGGGCGACTCGCCGAACATGGGCTATACCAATCAGGGCCGCGGCGGCGGTGAGCTTGTTTGGACAAACAACGAATACGACTTTCCCCACGCCTGCGCGCTGATGTACGCGCGGACCGGGATCAGGCGGTTCATGGATTATCTGCTCGTTTCCGCGAAACACCAGATTGACGTGGACATATGCCACTTCAGCGATGATCCGCTGCGCCTTCACGGTCAGTGGGAGCACACCAACGGCCATTGCAAAAACGGCAAGATCGCGTGCAGTCACCAATGGGTCGAGGGACTGCTTGACCTCTATCACTTTACAGGCGACGCCGACGCGTACAACGCAGCCGTGGGTATAGGTGAAAATGTGCTGCGTCTGCTTGAGCAGCCCGTGTTCGAAAAGAGCGGGCGGTCGAGCGCTCGCGAAACGGGCTGGGCGCTCAGAACGCTGACCGCGCTTTATAATGAGACCGGCGACAAGAAGTGGCTCCGAAAATGCGATTGGATAGTCGGGCATTTCAGGGACTGGAAGGACGAATACGGGCTTTGGCTCTCGCCATATCTTGAAAACACCGCGATAAGAGTCGTGTTTATGATCTCGGTCGCGGCATGCAGTCTGATGCGCTATTACCGCGTGAAGCCCGATCCGGAGATCAAGGAAATGATAATCTCGGCCGTTGACGACCTGATAGAAAACGCGAGGCTAGATAGCGGCCTGTTTTATTATAAAGAACTGCCGAGCCTCAAGCGGAACGGCAACAACCCGCTTATTCTCGAGGCGCTCGCGGCCGCGTATGAGCTCACGGGCGACAGAAAATACCTCGAGGCCGGCGTGCCGACGTTTAAATACGTTATGTCGTTTAAGCCATCCGGCTTTCAGGGCGGCAAAAAGACCGCTGTCGGCGACGCGGTGCTTTGCGGAACGGCGAGCACAAAGAGCTTCGCGCAGATGTTCGTGCCGTTTGCGTCATTCCGAAGCGCCTGCGTTCGGGCGGGGATCATATGAATAGAAAAGGAGACATGCTAATGATTGATATATTAAGTTCGGCGAAGAAATTAGGGTTCGGTACCATGCGGCTGCCGCTGCTTGACAAGGAGGACCCGAAAAGCATAAACTTCGATCTGGTAAGCGAAATGGTCGACCGCTTCATCGAGCGGGGATTTTCGTATTTTGACACCGCCTACGGCTATCACGGCGAGCTTTCGGAGACGGCTGTCAGACGCTGTCTGACCGACCGCTATCCGCGGGATAAGTACATACTCTGCGACAAAATGCCGATAATACGCGTGAAAAGCGGAGACGAGTATCCCGCCTATTTTGACGAGCAGCTCCGCCGCTGCGGAGTCGATCATTTTGACATTTATCTGCTTCACAACATGTGCAGAGAGCGGTATATAAACACGCAAAAATTCGGAGGCTTCGAGTTTTTGAGCAGTCTCAAAGAACGCGGCCTTGCGAAATACATCGGCTTCTCATTCCACGACGACGCCGAACTTTTGGATGAGATACTGACCGCGCACCCCGAGGTGGATATAGTTCAGCTCCAGCTCAATTACCTCGACTGGAACAGCTCGGCGATACAGTCGGGCGCCTCTGCTATGAGACGGCCCTGTGGCACGGAAAGCCCGTGATCGCCATGGAGCCCGTCAAGGGCGGCTCGCTCGCGTCGCTTCCGTCCGACGCGGAAAAGCTGATGAAAGAATACGGCGCAGGCGGCTCGCCGGCGTCATACGCGATACGTTTTGCCGCGTCGCTTGATAACTGCGCGATGGTTTTAAGCGGAATGAGCGACATGGATCAAATGCTCGACAACACATCATACATGGCCGATTTCAACCCCTTGAGCGGAGCGGAGCGCGAAATGCTGAGCCGCGTTACCGAGGTCATAAACGATAAGATAACGCCATGCACGAACTGCAAATACTGTGTGGAGGAGTGCCCGAAAAACATCAACATTCCCTCGTATCTCGGACTTTTAAATATGTTCACATCGACCGGCAAAAAGTCGGGCATGTACTATCGCCGCGCCTCGCTTGACCGCGGCAGAGCGCTCGACTGCGTGAAATGTGGAAAATGTGAGAAGGCCTGTCCGCAGCACATACATATCCGCGGGGAGCTTGAAAAATTCGCGGAGCTTTACGAAAGCGACACGGACGGGAACGCTTGAAAGGAGACGTTGATTTGAATAAGCTTAAAAACATATTTTTTGTTAAAAACAACAGCGAGCTTATAATTCGCGGAAGCATATTCAAAGCGCTGATCCTGATCGCAGCGCCGATAATCGTGACCAACCTTTTGCAGCATATGTACAACCTCACCGACACCTATTGGCTCGGGAAGATAGGCACCGGCCCGCAGGCTGCGATCTCAATGGTCTCGCCGGTGCAGAACACCGTCATAGCGTTCGGTCAGGGAATAACAATGGCGGGATCTATTCTGATGTCGCAGTATATCGGCGCGGATAACCCGGTCAAGGCAAAGCACATGGCGAACCAGATCTTCTTGTGCGCTATGGTGTTTTCGTTTGCCTGCACCGCGGCGCTTGTGCTGTGCACACCGCTCATCACGCGCTGGATCGGCGCCGAGGGCGAGATATTCGATCTCGGCAACATATACCTTCGGATCGTCATGCTTGACACGCCGCTTTTGTTTATAATAAATCTGTTCTCGGCGGTCAATCAGTCGCAGGGCAACACCGTGTTCCCGATGCTGCTGAATCTTTTGGGAATCCTGATCAACATGGTTCTCGACCCGCTGTTTCTTATGACGCTTGATCTGGGCATCGGCGGCGTGGCTCTGGCCACACTGCTGTCAAAGGTCCCGTGCGCGGCGGTGGGAATGAAGTACCTCTTAAACCGCAAAAACGACATATATCTTGAGCTCCCGATGCTTAAACCGCAGAGAAAAATGATAAAACAGATCATCTCCGTGGGTCTGCCCACGGCGATAGGCAGCAGCGCGATGCAATTCGGCTTTGTTCTGATGTCAAAGAATGTTTACGTTTTCGGCTCGTCAGCCATGGCGGCCTACGGCATCGGAAACAGAATTAACGGCATAATTACCCTGCCGTCGACCGCTATAGGTTCGGCTACATCGACCATTGTCGGCCAGAACCTCGGCGCGGGTCAGATCAAACGCGCGGAGCGCGGCTACCGGATCGCAACCCTGACCGGAGTCGTCATGCTGTTCGTTTTGGGTCGGTTTCTCTCCTACCGTCCCATAGGCACGGCGATCGCGGGCGTGTTGACCACGGACGACGAGGTCCTTTCAATGGCGGTCGACTTTCTCTCGATAATGGCGTTCTGGTGCTTTACCAACAATGTGTATAATTGCACAATGGGACTGCTGAATGCCTCGGGCAGGACAAAAATAACCATGCTTGTTGAAGCGGCCCGTCTGTGGGTGTTCCGCTTCGCGACGATCTACTTTTGCCAAAACGTTCTGCATATGGGCGTTGAGAGCATCTGGTACTCGGTCGTTGTCAGCAACGGCCTGTCGGCTCTGATACTCTTTATACTTTACCTCAGTCGCATTTGGGAAAAAGACACCCTCGGCATAAGCAAACGCAGACTAAGTGCGTAACAACGCGGCAATGCTTATTTATTGAGCTTTTTGGCTCTTTTTGAAAAATTTCTCAAAAGGCTTGATTATGGCCGGACCGATAGCGACGAAATAGAAGATCAGCACAAACTGCACGAGCGCTTTTGAAAGTCCGGAACCGAGGCCGAGACCCGTCAGCATGCTCGAGGCGTTTCCTGAGAAGTGGTCAAGCGCCGTATATGTGAACACGCAGAACACTGCTCTTAGGATATTCAGGCCGAAGTTTTTGTCGGTCGAAAACTTTATCAGGCGGCGCTCAATGATCCAGCCGATAAAAAATCCGATACCCATTCCCGCGTTTTTGTAGGAATCAACGGCCATTTTGGAGCCCTCGACTATAACCGAACCGTCTGCGGCATAGTCAACGGGATAAGACTTTAGCGCCGCGTAGAGTATGAGCAGCAGGCACAGAGCCGTTCCGCCGATCGCCGTATAAATATCCGCGTTGGGTTTGCTGTCGATCAGCGGCATGAGCTTTGATATCAAAAACAGCACCGCCACGCTAATTACCAGAGCCACGACAACGTCCTGCGGCGTGTGAACTCCCAGATAGTTCCTTGAGAAACCGATGAGCAGCACGATAGCCCACAGAATTATCTGCAAAATTCTCGGGCAGCGGACCTTATCGGTTTTGTTCACCGCGAGGCCGCCCCAAAAGCTGACCGCGTTGGTCGTGTGCCCGCTCGGGAACGAGTATCCGGTGGCGTCCGCCTTGGCCTCGGGCACAGGCGTGATCCTCGCGTCGCGTATCCACGGGCGGTAGGCGCAGACGGTTATTTTTATAAACCCGTTTATTATTCTGTTGGTAAACAGCGTAAGCATAATAAATATGCCTTCTCTCTTGTCAATTCCACAATAGATCATGCCGATCACGAAAAGCAGCACCGACGTTTCGCCGAGTTTTGTTATGTACTCGAAAAACGTGTTTAAAACTCCGCCGGTCGCCTCTCGGAAATTCTGGAGCAAAAGCAAATAACTGATATCCATAAATTCATTCCTTTCTTTTTTGTTTTATTATTTTTACTTTAATTTTTGTCTCTGTTAATGAGTAAGTTTATTTTTTGCCGTTTTTTATTGTCATGTAAAATTATACTATAAATTTTTACCGATGTCCATTACATTCATGTCGTATTCCGCGCTTTTTACGCAAAAATAATGATCGGTCTGCGTGAAAGAACGTTTTCACGGCGTAAAACGGTATGGACAATGCGCGGGTATTGTGATAGAATATATTTATGATAATTTATAAACATAACTTACGGTAGGAGGAAAATGATGATGAAAAGACCATTTACACAAAAAATTTCTGCGCTTGTTCTTACGGCGGCAATGATTTTGACCCTGTCGCCCGTGTTTGCGGAGGACGCGGAGCAGGAAAGCTACATTCATTTTGCGGCGTATTACGACGGCTCGGGCGCGCTGCTCGACGCGAAGTGCATAAGCGGAACGCTGAGCGACGGTGAGCTTGAGGCGCTTGTCAATATCTATGAGCCCGACGCGGCGGAGACGGCAAGGGTCTTTGAATGGACCGCCGATCTTGAGCCGCTCGGCGTAGCAAAGGAAATCGACATCACCGACGCCGAGAGGAGCGCGGTGATCCTGCACAGCAACGATATGCACGGCGCGCTGGTCGGCTCGTCATCTGTGATCGGCGCAGACAGCGTGGCGGCGCTGAAAAAGCTGGACGGCGCGATCCTCGCCGACAGCGGCGACGCGACCCAGGGTCTGGCTCTCGGCTCGCAGTCAAAAGGCGAAGACGTAATAAAGATCATGAATGCCGCGGGCTACGATGTTATGGCCCTCGGCAATCATGAATTTGATTTCGGCCTTGAGCAGCTCGCGGCGCTGAGAAACATGTCGGATTTTCCGATGATCTCTGCCAATACATATCAAAACGGGGCTCCGCTCTGCGCGATAGACGGAAAGACGAACGGCGAGAATTATATTGTTGAAAAGAACGGCATAAAAATCGGCATATTCGCTCTGACCACCCGCGACACCGAGGTTTCCACCAAGCCCGAGAACCTTGAGGGCATTGAGTTCAAGGATGAAGTCGAGACCGCGAAGGCTCAGACGGAGTACCTCGACAAGCAGGGCGCTGATGTGATCATCGCTCTCGCACACATGGGCGTGACCGATCAGGGCTACTGCACAAGCGACAAGCTTGCGGCAGCTATGGAGGGCACCGAGCTTGACGCGATAATCGACGGACACAGCCATACTGTCATGAACGATAATATAGGCGGCATAACGATAGCTCAGACGGGTACGGGCGGCGCAAATCTCGGCAGAATGGAGATCGATTTTGATGAAAACAATAATCTTACTATCACTGAGACGATGCTCTCCCGCGCGTTCTTTGACAACATTACCCCCGATCCCGCGGTCACGAAAGTGATAAAAGACGTCAGTGATGAACTCAACAAGACGCTGGCGCAGAAGCTCGGCGACAACGAGATCACGCTTTGGGGCGGCGGCCTTGTCAACATACCCGGCGGAACATCGATCGCCGAAAGCCGCGTGGGCGAGACAAACTTCGGCAGTCTGATATGCGATGCTATGATCACCGAAGCTGAAAACATAGCCCCCGACAAATATCGTGACAACAGCGGAAAAATAAACGAGCCGATCGTGGCTATAGAGAACGGCGGAGGTTTCCGCGCGTCGGTCCCCAACGGCGAGTTCACTATCGGAAGCATAATCAACGCCCTGCCTTATTCCAACACGGTTCGTATCAAGGAGATCACGCCGGCGATACTTTTCACGGCGCTTGAGGGATATTTGTCGTCTGTGACCGCTCAGGATCCCGAGACGGGATTTCTCACCGCCGGTTATTCGGGAAGCTTCCCGCAGATAGGCGGAATGAGTGTGCGTTATGACCCCAACAAGGAGGTCGGCGAAAAGATCGGCGGCATCACGCTCGCGGACGGTACCGAGCTTGACAAAAACGACGCTGACACAAAGATTATCCTTGCCTCTAACGATTATGTCATCGAGCAGGGCGAGTTTAAGAACATTCCGTTGATCGCGGAGGGAAGCGGCCTTGCGGAGGCTGTAATTGCTCACATAAACACTTTGACAAACAACGGAGAGAAGCCTCTGGCGGTTCCCACGACTTCGGGCAGGATAACCACCGACGGAGCTTATAAGCCGAAGGATTACACGGCTCACATAACACCGCTGAGCGGCGATGATCTTAAAGACGGCGACACCGTGGATTTCTATATAGACGGCAAGCTCTCGCCCGTGCCGGGTGTCGTAAAAGACGGATTGATCGACATCACCGTTCCCGACGGCGCGCACTCTGTCAAGCTTTACCCGGACCAAAACGAGGTGTTTGTCAACAACTACAGCGGCAACGGAGTTCTTGATGTTTACGGCAGCCTGAACCTCGGCTATCCCCGCCTTGAGTACCGGAAATAACAAATAAACAGGACGGCCGCACGGCCGTCCTGTTTTGACTGTAAAATCAGTCAAATTTCTTTTTAATGATTATATCGACCTTGCGTCCGACGTAGCCGACGATAACATCGTCTGCGATATTGGCGATGACCGACTTTTCGAGCTCGTCCCACGATTTCTTGTCATCGCTTTTTTCAGCGTTTGATCTGTAGCTGCTGAGCGACCAGGCGCCTGACCAAAGATCGTTATACAGTCCGCTTGAAGCCGAGCCCATATCGTAAAACTCAAGGTTAGAGTCGCCCGAGTATTTCGAAGCCTCGGCATATCCGTCGGCCATGCTCTCGACCACGATTTTGATCTTGTTGATGATTCCCTTAGCCGACGCATTTATGCCCGATTTGGAAAACGACATGATCTCCTCTTTTTTGTCCATACTCATACGCTTTGTTTTGATCGCCGCGTGAAGCTCAAATTCGGGTCCGTCGTTTTCTACCCAAAACTCGCCGCTGCCTATCTCGAGCAGTTCGGGCATCATTCCGACCATCTCCTCGGCCAGCAGCCGCAGTTGAAGCGACTGTTTCGGAGTAAGATTATTGTATTCGGCGGATTTTTCGGCCTCTGCAAGAATACTGTCCAAGGTGGACTTGTCATTTGTTAATTTACATACGTCTGTTTTCATTTCGGCACCTCTTTCATAACTGATACATTCGTCACGGAGCTGTTAAATTCTTTATCGCGTTTAATGTTGATCCGGACGGAAATTTTTTATTATTTTACTATTATATATTATTTTTTCGGAAATTGCAATAATAAGTTGAGATTTTGCGTGAAAAGTTTGTTTTAAGGCGTGAAATGACGCCACACAGACAAAAAACGTATTGCGCACGCGCGTTATTTTGTGATATAATGAAAAATAATAATGTGATTTGGAGTGATTGCTTATGAGTTTCACGCTTGTTCTGCCCGTGCTGTACAACGCCGCAATGTCGGTCATTTTGTATCTTGCGGAGACTAAAACTTCTTTCGGAAAGATCAACAAACGCGCACGCCAGCTTATTATCGGCGTCCTGTTCGGCGCGCTCGCTATCATCTCGAGCACCGACTATATCGGCGTTAATATCGGCTCCGGCGTTATAATTAACGTGCGCGACGCCTCGCCGATATGCGCCGCTCTTATTTTCGGCGGCACTGCGGGTATAACAGCGGGTATTGTCGGAGGCGTGTACCGCTTTGTTGCGCCGTTTTTCGGCCTCGCGGGAACATACACGCAGATCGCCTGTTCGATCTCGACCGTTGTTGCCAGCATATTTGCCGCATGGCTGAGAAAGGTGATGTTTGACGACAAAAAGGCGACATGGGTATACGGCGTGGGAGCCGCGGTCATCTGCGAGGTATTCCACATGCTGATGATCTTCTTTACGAACATGAATGACGCTTTGACGGCATTTTCGTTTGTGCGCGGCGCGACTCTGCCGATGATTTTGTACAATCTTCTCGCGGTCGGATTTTCTATCATATCCGTGACGCTTGTAAGCCGCGAGAGGCCACTGCTTCCGTTTAAGTTATCGGATAAGAATGAGAAACGCATTTCAAAAACTTTTCAGAAGTGGCTGTTTATCTGCGTTGTGATAGCCTACACACTGACAAGTGTATTCACATTTGTTCTCCAGAGCAGAATGTCAAGCATGGAGAGCGAATCGGTGATAACCACCAGCATCGGCGACGTCATCGAGGACATAAGCGACGTCTCGGACGAAAATCTTTTGGATAAGACCCGCGTCATCGCGAATTCGTACATTGCCTCGGGCGGAGGCGATACCGAATATTTCATTAGGTTAGCCGAGCAATATAACACCAAAGAGATAAATATTATTGATAAAAACGGTATAATCACCGCGGGAAGCAACCCCGATTATATCGGATTTGACATGAGCTCCGGTGAACAGGCGGCAGAATTCCTGGTGATCAACAGAGGAGAGGCTGACTATTACGTTCAGCGTTACATGCCGCAAACCTATAGCGGCGGCGAGTACAGAAAATACGCCGCAGTTGCACTTCCCGACGGAGGGTTCATTCAGGTGGGATATGACAACAGCCAGTTCAAGGCTGATATTGACACATTCGTCGGCAAGATCGCCAGGAACCGTCATATCGGCAACAGCGGATTTATCGTGATCTGCGACAAAGACTGGAACATCGCCGCGATCGGCAGCGAGTATTCGGGAAAGAACCTCCGCGCGCTTGGGATCTGGGTCGATACCGAATCAAACCCGGAGCGGTCTGTGTTTGAAACAAATATATACGGCACTACGTATTTTGGTGAATACGCCTTTGTCGAGGGATATTACATATTCGGCGCGATCCCGAAATCCGAAGCCGAATTTATGAGCAACGTTTCGATATATCTGAGCCTCTTTACGGAAATACTCATATTCGCAATGCTGTTCATATTGATATACTTCCTGCTCAAAAAGGTTATAATCAGCAATATAGATGAAATTAACCGCTCGCTTTCAAAGATAACCGGCGGCGACCTTGACGTGACCGTTAACGTGCGCACGAACCGTGAGTTCGCCTCGCTCTCTGATGACATCAACTCGACCGTAACCACGCTGAAGCGCTATATTTCCGAAGCCGAGGCGAGGATCGACAAAGAGCTCGAATTTGCCAAGCAGATACAGTATTCGTCGATCCCTACCGTGTTCCCGCCGTTCCCCGGCAGAAAGGAATTTGACGTTTACGCTCAGATGTTCACGGCGAAGGAAGTAGGAGGAGACTTTTACGACTTCTATATGTTAAGCAATTCATCAATAGCCTTTGTTATCGCTGACGTTTCAGGCAAGGGCATACCTGCCGCGATGTTCATGATGCGCGCGAAATCGGTTATTAAGGATCTGGCCGAAAGCGGACTGAGCGTTGAGGATATCTTCACAAACGCGAACGAGAAGCTCTGTGAAAACAACGACGCGGGCATGTTCGTTACGGCGTGGATCGGAGTGCTTGACTTAAAGACCGGTCTTCTCTCCTGCGCCAACGCCGGCCACAATCCGCCGATAATCTGCCGCGCCAACGGCACATGCGAGTATATGAATCAGAAAGCGGGTTTTGTTCTGGGCGGCATGGACGGTCTCAAATACCGCAGATACGAGCTGCAGCTCATGCCGGGCGATCGGATCTTCGCCTATACGGACGGCGTTACGGAGTCCAACAACAAAAACGAGGAATTCTACGGCGATGAGCGCCTGCTTAAAGTTGTCACTTCGAACGCCGTGATCGGATCAGAGGGAATCTGCCGCGCGGTAAAATCCGATTTGGATATCTTCGCAGCAGATACGCCGCAGTTCGACGACATAACGATGCTTAGCTTCACGCTCAACTATGTGTGCGGCGACAATTCGATAACCTTTATTCCCGGAGAAAAATCCACCGAGGCCGTAATGGACTTCACCGACAGGATCAAGTCCAAGCTCGACGTGGTACCGAGGATCGGAAACCGCGTGAGCATAGCGATCGACGAGATCTACGCGAATATACTGAACCACAGCCGCGCAAATTCCTCCTCGATATCCTGGTCGATAAAGAACGGAAAGCTTTATCTGAGATTTGAGGACAACGGAGTGGCGTATAATCCTCTCGAGGCTCCGGAGCCCGACATCACTCTGTCGGCCGATGAGCGTCAGATCGGAGGCCTGGGCATACTGCTCGTACGCAAAATGACCGAGTCTATGGAGTATACTCGCGAGGGCGACAAAAACGTGCTGCTCCTGACCGTCGCTCTGCTTTAAAGCGCCGCAAAATATGCGCAGTCAAAAACCGCCGGCTTTCAAAGCCGGCGGTTTTGTTGGCATAATAAGTATTTACGCGTTTTTGATATCCAGGATCTCATCAAAGCCTGTGGCCTCAAAAACCTCGGTTATAAGCTCGTTCGGGTTTAATACCGTCATGCTCCCGTCCGAAGCGTTCATCTTTTTCTGAGCGGCCAGCAGAACCCTGAGTCCTGCGCTGGAAATATAAACAAGGTCTGAGAAGTCAAAGCAAAGCTCATTAATGCCGTCAAGCTCTCCGAGTTTGTTTTCAAGCTCGGGAGCGGTGTTCGTATCAAGTCTTCCTTCAAGCGCGATCGTCACGCTCGAATCGTTTTGTTTAAGATTGATCTTCATATTCTAATACTCCTTCGTGATATTTTATATTTTAATAAGTATAACATATTCGGTCGAAAAAATCAAGAATAAATTTCTCTTGGTTAATTGCGATTAAAATTATATTAATAATTCTTTATTTTATGACAACAGCCGTTGTCAGATTGTCAAGCCAGGTGGTGCCGTTCGCGCGGAGAGTCGAAAGGTCGTTGAGCACGACCGAGCGCGGCCTTATGACGCCTCCCGCGGGATCCGCGGGGCTGACAAGCGAGCTGACGTCGTTCACCGTGTAATAAAAACCGTTGTCCTCGCCTATATAAAGCATCTCATGACCGGGAAATATCAGGATCGCTCCCGGAGGAAGGGTGTCAAGCAAGGCCTTTTTCTGATCGTTTGTCATCGCGCTCATATCGGTAACGTCCGCGGGTATTTCGGACTGCCATGTGGTGTTCCTTGGCAGTTCAAAGCCGAAGCATTTGTAGATCTCGCGCACAAAGGAGGAGCAGTCCTGTGAATTCATCATGCCTCCCCAGCCGTAGCGGTTGCCGAGCGATTTGAACGCCAGATCTGTTATGTTGCTTTCGCTGTACGGCAGATAGCCCACGTTCACTCCGCGGTTAAGCGGGATCATGGCGAGCTTTTGATAAAAGCTGCCGTCCTCGCGGCGCGCGGGGATCTTCACGATGTAGTTGTTCCAGGGCAGACGGTTCGCCACCTTGTCATTGTGGTCCGTGACAAGTTCGAGAGATGTTCCCATCGTCAGCAGCTTTTCGTTCAAGTCGGCGTCGCTGCTCGGCTCAAGATAGACCTTTTGATCTGTGACAACGAGGAATTGCTCGGGGGAACGCGCTTTTTCCCACTCGGTTTTATCAGCGCAGAACGCGATATCCTCTGTGGGTGCCCAGCCCGAGCAGCACGCACTTTTGACAAAGCTGAATTTGCCGTCGGCGGTTGTAAAATATATAACCAGTGGCTCGTTCACCAAAATCGCGCTCGACACAAGGTCGTCCCATTCGGGATCGTTCGGATCGTCGGAGAGATAATCAGGGTATGGATACGCCTTCATTTCCGTGCGGTTTACCGCGAATCCGTATTTGAGGCGCATGTTTGCAGTGACCGGAGCGTTTTTGATGTTATCTCTGACAGCCTGATAATAGCTCTCGGGAACCGGATTTCCGTTCAGGTAAAGTCCGGGCGGCGACTCAAATGCCGCAGCCGAATCGGCCATGCTCCGACCGTTATATGTCTCATCGATGGCCGAAAGGTCGTTTGTGTTCGTGGCCGGCGTGTCAAGTATTTTTCTGTTGAGAGCTGCGATCTCGTTCCCGTTCATTATTATACTGTCGGGATCGCTGCGCTTTGCGGTCCAGAACGACGAAACGCACATTTCGGCGATAACGTTCGGGGCCTTTATTGTGCCGTCGCTTATGTCGCCGACGCTGTCGGCTCCGCTCAAATAGTTCGATTCAAGCGGTACCTCGACCGGGGCAAGATCTGTGTCCCAGCGGAAGAGTCTGGCTTCCGAGGTCCCGACGGGAGCGTACGCGTCAAGGCGGTTTTTCATCTCATCATCGCTTGCGGCGTCGCTTATCCCCACGGCGTCAATAAGATTTCCGTCCTCGCCGTAATAGGCGCATATGTAAAACAAATCTGCTTCCGCGTGTACCGGAAGCGGGACTATTATTGCGGCTGCGGCAATCGCGGCAATTAATCTTTTAATTCTCATAATTATTTGTTAATATATTTAACCGCGGTTCCGTATGCCATTACCTCTGCGGCTCCCTGCATAATTCCCGAAGTTGCGTAGCGGATGTTGACGATTGCGTCGGCGCCGAGCGACTCGGCTGCCTCGATCATTCTTGTGGTTGCGATGTCTCTCGCCTCGTTCATCATTTTTGTGTAAGATTTAAGCTCGCCGCCGACAAGGTTTTTAAAGCTTTGTGTGATGTCCTTGCCGATATTCTTTGTCTGGATCGTGCTGCCTTTTACGAGGCCGAGCATCTCAAGCTCTTTTCCGGCGATATTATCCGTGTTGACCAATAGCATAAAATTACCTCCATGTATATAAATTAATTAAATTTTCTCAAATTTCTTTTCGTGTTACCGTTACCATTATATAATATTTTTTTTATTATTTCAATAACATTTGCCAAAAAATAATTTCACGGCCGGATATATCAAAATTTTACCGCGCCGATAAGATTTTTCGCAATCGGGAAAAATCTTTCTCTGCTCAAGCCGACAAGCATCCGGACAAAATCATCTTCATGATTTATGTTAACGGCTGAAGCAATCGTGAATTTCAACATTAATCTTAAATCTTAAATTTGAACATAATATATTTATTATATAATATTTTATTTTAGAGGATTAGTCAATGGTTTTGGCGTAAAAGACTTGTTTTTTGACATAAACGGACTTTCAATAATATTTAAAATATGATATAATAAAATAAAAGTAACATGATTAACGAACAGGAGAAATATTTTTATGAGCATGGATAACGATACTTTGCGCTCAAATCACTCAATCGGACTTTCAAGCGCCGCAAACGCAAGGCAGCTCGGCGGATATGTCTGCGCGGACGGACGGAAAATAAAGGACGGAGTGCTGCTCAGAAGCGCGTCGCTGAACACGCTCACCGACGAGGGTGCGAAAACGCTTTCCGATAAATATCATGTTGAGTACATATTTGATTTTCGAACCGAGTCGGAGCGCGTCTCGCAGCCCGACAAAGAGGTGGAGGGTGCCGAAAATTTGTCGCTTCCGGTTTTCAACTCGGCGCTTTACGACGATGATACCAGGGCGGCATTGGGAGCTGCAACCGCCTCCGGAGACCCCGAAGAGATTTATGTCACGCTCGCGAGGCATTACGGACTCTCGACGATCTATAAAAAAATGCTTTTGACCGACGAGGGCAAGAATGCGTACACGCAATTCTTTGACAAGCTGCTGGCGCTTGAGGACGGACGCGCGGCGCTGTGGCACTGCACGCAGGGCAAGGACAGAGCCGGAATGGCCGCTGTGCTGCTGCTTTATGCGCTTGGCGCGGACGATGAAACGATAAAGCAGGACTATCTTATGACCAACGACGCATACTCCGAGCTTATAGAGAAGAGCAGTGCGAGAGCCGAGGAACTCGGACTTAACGAGGAAGAATCGAAAGAATTTGTCGGTTCCGCGGCCTCGGTCAGCGAGGACTTCCTGAACAAGGCGATCGAAAGCGTTGAGGGCGAGTACGGCTCGGTCCGGAATTATCTGAAAGACGGACTCGGCCTCACAGACGAGAAGATAGAAACGCTTCGCGATAAATTCCTTGAATAAGACCAAAATGCGTGATATTTTCTTATTTTTTCACAGAAAATAATTACAAAAATCCATAAAAAGTATTTTTCAAAATATTTAATCTAAAGCCGGAAAAATCAGCGGGGATCATTGACAAACATAATGTTTTTGCGTTATAATTTTTATATCTATGCAGACAAAACTGCATATTCTAAATAATATAATTTCAGTTATGCTGTTATTGCAAAAAGTTATAGTTCGGGAGGTGAAGCTATATAGGTTGTTATAACAAAATTCAGAGGTTACAGTTGAAAACAGCAGCGTAGCGATACGCTGACGCTGAAAAAGGAGTGAAAGAATAAAATGAATGAGAAGTTAATGCAGCAAATGCGCGAGATTCTCCTGGATTACTACGGGATGGATATTAAAGAAGCTGAATGTAAATTTTCCACACAGAATTATGCGTTTATTTTTCCCGGCAAACCGTATATGATACGAGTGAGCATGACACCGAAAAAGAGCCGGAAGGAACTTTTAAGCGAGCTTATGTGGGTAGACGATTTGAAGCAATTCAAACAAACCATCTGCGAGCCGTCGACCTCATTAAGAAACAAAATAATTGAGGAATTTATGATTGACGGTATTACATACCGCGCGAGTATGTTCCGCACAGCGCGCGGCAATGTGCAGACAGTGACCGAGGTAAAACCCATGTTCTTTATATGCGTTGGCGAACTGCTCGGAATGATTCATAAGGCCAGCGAGGATGAGCAGAGACTTGGTATGCATTATAAAAGGAAAACCTTGAAAGAGGATTTCGACTGGCGCTGGAATCGTTTGCGTGATCGTTTTGACAAGGATATTCAGGATAAAATCGAGGGAATTGTTAATGAAATCGAGGCGTTGCCGAAAGATGTCGGCGTGTATGGTCTGTGCCATGGTGATTTTCATCTTGCCAATTTCTTTGTGGAAACAAACAATATATGGCTGTTTGACTTTGATAGCTGCATATATGCACATTATTTGCTTGATGTTGCTGTTTTTATTGTTGATATTCTGCAAAGAGGGTATATGCACGGAGAAAACTTCCGGAAGGTGATTTCCGAGGACATCCTGCCATACCTTAAAATCGGATATTCCCTTAATAAAGAGTGCGGCGAAAATTATTGGGATAAGCTGGAGCTGTTTATAAATTACCGCGTCGCGTTGAGCGTGATTGCGTTACAGGAAATTGAAGACTGCGGAATTATTAATGATATGGAAAGCATACGGGCGTATTACAATCAGGTTTTAAAAGCGGACAACATCCTTGATGCGATGTCGGAGATGAGTAAAGGAACAAATTGATATGAATAACGATTATGTGGTAAAAAAGGTATATCAATCATTTTTATTTGTATCAATCCTGACAGCGCTGGCTGTCACGGCAGGTATGCTCATCGATAATATTGTTGTCGGTCATTTCCTCGGAACAAACGCTCTTGGCGCGATGGGAATAGTCGGACCGATAAGCTTGATATTTTCAATGGTCGGAAACATATCCTCTTCCGGAGGAACCGCTCAGGCGGCTCAGGCTGTCGGATGCGGCGATACGGATCGACTGAACCGTGTTTTTTCCGTAGGAATAACATATACGATAATTGTGGGTGGAATACTAACGGTCATCGGTGTGACGTTCGCACCGCAGATCGCTGTTGCGCTCGGAGCGCGAGACGAGCTTGTCAAACCGACGGTCGATTATTTGCGCGGTTATTTTCTTGGCGCTGTTCCGACAATCATGCTGCCGACGCTGACCGGATTTGTAAAAATAGACGGTTCGGCAAAAATGCCGCTGATCTCCATGGGAGTTATGTCCGCGATGGATATTATCCTGGATCTGATGATGGTATTGGTTTTTCACCAAGGAATGTTCGGCATGGCCCTTGCCACAACGATCAGCTATTTTCTGGCTGTAGCGGTAGCGCTGACTCATTTTATGAAAAAAAAGCGCGCCCTGCGCTTTACCGTACCGAAGAGGCTCATAACCGAATTAAAAGCAATAACCGCCTCGGGAGCGCCAACTGCAATCAGCCGCGTCTGCGTAACGTTTGAAACAGCAATATTTAATAACCTGTTAGTCGCAGTCGTGGGAGTCGGAGCCGTGGCCGCGCTTAATGTCAGAACTCAGGCATATAATATCATCGGAGCGGTTACTATGGGAGTGGGTCAGGCGCTGCTGCCGGTCGCCGGAATGTTTTTCGGTGAAGAGGATCCGGTTGCCCTTAAAAGTACTGTACGGACGACGTTGAAAATAGGAATGCTGCTTAGCGGCATCGCAGCCGTGGTGTTGCTGATAATAGCGCCGCTGTTCGCAAAGCTGCTGGGAGTAACAGACCAGGAAACACTTGGCATGGCGATAGTCGCTGTTCGCGTGTTTGCTGTCAGTATGCCCGTTCAGCTATTTAACCTGGTTTGGATGAACTTTTATCAAAGCACAAGAAAAAGCAGTACGGCAACCATGATTTGTATCTTGGAGTCGTTTGTCTATGCAGTGCTGGCGGCTCTTGCGCTGGTTCGCCCGTTCGGAAGCAACGGCGTGTGGTTCGCGTTCTTGATCGGAGAGGTTTTGACCGCGATTACTCTTTACATATTCGTGCTGTGCCGAAGCAAAAAAGTGCTGCCCGAGCTTTCCGATTTTATGATGCTCGGAAAAGATTTTGGAGCGCAGGGAAAGCAGCGTTGGGATGTTTCCATAGGCAACGATTTGGATGAAGTTTTAAAGCTTTCCGAAAAAATAACGAACACCGCACAGATAACGGATATAGATACCCACACGCTTAATTTGCTTGGACTTTCCATAGAAGAAATGGCGGGAAATATCGTCCGCCACGCTTTTTCACCGGGTGAGAAAAAGTGGTTTGATATTATGATTTTAAACAAGGATAATTCAATAATAGTGCGTATGCGTGATAACGGCAGAGAGTTTGATCCTGTGCGCTATATTCATGAAAATCCGGCTGAAAATGATGAAAAACTGGGTATATATCTTATATCCCACCTTGCGAGTAAAATAGAATACCGCAGGGCGCTTGGATTAAATAATACCATAATTGTCATTGACAAAAATAAATTTGATAAATAAATACTGCGGCGTCAATACATGGGTTGATATAATATCGGTGAAATCGTACAAATAAGATAAAAACGGTCGGGAGTCCCGACCGTTTTTAATTGGCGCCGACACCGTCAGCTTGTTATAGTATCGTGATTACGCTTTGCTTTAAATTTTTCTTTTACCTTATCCCACGCGAGGAGCCAGCAAACAATCAGCCCTATCATTACAAGACATAGCGCGAAATTTTGCAAATCCATTTTCACGCTTCCCATTCCGCCCGGAAAATTTTTTGTGCCGTACGGCCATCCCGTGATCTTCGAAATATAATATGCGAAAGCAAGATGCGTCACAAGGATCTGCAAAGAATGTACTCCAAACCAGCCGAAAATCTTTGCGAGCGTCTTTGACCTTGACATCAGCTCGCAGCCGAATACGAGTGCGTAAATCTGCACCAGAGCGATAACAAACGCCGTAAATACACTCCATCCGCCGTATTTGCCCAATATACCCGTAGATATAAGTCTTGTGTTTCCGAATATAACCGTCAAAACAATATATAACGCCGCAGATCCCAAAACGGAAAGCACAAGCTTCGTACCCTTAAAGGGCGGGTTTGCGAAAAATTGTTTCTGTCCCGCATAAGCGCCGGTTAACATAACCGCCGTACACACCGGCACCAGAGGAAGCCTCCACGGAACCGCCGTGGTATATCCTATGGTAAGCGCGGAAATGGAAGTAAGCGCTAAAATTATCGGAACCATTCGCTTTATTGATCCGAGCGAAAAGTCTACAATAAAGAAAAACACAACACTCGACAGAAACATTGTGGGAAGGAACCATAACGGACCGAGCAATATTTCCATGTTATGAGTGGTTATTCCACAGTAATACTTAATTGTGTCGTATAGAATATCCTGCGGCGCCTGTTCGCCCGTTGCAATGAATATTAAAGCGCTGATTGCTATTATGACGGCCGAATACAAATAAAACGGTATCACAATCTGCTTTGCTCTTTGTTTTATGCTTTGTCTTATACTTCTTTTACCCGGCTTGTAATTATAACCCGTGATAAAAAAGAATATAAACATAAGCGAGCCAAAAACATATATTGTAACTGTTCTCAGAATCGGCGAGGATAAACAATGCATCAGCATAACGAGGATTATTCCGATCCCTTTTGCCATGTCGAGCGATACTAACCTCTTTTTCACATAAACACGCCCCTTTGATATCCTTTTTGTTTTAATTCATTTGCGGAAAAATCTAACAAAACACGATAATTATACTTGAATTTTGTCATATTGTCAAGTGTGTGAATGGTCATTTGCAATGTAAAACCCGTCTTTTACAAAATAAGGAGCTTGAAAACATGAGCGCGAGGTATCATATCTCGCGGTATGGCACGAGAGCCTCGACAGCGAGGAACGCGCGGCATTTGTAAGGCAAAGCAAGATGGATAAGAACCGCAAGACCGATAAAGAACAGTACGAGCGGTATAAAAAGGTTCTGGGCAAGGAAAATGTGCCGAAAAACCCCTTGTAAAAACCGAAAAACCTTTTGCAAAATCTGTCAAAAGTGGTATAATAAAGATAAAGAACAGTGAATTGCCTAATGGTTTGCTCATAAAAGGAAAATCGAATACGACAGTTGATAAAACAGACGATGACGGAAAAGTTTTACAACGACGCAAATACGGATCGGACGGGAAGGCAACCGTGGACTTTGATGTAAATGATCACGGATTTCCCCACACACATCCCACGGGAGCGCACTAGCACATATTCGACCATTCAAAGAAAAATCCGCATAGCAAGCCACTTCCATTGACAAAAGAAGAATTAGCTGAAAATAGCGATATAATTAAGCGAGGTGAAAATTACCATGACGAAGAATGATTTAATTAAGAAAATTGAAAACGGAAGAGATATTTTGTTTGACGTTAATGGACGGCATTATGGTATTTTCACTTGGTGTAAACAGGGAATTGGAATTGGCGAGGCTACTCACGATACATCGAAAGACCCATTAACTTATTATCCAACAGCATACGAAGTGATAAGTGGATATAAAATTGGGAATGTACCGTTATCTGATTTGTGCGATAAAATAATAATAACCGACTATAGCTGATTAAAAATAATTTGATAAGCACCTATGAAAATGGGTGTTTATTTTATGTCGAGTAATTCGGAATAACCGAACAACTGAATACATGCCTCGATTTTCGGGGATTTTATTATGCAAAAAATTAATTAAATATATCGCCGTTTGGTATTGCGGGCGTTAAACGCAAGACGGACAGGCGCGGACAATACCGCGTTAAAAAATGTAGTTTTGAAAGGAGCAAACAAACATGAGTTTAAAAAGCAGTTTGAATTTAACGGAGTTTGGGATTGCCGAGGAGACGGTCGACAAGATCGTTGAGAGGGTGCAGTCTCACATAAGCGGCGCGTATATCCCGAAGGAGCGGTTTGATGAGGTGAACAACAGCCTCAAGCAGCAGAAAAAGATGAACGCGACGCTCAGCGGCCAGCTCGATGGTCTTAAAGACGTTGACGTTGAGGGGCTTAATAAGAAGATCACGGACCTTCAGAACGAGAACAAGAGACAGCAGGCGGAGTTTGACAAGCAGATGAGCGCGGAAAAGCTCAATAACAGTTCGAAGCGGATAAGATATAAGACATAGCCCCGAGCGGGCAAAAAAGCGGATCCGCACAAACGGCTCCACTTTTCCATTTTCTAAGCATTTCTCGATATAAAATCGCGTAAAAATCGTGTAATACAAATAAAACCCACGTCATAGCGTGGGTTTTGCTGAATTTGGTGCGGATAAGAGGACTTGAACCTCCATGAGATTGCTCTCACATGGACCTGAACCATGCGCGTCTGCCAATTCCGCCATATCCGCGTATGCCGCTTAACACGACTTTTAAATTATACAACAGCAGGATTTGTTTGTCAAGAGTTTTTTTGATTTTTTCGGAAAATAAATTTTTTATTTTTGTGTGCAATTTTTTGTATTGGATGTGTGATATAATCATATCATAAACCAAACAGCCCGAAAAAACGCGGTTTTTGCCGAAAAAAGTTTGTAAAAAAGGCTTGACAAATTTATGTAACCGTGCTATAATGTTACAAAAGTGTTACAATGATGTTTCAAATTCATTGCTGCACAACGTAAAATTAATATTTAAGGCAAATTGGTTAAAAACCGAATTTAGGAGTGTTAGCATGAGAGCTGCAGCAGTTAATGTATTTTCAGAGCGAAGAAGCGGAAGGGCGGTCCGCGAAGATCTGCGCCGCGATCCCGACGCACTGAGAAGCGGCACATTGAGCCGTATAGCTGAGATGAAGCGAGAGATCTCCCTGCTCATTAACGAGTTTAATGAGAATACGGAGGAGGAGCGCGAACTGACAATACATCCCAACGAGGCGAAGGTCACGAGCGACGAATTTGAACCTTTATCCAACAGTGTGCGGATCATAAAGCTTAAAAACAGCTAATTCACCGAACAAAATTACCCGCGGATCTCTCCGCGGGTTTTTGTTATAATGTCATATATTAATCAAAATCTGCAATTACCGGGCGTCAAAAACTACTTGACGGACTTTTTAGCTGAGGTCTTTTTCGCAGCGGGTTTTGCCGCAGATTTGGGAGCGGGCTTCGCGGCGGATTTAGCCTCGGCTTTGGGTTCACATTCCTTTTTTGCGCAAGCCTTTTTGGGAGCGGGCTTCGCGGCTTCCTTCTTAACGGGAGCCTTCTTGGGAGCGGGCTTTTTCGCGGGCGCTTTCTTAGCGCAGCCGGCGAGAGCCAAGAAAGCGTCGGGGTTGCCGGAAACAACGATATCGCCTCTTGCGATTGCGTTGGCGGCGCTGAGCTTTCCTGTCAGGACCTTGCTGAGGTCGCCGTAGATCAGTTCCACAGCCGCGTCGCAATCATAGTAATCATATCCCTGAACGTCAAGTACGCCCGTCTTGGTCGAGATATACATAATACCCTTGCAGTCGCTGTTTGTGAACTGGATCTGAACCGCAACGTTACCGATTTTCTCTACGCTGGCGTTTTCCATGATCGCCTGTACTCTGCCAACGGCCTGTTCAAAAGTCATTAAAAATCACCTTTCTTTTTCAAGATTTTGTTTTATTTTTAAAACAAGTATACCCCAACACATTTCATATGTCAATATTTTTGCCAATTTTTTTGCAGATTTAACTAAAATAATATTTTAAATTTGACGTTTATGTTCAATTTTTACACTATAAGTTAAAATTTATATTATGAGCTTTAACAAAACCGACGACCATTTGACAAAAAGGCACAAGATTATTCCGACAAAACACGGAGTCAGAAACGAGAGCGCGAGCACATTTCGGCTTTTGGTCTCATGATAGATCGTCATAAGCGTCGTGGCGCACGGCCAGTGAAAGAGCGTCAGCAGCATCATATTGACGGCGGTAACTATCGTCCATCCGTTCGCCTCAAATACCTGCCTCAGAGTTTCAAGATTTCCGGCGTCCGTCATTGTTCCCGCAGCGGTGTAGCCCATCACCAGGATCGGCAGAGTGATCTCGTTCGCGGGGAGCGAAAGTATAAAAGCGAGGATAATGAATCCGTCTACACCGATAAACCTTCCGAACGGATCAAAGAAACGCGAAATATGAGTAAGAAGCGGCAGCCCTCCGATCGTTATGTTCGCCAGGAGCCACACCGCCGCGCCGGTCGGCGCGGAAACCAAAAGGGCGCGGCCGACTATTCTGAGCGTTCTGCTTACAAGTGAGACGCCGAGCGTCTTTATTATCTCGGGCCTGCGGTATTCCGGAAGTTCAAGCGCAAAGGTCTGCGAGTTATCCTTAAACAGAGTTTTTGTCAAAACGCGCGACACTCCCCAGGTCGCGGCAGCCGCGAGGCAGATAAGGCCCAGCACGCACAGCATCGGCACGAGACCTTGCGGCGCTCCGGGCGCGACGCCGCCCACAAATATCGCGGAAAGCGAGATCAGTATTGCGAAGCGGCCGTTGCACGGGATAAAGCTGTTGGTTATGACCGCAACGGCGCGTTGTTTTTCGCCCGGCATTATCCTGCATCCGCAAACGCCGACAGCGTTGCAGCCAAGACCCATGCACTGTGTCAGGCACTGTTTTCCGCTCATGCCGCAGCGGGCATAGCATTTGTCGAGATTAAACGCTATCCTCGGCAGAAAGCCGGCGTCCTCAAGCAGTGTAAAGAGCGGGAAAAATATCGCCATGGGCGGCAGCATGACCGCAACTATCCACGTGACAGTGTCATACACACCGTCCATGATCATGCCGCGGATAAAGCTCGGGACCGCAGGATGCTGCAAAGGCGCTGCGATGTATGGCTTTAGAAAGCCGAAAAACCGCGACAGCAGCTCAGAGGGGTAATTGGCTCCGCGTATCGTCAGCCAGAGTATCATGCCGAGAAAGGCGATCATGACCGGAATTCCAACCGCGCCTGATGTCAATAAGCGATCGATCTTGAGCGTGAGCCCGCCTTCAAGTCTCGGCGCGCTCACACATTCCGAGACGATTTTCTCCGCGGCTTTGAGCCGCTCCGCGGGCTGTCTTTTTTCGCCGCGCTGCGGGACGCTTGAAATGATCTTATCAAATTCGTTGTCGATCAGCGCTTTGAGACGCTTTATGTCAGCGCCGTGTTTTGCGGTTATTCCCGTTACCGGGATCCCCAAAAGTGAGCTGAGACGACCGAAGTCGATATTTATTCCCTTTTCGGCGGCAATGTCGCAGAAATTGACACAGAGGATCGCGCCGCCGCGAGTTTCCTCAATAAACTCCAGCGCCAGCGCCACGCCTCTTTTTAGGGCGGACGCGTCAGCGATGATCAGAGTTACCGCGCCGCTTGCCGCGCTTCGCATTTCGCCGCCGGCCACTCTTTCCTCGGAAAGATCCGAGTCGACCGAGTGCGTTCCGGGAAGGTCGGTCAGGCAGTATTCAATTCCGTTGTATGTATATTTTCCGCCGGCGGCGTCCACCGTCTTACCCGACCAATTCCCGGTATGCTGTTTAAGCCCCGTCATGCCGTTAAAAACAGTGCTTTTACCAACGTTCGGGTTGCCCAAAAGATAGAGGCGGCGAACGCGCCGGTTCTCTGTTTTTGTTTTAAATAGTTCGATCCTCATAACTCTCCTCCGTGACTAAAATATTTTCTGCTTCGGCATGCCTCAGCGCCACAGTGAAGCAGCCGCCCAAAAGATACGCCGTCGGATCCCCCGCGGGAGAGGTAAAGAGAGGCGTCACGCGCTCTCCCGGAACAAAGCCGGTGTTAACAAGCAGCTCGGTCTTTTCGGCGGCTTTTTCTGATATTCCGCTGATCAGCGCCGACGAATCGATCGGCAGTCTGTTCAGCGGTATCACGCCTTTTTTACGCTCTGCGCCCATAAAATCCCCCATTTCTTATACATACTATGCCTTATAAATTAAAATTGTCACCGAATAATTTTCAAAAGGGGCTTGAAATCATTGTGAAAGTTTGGTAAAATAATAGCATCGCGTGGTGTGCCCGTATGTTTGAGGGCATATGCATTTAGTAAGGTGATGTGTTTTGGAGATAAATATTGCGAATAACATAAAAACCGTTGAGCTGCTGAAGGTGGAGCTTTTGCAGAAAGTTACCGATCTTTTCGGCGACATAAGCGCCGAGACGGACAGCGAGACCCTGACCCGCCTTACGGGTGACACAGCCGCCCTGATCAATGTGGCGTGTCTGCTCGCTGCGAGGCTCGGTGTCGATTATGAAAGTGTGGCTGACTGCATGAAAGCGGAACTGAGGCGCGAGATCGACGCCGGACATCTCATCGAGAGGCGTTACGGGGACCTTTCGAGGCTTTATAACAGCTTTTAGCGTGATTTTTATATTGATTATAAAGTTTGCAAATAAGGCAGTGAATAAAGAAGGTAGTATATTATGAAAAAAAATAACGCCGCGCCCGTGTGCGAGGGCGCGATCGTGACCGCCTTGACGGTCCTGCTGCTTACTATGGGAATGTATGTTCCTGTCCTTGGCTCCTTCTGCGGCCTTGTGTCGGGAATTCCGCTTTTGTGGCTGATAATCAGACGAAACGTCGGCGTTTCGGTTGCCGCGCTCATTGCGTCGCTCGCTTTGATTTTCGCTCTGACAGGCGATATAATTTCGGGCCCGCTCAGCGCGTTTATATTGCTGCTTCCTTATATGACCGCGGGTTACTGCATAGGCAGGGATGTGAAATATTATCCCACGCTTTGCGCCGTGACCGTCGCCGTTCTGTTCGGAAATCTGATCGACATAATGCTGCTGAACTCGATGAGCGGCGGCAATGCCGTTGCACAGATCCTCGACGGCGCTTCGGAGACAATGAGAACAACCGTCGGCCAATATGCAGCAGCGGCCGATTCGACCGGCCAGCTTATGAGCGTATTTTCGGAAGCGCTCGAAAATACCAAGCAGGCTGTCCTGAGCTACTTCCCAACTATCATGATTATCGCTTCGGTCGTTTTGGGCTATCTGCTGCTGTCGCTCGGTATTTTCTTCGCGGCGCGGCTCAGGATAAAGAAATACGACTATGTGAAGTTCTGCATGATCCGCCTTCCGAAAACCACTGTGATCATCGCGATCGTCCTGATGCTCATTACGTTCTTCTCGAACGATAACACGGTTTACACTCTTGCGCTTCGAAATATTACCGCGCTGATCTCTTTCGCCTTTGCGGTCGGGGGACTCTCTTACGCGGACTTTAAGCTTAAAAATAAAATCCCGAGCGGCTATAAGCGTTTTCTTGTTTATTTGCTTGTCGCCGTTTTGGGCTACTTATTCATATCACTTATATTCTATGCGCTGATGCTTGTGGGTATGCTTGATTCTAACCTTAATCTGCGCTTGATAAGGAGAGCCGGTGGCAGCAATGAAAAATAACAGGACCAACAACGCGCGTAAGTTTGCGGCAAAAGACGTTAAGTCTGGATTTATCAGCAGCACCGCATGCTGCGTTATTATCATGCTGTTCGGCGTGGCTATGGTATTTTTCGGCGGACAGTCCGGAGCTGACGTTCAGCTTCTGGGTTTCGTCGGGATCGCCGCGGGCGCCCTTATCCTGATCTACGGAATATTCACGATGCATTTGCGCAGCAAGCGGCTTTTCATGTATATGCAGGAATACTCGTTCTGCATGGACACGGTGACAAGGACCGCGCTCGAGAACTTCGTTCACCCAATGGCGGTCATCAACGACAAGGGTGAAATAATCTGGAGCAACAATCATTTCCTTAAAATGATCGGCCGAGAGTCGCATTACGGCGAATATATTCAGGACGTTTTCCCGAATCTGCCCGTTGGTAAATATATAGAAAGCACAACAGAGGTGCAGGATGACTTTGAATATAAAGACCGCAGTTATATCATACGCGGCCGCGCGATAGAGAATAAATCGGAATCAATAAGCCTTGTGGGCCTGTATTTTGTCGACGTAACCGAAAACGTGGTTTTACGCCAAACCGTTGAGGACAATAAAACGGTGGAATGTATTGCTGTCGTTGATAATTACGACGAGGTGATAAAAGAGACTCCAAACTCAAATCACGGCGCGCTGATGGGCGAGATCGAGCGCTGTATAAACGCCTGGGCCGCCCGCGGCAAAGGAACCATACGCAAGTACGAGCGCGAGAAGTTCATAGTGTTTTTTAAGAATAAGGAATACAGCGAAATTATCGAAAATGAAAAATATAAGGTCTTGAGCGAAGTCAGGTCTATCAATCTTGAAAACAAGATCCCGGTCACGCTCAGTATCGGAACCGGCCTCGGCGGTGAAACCCTTGAGGACAATGACAAAATGGCGCTGCTCGCGCTTGAAATGGCTCTCGGCAGAGGCGGGGACCAGGTAGTTGTCAAATCGCCGTCATCATATAAATTCTACGGCGCAAAGAGCCGCGAGGTCGAAAAAAGTACCAAAGTCAAAGCGCGTGTCGTTGCCCACGCCATGCGGCAGCTCATTGACCAGTCATCCAAGGTCATCATCATGGGCCACAGGGACAGCGATATGGATTGCTTCGGAGCTTCGATCGGCCTGTATCAGGCGATACGCAGCCGCGGCGTCGACGCGTATATCGCGGTCCGACGCTCGTCAAGCAACGCCAAGATGCTGCTCAATGTTTTTGCCGAGGATCCGGAGTATTCAAGCAATATAATAACGGGCGACAAAGCCGCGTCGATCGCCGACAAACAGACTTTGCTGATAGTCGTTGACACTCACAGGCGAAGCAGGGTCGAGTTTGAGGAATTGCTTGACAGCGTGAAGTCGATAGTGCTTATCGACCACCACAGACGCTCCGAGGACTTTATCGACAGCGCGGTCCTGACTTACCATGAGCCTTACGCTTCCTCGGCGTGTGAAATGGTGACTGAGATACTTCAGTATATTCAGGACAATCCGAAAATAGGTTTAAAGGAGGCCGAGGCGCTCTACGCGGGAATTTACCTTGACACCAAGGGATTTACATTCAAGACCGGCGTCAGGACCTTTGAGGCCGCCGCGTACCTGAGAAGGCTCGGAGTCGATCCCGTCAGTGTGCGGAGACTGTTTAAGAGCGATATAAAAGAGTCGATCAGACTGTCAAAGACCATAAGCGGAGTCACGGTTTACCGCGAAAACATTGCCATCGCTTCGTGCGGCGAGAGCGGAAAGGATGCGCAGGTGATCGCGGCAAAGGCTGCGGACGAGCTGCTGAACATCGAGGGGATCGAAGCCTCTTTTGTCTTGGCGAGAGTGGGGCATAAGATCTCGGTCAGCGCCCGTTCGCTTGAGTCGATAAACGTTCAGGTGATAATGGAAAAACTCGGCGGCGGCGGACATATAACGATCGCCGGCGCTCAGCTCGGGACAACCGATATTGGTGACGCCGAGGAGCGGCTCAAAACCGCGATAGATGATATTTTGGATAATTCGTAATCATAAGGAGGATTTTGAATATGAAAGTAATTTTGACACAGGATGTAAAATCACAGGGCAAAAAGGGCGATCTTATCAACGTCAGCGACGGTTATGCCAACAACTATCTGCTTAAAAGAGGACTGGCAAAACTTGCGACCAAGCAGGCGCTGAATGAGCTTGAGGGAAAGAAGGGCGCGGAGCAGTTCCGCCGCAATCAGGAAGAACTCAAGGCATCCAACATTGCGGAGCGCATGAAGGATATGACGGTCAAGCTCACCGCGAAGGCGGGCGTGGGCGGCAAGCTCTTTGGATCGATTACATCAAAGGATGTGGCGGCGGCGCTCAAGGAACAGTACAACATAGAGATTGACAAGCGAAAGATCGATCTGCCTGACGGGATCAAGTCCTGCGGCGTGCGCGATGTTAAGGTTTCACTCTACGCAGGGATCACGGGCACATTTAAGGTCGAGGTAACAGGTCAGGAATAACAAATTAAATTAATCCGGAGAAAGTTAAGAAATGGAAGAATATACCAATGACGCCCGCGGCTCAGAAACCGACGGCGAAATAAATAATCTGCGCGTTATGCCGTACGCCGATGACGCCGAGCAGTCGGTCATCGCGGGAATGCTTTACGACAGGGATCTTATCCCGGAGGTAATGTCCGCGGTAAACAGCGAGGATTTTTACAACGAGCGCAACAGACAGATCTTTGAAACTGTCATCGAAATGTTCAATTTGGGCAGCGTGATAAATGTTGTCACCTTAAAGGACGAGCTCGGAAAAAAAGGAATACTCGACTCGGTAGGTGGAATGAACTATATTTTCCGCATGCTTGATTTTGTTCCGTCAGCCGACGCGGCCAGCGTCCGACACTACGCAAAGATAGTGAGTGAAAAGGCGGGCTTACGCCGCCTTATATCGCTGTGCGAGAACACTGCCGCGCGCTGCTATGGCGGCGAGGGTGACTTTGAGGATATGATCGCGGCCGCAGAGCAGGGAATACTGAACATCACCCGCGGCAAAAATATCACGGGTCTCACACACATTTCGGCGTTTCTCAACGAAAGCATAGAAAAAATCGAAATGCTGGCCGACGCCAACGAGACAGTCACCGGTTTGACTACCGGTTTTGTAGATCTGGACCGCAGGACCGCGGGACTGCACCCTGCGGAGCTGATACTTATTGCGGGACGTCCCGGCATGGGAAAGTCCGCGCTCGGTCTGAACATAGCCCAAAACGCCGCGCTCAAAGATAACGCATCCGTCGCGATATTCAGCCTTGAGATGCCCGGCATTCAGATCGCGAACCGCATGCTCTCGGGTCAGGCCAAAGTGAGCAACGAGCGCATAAAGCGCGGCGACCTTAAGGACGAGGATTGGCCGAAGCTGGGCGAAGCGCTCTCGGCGCTTGTTGACACCAAGATATATATTGATGACAATTCCGCGATCACAGTCGGCGAGATCGCCGCGAAATGCCGCAAGCTCAAGATGGAAAAAGGTCTTGATTTGGTGGTCATTGACTATCTCCAGCTTATGACGTCGGGTGCGAGAAGCGGAAACCGTCAGGAAGAGGTTTCAAACATTTCAAGGACGCTCAAGGTCCTCGCGAATGATCTTGAGATCCCGGTCATCGCATTGTCTCAGCTCAACCGCTCGGTTGAAAAGCGCGAGACAAAAGAGCCGGTGCTCAGCGATCTCAGAGAATCAGGCTCGATCGAGCAGGACGCAGACATAGTTATATTCCTCTACAGAGAGGGCTATTATGACGAGAATTGCGAGGAGCCCAACAAGACAAAGATAAAATTTGAAAAACACAGAAACGGCGAGGTGGGCTATGAGTATCTGTCATGGCTCGGCGAGTACGTAAAATTTGCAAATTGGAGCGGTATGCGTGAGTAATAATCCCGATATTATCGAAACAGTCACACAAAAGGTTATTGGCGCGATAGAGGAGCATGATCTTCTTGAAAATACAGCGTCGGTTACTGCCGCCCTCTCGGGGGGCGCTGATTCGGTGTGCCTTCTTCACGTTTTGGACCGCATAAAAAAAGAGAAAAAGTTTGAGCTTCGCGCCGCACATCTCAACCACATGATAAGGGGCGCGGAGGCGGAGGATGATCAAAAATTCTGCGAGAGGCTCTGCGCCGATATGGGCATTGAGCTTGTCGCGGAAAGCGCCGATGTTCCCGCGCTTTCAAAAACAAAAGGAATATCCGAGGAAGAAGCGGGCCGACGGGCAAGATATGAATTTTTTTCAAAAATAATATCAGACAGCGGCATGTCATGCGCGGTCGCCACCGCGCACAACATGAACGACCGGGCAGAGACGGTCCTCATGCGGATCATCCGGGGCACCGGACTTTCGGGGCTTAGGGGGATAAGGTATAAGAGGGATGACGGGATCATCCGCCCCCTGCTCGACGTGAGCCGCGCCGAGATCGAGGAATACTGCGCCGCTGCGCAGCTTGAATTCCGTACGGACAGCACAAATTCCGATACGCGCTATACCCGCAACAGCGTGAGGCTCGGACTCATTCCGTATATCCAAAAAGAGTTTAATCCGAATATTATCTCCGCGCTCGTGAACCTGACGGATTCGGCGGGCGAGGACGCGGATTTTATGGAAGGCTACGCCGAGAGGCTCTACGCGAGGCTCCGCGTTCCGCTTCCGAATATAAAATACAAAGCTCTGCATCTTGAGACGCTTGAAACGATCTCGCAAAAGAGCATAATAACGCGGCTTATTATTCTGTGTGCGAAAGACGCGATGGGCGGGGATTATAATCTTGAAAAGAAGCACATTGATCTCGTTTTTGATGTGATCCGCGGCGAAAGCTCCGCGGCCGAGCTTCCCGCCGGACTGAGGGTAGACAGGCGATACGGCTGGCTTGAGTTTTTGGCTCCCAAGGAGGCCGAAAAAGTTTCCCGAACTTTACATTCTTGTAACAATATTGAATTTTGTGTTGAAGTCGGCACAGATAAGTTATATAATATAGAAAAAACGGGCGCCGAAATATCACTGACTATAATTGACGGAAACGCTCTTGACGTTGTGAAAGACGACATTCTGCTCGACGCCGACAAACTCGGCGTAACCGACGAGGATGATCCGCGCTTTACCCTGCGCAGCAGAATTGCTGGCGACAGAATAGCTGTTTATAAAAACGGAAAGACCAAAAAGCTCAAAAATCTGTTTATCGACCGCAAGATACGCCGCGAAAACCGAGACAGGATCCCCGTTCTCTGTTACGGCGGCGAGATAATCGCAGTTCCCGGAGTCAGGGTCAGCGAGATATACAAACCGGATAAACATACAAAAAATTACTTGGTGGTGCGTTATGAAGGGCATGACAATTAAAAGAATTATGTTCACCGAGGATCAGATCCGCGGCATAGTTTCGGAATTGGCGGACAAAATAAACAGTGACCTGTGCGGCGTCGAAAGCCTCACCGTGCTGTGCGTGCTGAAAGGCGCCGTTATGTTCACCGCCGACCTTGTCCGCCGCCTGGATGTTCCCGATATAAAGATCGAGTTCATCCGCGCGTCAAGCTACGGCAAAAGCGATGTGAGCTCGGGCGAGGTATCGGTCGGGGACGCGACCGGAGACATCAGCGGCAGAGACGTGCTGGTTGTCGAGGATATAATCGACACGGGCCGCACCTTGAGTCTTCTTAAAGAGAGGCTCCTTAATATGGGCCCGAAAAGCCTGCGGTTCTGCGGACTGTTTGACAAGCCGTCAAGAAGGATCGTCGATTTTAAAGCTGACTACGTCGGAGCGGTGATCCCCGATGAATTCATAGTGGGCTACGGCCTTGACTATGCCGAATGTTGGCGGCATTTGCCGTATGTCGCCGTGATCGAGTTAAACGGGCAATGATTAAACGTAAACGATCACTTGTTTAAAAACAGTTAATTATTTTAAGATTATTTTATAGATTTGGAGGAATAATTATGAAACGTTTCGGAGAGTATGCCGACGAAGCTGCAAGATTCGCGTCACCTTACATCAAAAGAACGGGTGAGTTTTTTTCCGACGCGGGCGACAGCGCGAGAGAATGGTACAATGAAAAAAAGCGCGCCTATGAGCGCAGGCACAATCCTTCGCTCTGGGACAGGCTTTGCGACGCGGTCAACGGCAGCATGCGCCTGATCTTGGCGATCATCGGCCTGATCAGCGCGATCGCGGCGGGAATAGTTATAGCCCGCGCGGTTATTAAAAAGCTGTATTGCAGCAATCACAAAATCGTGTCTTATGACAGCTCAGCGGCTGAGGAACAGAAAGCGGCGGAAAAAGATGCCGTTCAGTTCGTCGCCGAGGACGACGCGGAAGACGGCGAGCCCGAGGATGAATACGTATCCGAGCCCGACGAAGCATCCGATGAGATAAAAAAAGAGAAAGGTTATATTGTTTTATAAGAGGTACACAACATTATGAATATTCAAACAAAATTTTCTGACAAAGTAAAAGATCTGGAGGCCTCGGCTATCCGCGAGATATTTAAACTTCTTGACAAGCCGGGCATAATTTCATTCGCGGGCGGCGCGCCCGATCCCGAGCTGTTCCCCTGCGAGCAGCTTGCGAAGGCGGCGAGCGACGTGCTGTTAAAGCAGGGCAAAGTCGCGCTTCAGTACGGCGTGACCGAGGGTTATACTCCCCTCAGAAACTGGGTAAAGGAGCGCCTTATTTCCCAGGGCATAATCAAAGACGGCGACTTCAACGAGACGATAATAGTCAGCGGCGGCCAGCAGGGTATCGACCTCGCGGCCAAGTCGCTGCTCAATCCCGGCGACGGCGTAGTGTGCGAGCTTCCCAGCTTTATCGGCGGTCTCAACTGCTTCCGCTCATACAATGCGGAAATTTACGGCGTTACCGTTAAAAGTGACGGCATAGACATGAATGAGCTTGAGGAGCTCTGCAAGGCCCACCCGAACATCAAGGTGATATACACTATCTCGACGTTCCAGAACCCGTCGGGAATCACCATGTCGCTTGAAAACCGCAAAAAGCTGCTTGAACTTGCCGAAAAATATGACTTCATTATATTTGAGGACAATCCCTACGGCGAGCTGCGCTTTGACGGCGAGGACGTAAGGACCATGAAATCAATGGACACAAACGGAAGAGTGGTTTATCTCGGCTCGTTTTCAAAAATCCTCTCGCCCGGTCTCAGACTCGGCTTCACGTCATGCCATAAGGACCTTATGGAGCGCATGATAATATGCAAGCAGGTGCAGGACGTTCACACCAACGTGTTCGCTCAGATGACCGCGTATGAGTACATAAAGAACAACTCGATCGACGAGCATATCGCCCGCCTGCGCATGGTGTACGGCGAGAAGTGCCGCTTCATGTGCGAGTGCATGGACAAGTACTTCCCCGCCTCAGTAACTCACACCACGCCGCAGGGCGGAATTTTCCTGTTCTGTGAGATGCCCGAGGGTCATGACAGCAAAGAGGTCATGGCGAAGGCGGTCGAGCGCGGAGTGGCGTTCGTGCCGGGCTCCACGACCATGATCGACGACAAGGCGGTCTACAGCACATTCAGAATGAATTATTCGACCGCCTCGTTTGAGCAGATAGAAAAGGGAATTAAAATATTGGGAGACCTCTTAAAAGAGGAGGTTGGCGAGTAATGAGCGACACCAAAAAGCGTATTTTGAGCGGAATCCAGCCGTCGGGAGCGCTGACTCTCGGCAACTATCTCGGCGCGCTGCGCAACTGGGTCGAGCTTTCGCGCGGCGACGAGTATGAAGCATTCTTCATGCTTGCCGACATGCACACGATAACCGTGCGCCAGACCCCGAAGGACTTCCGCAAAAACGCCATGGATCTGCTCGCGCTGTTTATCGCGTGCGGACTTGACCCCGAAAAGAGCCCGATATTTTTCCAGTCCCATGTGCCCGCTCACTCGATGCTGGCATGGGTACTTATCTGCAACACCTACATGGGCGAGCTTTCGCGCATGACTCAATATAAGGACAAGGCAAAAAAACACGCGTCCAATCTTAACGCGGGCCTGTTCACATACCCGTCGCTGATGGCGGCGGATATTCTGCTGTATCAGGCCGACCTTGTTCCGGTCGGCAACGACCAGAACCAGCACCTTGAGCTGACGCGCGATCTGGCTAACCGGTTTAACAACGCGTACAGCGAGACCTTCAAGGTTCCCTCGGCCTATAATCCGAAGGTCGGCGCGAGGATAATGAGCCTTCAGGACCCGGCCCAGAAGATGTCAAAATCAGACACCAACGAGAACGGATACATTCTGCTGCTTGATCCGCTCGACAGAGCCGCGAATAAGATAAAACGCGCCGTCACCGACTCGGGCAGTGAGGTAAAACGCGGCGAGGGCAAGGCGGGTATCGAGAACCTTATGTCGATCTACGGCGCCTGCACGGGCAAATCGTTTGACGAGATCGAGACAGAGTTTGAGGGCAAAGGCTACGGCGACTTTAAGAAAGCGGTGGCCGAGGCGGTCGTTGAGACACTGCGCCCCATTCAGGAAAAATACGCCGATCTTATGAAAAACAAGGATTATTTAAAACAGGTTTACAAGAGCGGCGCCGAGCGGGCGACCCGCGTCGCGAACAAGACCCTCGCAAAGGTGTACCGCAAAGTAGGCTTTATAGAACCGTAATATACTGATCGCTGCGCGGGCGGATAATATCCGCCCCTACGGGTTTGACGCAATTTACAAGGTCTGCTGCGATTTGGTACATCACCGACCCCTTTGGGGACTAATCGCTATTTACTAATCACTAATCACTACGTTGGGAGAACATTCTAATGATTTTCAGTAATGAGATTTATGTGCTGCTGGCTCTGGCCGTCGCGTTCCTGATTTCTTTTTCGGCAACGCCTATGGTCATCTCTCTGGCGCATAAGGTTAACGCTATCGACGTGCCGAAGGAAGCGCGGCGCGTACATAAAAAACCGACGCCTCTTATGGGCGGGCTCGCGATATTCTACGGATTTGTCGTCAGCGTGATATGCTTCGCCACGATCGACACCGAGGTCATGGGCATACTTATAGGCTGCGTGATCGTTGTCACCACCGGCATTATCGACGACATAACCGACATGAAGGCGATCGTAAAGCTGTTCTGCCAGATATTGGCGGCAGTTGTCGTCGTCGCAAGCGGAGTGAGGATCGAGCATTTCGGCAATCCTTTCTCGGCGTGGATCGGAGCCCCCTATATCGTTCTTGACAACTGGATGTCGTGCGCTGTCACCATTATCTGGATCGTGGGCATATGCAACGCGGTCAACCTGATCGACGGCCTTGACGGTCTGGCGGTCGGCGTCTCGTCCATCGCTTCGATCGCGCTCCTGACCCTGACGCTTATCAGCGAGAACCTCAACGTCGCGATAATTACCGCGGCTGTCGCGGGCGCGGGCTTCGGCTTTCTGCCGTACAACTTTAACCCGGCCAAGATCTTCATGGGCGACACGGGTGCGCTGTTCCTGGGTTTTATCCTGGCCTGCATATCGGTCCAGGGCATGCTTAAAATGTCCGCCGTTATCACGTTCGCCGCGCCGATACTCATTCTCGGCCTGCCGATCTTTGACACGATCTTCGCGATTTTAAGACGCGTTCTCACGGGCCATTCGCCCATGCAGCCCGACAGGGGTCATCTGCACCACAGACTGCTTGACATGGGCTTTTCGCAGAGGCGCGTTGTCGCTATTCTTTACACGCTGACCGCGGTGCTCTGCATGACCGCCGTTGTCATCGCGATCAAGGGCTACACCCGCGGACTGATACTGATATGCTCGGTGCTTGTCATAATCCTTGTTTCGGTCAAGGTCATGAGCGAGCTCAAGGACCCGGGCGAATATATAAACTACAATGCCGACGAGCAGCTTACGGAGGAAAACGATGAGCAAAAAAATTAGAGTTATGACGATCTTCGGCACGCGTCCGGAGGCAATCAAAATGGCTCCGCTTGTCAAGGAGCTTGAAAAAAACAGCGACAGGATAGAATCGATAGTCTGCGTCACCGCGCAGCACAGGGAAATGCTTGACCAGGTGCTGAAAATTTTCGACATCACGCCCGACTATGACCTGAACATCATGCACGACCGCCAGACGCTTGTGGGGATCGCCACCCGCGCCCTTGAGGGTCTTGACGGGGTGATCAAAAAGGTTGAGCCCGACATTGTATTGGTTCACGGCGACACCTCGACGACATTCGCGGGAAGCCTCGCCGCATATTATAACCAGACGGCGGTCGGCCATGTTGAGGCGGGCCTCCGCACATACGACAAATATTTCCCGTTCCCCGAGGAGATCAACCGCCGCATAACCGGCGTTATCGCCGACATGCACTTCGCGCCCACGCAGCGTAACTACAATAATCTGGTGAGCGAGAACACAGACTCCACCAAAATTTACATTACCGGAAACACGGTGATCGACGCGCTGAAGACCACCGTCAGAGACGATTATGTTTTCGCCGACGATGGTTTAAAATCCCTCGATTGGGAGAATAAGCGGGTTATTGTAATGACGGCACACCGCCGCGAAAATCTCGGCGAGCCGCTGCGCAATATCTGCCGCGCCGTCCTTCGGATAGTGAACGAGTTTGAGGACGTTCAGGTCGTCTATCCCGTCCACCTCAATCCCGCGGTGCGCGAGACGGTTTTTGAAATTCTCGGCGGCCATGATAGGATCAAGCTTATCGACCCGGTAAACGCCGACGAGCTTCACAACTCGATCAAGCGCGGCTACCTCGTATTGACTGACTCCGGCGGCCTTCAGGAGGAGGCCCCGTCGCTCGGAAAGCCGGTACTTGTTCTGCGTAACGAGACCGAGCGCCCCGAAGCGGTCGAGGCCGGCACGGTCAAGATCGCGGGCGTTGACGAGGAAAATATTTATAAAATGACCAAAGAGCTTCTGACCGACAGTGAGGAATACTCCAAAATGGCGAGAGCCGTGAACCCCTACGGCGACGGTCACGCCTCCGGGCGCATAGTAAAAGCGATCATTGAAAAGTTTTCATAAATTCATAAAAATTATCCGCCTCCCATAACCGGGAGACGGAACTGTTTTTTATATCATCTTATTAAAATATTCTTCCGTAACCTGTAATTGCTTATTTAAAATTTCCTTCCATAAATGACCCTTGATCTCGCCGTTGCCGCGCGAAACTTTAGTTCGTTTTATATTGCCGCGATCATCTGTTTTGCGATAAAAATAATGATCGGTATTTTTATAAAGTTCCCAGCCGTCACGTTCGCAAAACCTTCTCAATTCTTTCCAGCTTGGCATGATATACACTCTCCAATCTTATCAATATCACCAAGCATAATTGCTCTTAAAACATAAGGAATATGTGATTTTCTGTTCGGAGCGCTCGACCAATACGCAAAATCATTATAATAATCGGTCGCGTAATCCAAAATGTCCTTCGCGAGCATAAGCTTCGCCTCGCTCTCAGTAGGCGCGTTATCCACAAGGTCAATTTCGCGCAGCGAAAGCGTGACGCTGCCGTCATCCTCATCATGTCTTATCGCGGAAAATGTATAAGCGGAAAGCACCTCGACAAACAGTTCTTCATTTGCCAGAACCACACAATCGCGGGTGCGTTTAATAAAAGTCGGCTTCACTCTGACCACGCCGTCTATAATTTCGCTCCAATGCTTTCTGGCGTCGGTTGCGTTGACTGTGTACATATCATTCATCTCCTTTATAATTTATTATAGCATACTATGTACATTATGTCAATAACGTACATAAAATATATATTCACAAATATAAATCTGCTGAAAAAAATATTACCATGCTTTCATTTGGCGTCAAAACGGAGCAAATTATCGGATTTTTAAATTGCGGAGCTGCGAAACCGGCGTGAGCGCGTTGATTTGGAACGGTTTAAAAAAATTGTGTATTTTTTTTAACAATTTTTTTAAAGTAATGCTTGCAGTTTTATTTTTTTTGTGATATAATAAGTTGGTTTTGAGTATAAACCCGAAATTTAATTAACATTATCATAAATTATCGAATTTGTATTAACAGGAGGTTTTGTAAATGGCAATCCCATTTAAGGGCACAAAGGAGCAGGAGGAGCAGCTTAAAGCGGTTATCGCTGCCCACAAAGGCGAGAAGGGAGCCACCATTCCGGTTCTGCACGAGGCGCAGGATATTTACGGTTATCTTCCCATTGAGGTTCAAAAAATGATTGCCGAGGGGCTCGGCGTATCTCTTGCCGAGGTGTACGGAATTGTGACGTTTTACACGCAGTTCTCGCTCAACCCCAAGGGCGAGCATCCTATCGGCGTCTGTCTCGGAACCGCTTGCTATGTTAAGGGCAGCGGCGACATACTCGAAAAGCTCAAGAGCATTCTCAAGATCGACGTCGGCGAGTGTACCGACGACGGAAAGTTTTCGCTCGACGCGACGCGCTGCATAGGCGCCTGCGGTCTCGCGCCTGTCATGACTATCGGCGACGATGTTCACGGCAGACTTACCGTTGATCAGGTTGACGGAATTGTTAAGCAGTACAGTTAATTAAATCAGCATACAGTTTGGAGGTTAAATATGAATAGTTTGGAAGAGCTTAAATCAATTCGCGATAAGATGTTCGACACGGTCGACATGAGAAATGATGACAGCGAAAAAACCAATAACAGCGAATATAAGTATCAGGTGCTCGTCTGCGGCGGTACCGGATGCACCTCGTCGGGCAGCATGACGCTGATCGAGGAGTTTGAAAAGCAGATCGACGCGAACGGCCTGCATGACGACGTTAAGCTGGTAAAGACCGGCTGCTTCGGCCTGTGCGCGCTCGGCCCGGTCGTTATCGTATATCCCGAGGGCGCGTTTTACAGCATGGTAAAGGCCGAGGATGTGCACGAGATCGTCGAGCAGCACTTAAAGGGCGGCAAGGTCGTTACAAGACTGCTCTATGAGGAGTCAGTTCACGCGGGAACAGATGAGATCAAGTCGCTTAACGAGATCGACTTTTATAAGAAGCAGCACAGAGTCGCACTCAGGAACTGCGGCGTTATAAACCCCGAGAACATCGAGGAATACATAGCGAGAGACGGCTACGCCGCGCTCGGCAAGGTGCTCGGCGAAATGACGCCTCAGCAGGTCATCGACACGATCAGCGCGTCGGGCCTCAGGGGCCGCGGCGGCGCGGGCTTCCCCACCGGAACAAAGTGGCAGTTCGCCGCCAACTCAAAGGGCGACATAAAATATGTCTGCTGTAACGCCGACGAGGGCGACCCCGGCGCGTTCATGGACAGAAGCATCTTAGAGGGCGACCCCCACGCGGTGCTCGAGGCCATGACGATCGCGGGCTACGCTATCGGCGCGTGTCAGGGATATATTTATATCAGAGCCGAGTACCCGATCGCGGTTGAAAGGCTCAAGATCGCGATAAAGCAGGCCAGAGAATACGGAATGCTCGGAAAGAACATCTTTAATTCCGGCTTTGATTTTGACATTGACATCAGACTCGGCGCGGGCGCCTTCGTGTGCGGTGAGGAAACCGCGCTCATGACCTCGATAGAGGGTCACAGAGGCGAGCCGAGACCCCGTCCGCCGTTCCCGGCCGTTAAGGGTCTGTTCGGCGTTCCCACGATACTCAATAACGTTGAGACCTACGCGAACGTGCCCAGAATTATCCTGAACGGCGCGGAGTGGTTCGCCTCGACCGGAACCGAAAAGAGCAAGGGCACCAAGGTGTTCGCGCTCGGCGGCAAGATCCACAACACGGGCCTTGTTGAGGTTCCCATGGGCACGACCATGCGCGAGATCATCGAGGACATCGGCGGAGGCATCCCGAACGGCAAGAAGTTCAAGGCGGCTCAGACCGGCGGCCCCTCGGGCGGCTGTATCCCGGCCGAGCTTATCGACACGCCTATCGACTACGACTCGCTGACAGCTATCGGATCTATGATGGGCTCGGGCGGACTCATCGTTATGGATGAGGACAACTGCATGGTCGATATCGCCAAATTCTTCCTTGAGTTCACGGTTGACGAGTCCTGCGGAAAGTGCACGCCCTGCCGCATCGGAACCAAGCGCCTGCTTGAGATACTGACAAAGATCACCGACGGCAACGGAACAATGGAGGACCTTGACCGCCTCGAGGAGCTGGCCAACGCTATCAAAGCGGGCTCGCTCTGCGGCCTCGGTCAGACTGCTCCGAACCCCGTTCTGTCCACGCTGAAATATTTCAGACACGAGTACGAGGCCCACATCAAGGACAAGATCTGCCCCGCGCATGTCTGCAAAGGCCTCGCTAAGTTCACGATTGATCCCGAGAAGTGCCGCGGCTGCAGCCTGTGCGCCAAACAGTGTCCGGTCGGCGCGATTTCGGGTCAGGTCAAGAGTCCGTTCACCATTGACACAGATAAGTGCATAAAGTGCGGCGCTTGCATGGAGAAGTGCCCCTTTAAGGCTATCAGCAAGCAATAAGGAGGGAATAGAGATGTCTGATAAAGTTAATATGAAAATAAACGGAATAGAAATATCTGTTCCCGCTGACTATACCATTCTTGAGGCGGCAAGGGAAAACGGGATCGACATTCCGACCCTGTGCTATTTAAAAGACGTGAGCAAGACCGGTGCATGCAGAATGTGTATCGTTGAGATCAAGGGCGCGAGAGCGCTCCAGGCCTCATGTGTTTACCCCGTTTCGGAGGGACTTGAGGTCTACACCAATACTAAGAAAGTAAGGGATCAGAGAAGAGTCACGCTTGAGCTTTTGCTGTCCGACCACGACAGAAAGTGCCTGAGCTGCCCGCGCAACCAAAAGTGCGAGCTCCAGACGCTGGCGGATGAACTCGGAGTCACCGACATTCCCTTTGAGGGCGAGATGAACGAGTATGACATTGACGACGTGTCGCCGTCGATCGTTCGCGACAACAACAAGTGCGTGCTCTGCCGCCGCTGCGTAAATATGTGTAAAAACGTTCAGACCGTGTCGGTTATCGACACAATGGAGCGCGGATTTAAGACAAAGGTCGGCTCGGCCTTTGACATGAATTTGGCCGACACCGCCTGCGTTAACTGCGGACAGTGCATCATCTCATGTCCCACAGGCGCGCTTAGAGAGAAGGACAACACCAAAGAGGTTTGGGACGCGCTTGCCGACGAGAATAAGGTGGTTATCGTCCAGACCGCGCCGGCAGTAAGAGCGGCCCTCGGCGAGGAGTTCGGCTATCCCATGGGCACAGCCGTTACCGGAAAAATGGCGGCGGCGCTGCGCAGACTGGGCTTTGACAAGGTGTTTGACACCGACACGGGAGCCGACCTCACGATAATGGAGGAGGCGAACGAGCTTGTTGAGCGCATCCAAAACGGCGGCAAGCTGCCGATGATCACGTCGTGCAGCCCCGGCTGGGTAAAGTTCTGCGAGCACAACTTTCCCGACTTCCTTGACAATCTTTCAAGCTGCAAGTCTCCGCACGAGATGTTCGGCGCGATAATCAAGAGCTACTATGCCGAGAAGCACGGCATTGACCCGAAGAGCATATTCAACGTTTCGGTAATGCCCTGCGTCGCGAAGAAATTCGAGGCCGGCAGACCCGAAATGGAGTGCGAGGGCTTGAGAGACGTTGACGCGGTTATCTCGACCAGAGAGCTCGCCAACATGATCAGAGAAGCGGGAATTATGTTCAACAAGCTTCCCGACGAGGAATTCGATCAGCCCTTCGAGCGCGCGAGCGGCGCGGGCGTCATTTTCGGCGCGACGGGCGGCGTTATGGAAGCCGCGCTCAGAACTGCAGCCGACACTCTCGGCGGCAAGTCGGTCGAGGAGATCGAGTATCACGGCGTTCGCGGCGTTGACGGCATTAAGGAAGCCACAGTCAACATGGGCGGCATGGACGTAAAGGTGGCGGTTGCTCACGGCCTCGGCAACGCGAGAAAGCTGCTTGAGAGCATAAGAGACGGCAAGGCCGACTACCACTTCATTGAGATCATGGCATGTCCCGGCGGCTGCGTAAACGGCGGCGGTCAGCCCATTGTAAGCGCAAAGGACAAAATGGATAAGGACGTTCGCGTAGAGCGCGCCAAGGCCATATATTCCGAGGACAAGGCCAGCAAGATAAGAAAGAGCCACGAGAACCCGGATATGATCATGCTTTATAACGACTACCTCGAAAAACCCGGCTCCCACAAGGCTCACGAGCTGCTCCACACAACCTATACCGACAGAGGATTGTTTTAAAAAGGAAGTGACATAATGAAAAAGGATTTAGGATTGGTTCAAGCCGTATATCCGATGCCTGTTCTTATGGTGGCCGCATATGACGCGGACGGGAAAGTCAACGTTATGAATGTCGCGTGGGGCCAGATCTGCGCCGAGGATAAGATCATCCTGTTTATCGGCGAGGGCAAGAAAACATGGCTGAATATTAAGGAAAGCAAGGCGTTTACCGTCGCGATCGCAGACGAGGCGCACATGGATGCCGCGGATTTCTTCGGCATCGCCTCGGGAAACAAGATCAGCGATAAATTCGAGCGCACCGGCTATCACGCCGTTAAGAGCGATAAGGTCAACGCCCCAATCATCGAGGAATTTCCCGTCGTGATGGAGTGCGAGCTGCTTGAGTTCCTGCACACCGACCATGTTGACGGTATTGTCGGAAAGATAGTGAACGTCAAAGCGGAGGAAGAAGTTCTTTCGGAAAATGGGAAGGTCGATCCCGAAAAGCTCAATGCCTTAATGTTCGATCAGTTCCAAAACGGATACTACGCCACCGGCAGAAAAGTTGGCCAAGCTTGGAACGCCGGAACAGAACTTATGAAAAAATAAACTTATTAAAATTCGGTGTTGACAAAGGTTAACATTTGTGATATTATAAATATCGTAATAATAAACCGATGAGGCAGAAAAAAATCGCTGCGGGCAATTTGAGCGAGCGGATTACGGTGTGAGTTCCGTATTGCCGGGCGAATAATATGGACTGCCGAGGGCGGCGTCAAATGCGCCGACGTCAGGCTCGCGTCAGAAGCCGGGGATATGCGCGTATCCCGCAGAGGAGCCTTTGGCTTGAAGCAAGGTGGCACCGCGGAGTTTTTGAAATTTCGCCCTTGATTTGCATGTTTTATGCGGATCAAGGGCTTTTTATTTTGAAAAATAATAAAATTAATATATATGAAAGGAGACATGGAAAATGTCAAAAATCCCATACAAAATCTATCTGGAAGAAAACGAGATCCCCACGCAATGGTACAACGTGAGGGCCGACATGAAAAACAAGCCCGCGCCGTTGCTTAACCCCGGCACTCTTCAGCCGATGACGGCAGAGGAGCTTGAGGGCGTTTTCTGCGCCGATCTGGTCGCTCAGGAGCTTGACAACGACACACCCTATATCGACATTCCCCAGGAGATCTTAGACTTCTATAAAATGTACCGTCCGTCGCCGCTGGTTCGAGCCTACTGCCTTGAGAAGAAGCTCGGCACGTCCGCGAAGATATATTATAAGTTCGAGGGCAACAACACAAGCGGCAGCCACAAGCTGAACTCGGCGATCGCTCAGGCGTATTATGCCAAGAAGCAGGGTCTCAAGGGGGTTACCACCGAGACCGGAGCGGGCCAGTGGGGCACGGCTCTCTCGATGGCATGCGCATACTTTGACCTCGACTGCAAGGTATACATGGTTAAGGTTTCATATGAGCAAAAGCCCTTCCGCCGCGAGGTAATGCGCACCTACGGCGCTTCGGTAACACCATCGCCCTCTATGGAAACAGAGGTCGGCAAGAAGATACTTGCGGAGCACCCCGGAACCACGGGCAGCCTCGGCTGCGCGATCTCCGAAGCGGTTGAGAAGGCCGTTTCGACCGAGGGTTACAGATATGTTCTGGGCAGCGTTTTAAATCAGGTATTGCTGCACCAGTCGATAATCGGACTCGAGACCAAGACCGCGCTTGACAAGATCGGCGAGAAGCCCGACATTATCATCGGCTGCGCGGGCGGCGGCTCTAACCTCGGCGGACTTGTGTCGCCTTTCATGGGCGAAAAGCTCCGCGGCGAGAGCGACTACCGCATAATCGCAATCGAGCCCTCGTCCTGCCCCAGCTTTACGAGAGGCAAGTTCGCCTATGACTTCTGCGACACAGGCATGGTTTGCCCGCTCGCGAAGATGTACACGCTGGGCAGCGGCTTTATCCCGGCTCCCAACCACGCTGGCGGCCTGCGCTATCACGGCATGAGCTCGATCTTATCACAACTTTATCATGACGGCCTTATGGAGGCAAGGTCCTACAAGCAGACAGAGGTATTCGAGGCGGCTGAGCTGTTCGCGCGTTCGGAGGGCATCCTGCCCGCTCCCGAGAGCAGCCACGCTATCAAGGGCGCTATCGACGAGGCTCTCAAGTGCAAGGAAAGCGGTGAGGAAAAGACGATCGTGTTCGGCCTCACCGGAACGGGCTACTTCGACATGGTGGCTTACGAAAAGTTCCACGACGGCGAAATGACAGACTACGTTCCCACCGACGAGGAAATCCGGGCCTACCTCGAAAAGCTCCCCAAAACCGAGTAATTCACCAAAAATAAAACCGCCATACGTTGGCATGACATAAAACAATGACATGCCGTCTGAACGGGATCATAAAAGAGCGTATCCACGAAAAGGATACGCTCTTTTGCTGTTTGCATATTGCGTTTATTTAGTGAAATCATAGAGCCGAGAAATGTGAAATAAAATAAGCAGAATTGATGCCATTCACGGGAAATTATTGATTTAACCGGAAATTTATGCTATAATTTATAAAACGACAAAAGAGAGGAAAAATAAAAATGGAAATAAGAGATTTAAAACAAACGGATTTTAACGACGTGAACGAAATTTTCAAGCAGCTTAACAAACTGCATGCAGAGCACCGACCCGATATATACAAGGACATTGAAAACCCTGTCGATGCAATCGGATATGTTACAGAGAAAGCTATAAAAGAAGGAAGCATTATATTTCTTGGCGCAGACGTGGACGGCAAGATTGTCGGTATATGCTTTGTTTTAATCCGTTCTCGGAAAAATATCGGACTTGTGCCCCGCATATGCGCGCATATAGCTGATATTGCGGTTGACGAAAATTACCGCAGACAGGGAATCGGCACGGCACTTTATAATGAAGCCGTAAAACGCGCAAAAGAACGCGGTGCGACGGTAATCCAGCTTGGAGTAAACGAGTTTAACAAAGAGGCAATTGATTTTTATAAATCGCTCGGTATGACGGTGTGGAAATATGAAATGGAACAGCGAATTTGATATAATATAATTATATAACAACAAAAGGAGATGTATGAAAATGATAAGAAATTTAAATTATTGACCGAAAGAAAGTAACAGAAAGAGAAAATCACGGAGTCAACGGAAGGAGCAGCATTATGGAAGTCTGGGACGCATATGACAAAAATGAAAATAAATTAGGCTTTGACCTTTACCGTGGCGAGCCTATTCCCGAAAATGTGTATCATCTTGTGGTTGAGAATTATGTTTTTTCAAAAACGGGCAAGATTCTTGTCACAAAACGCGCGAAAAACAAACCGTGGGCTCTTCTTTGGGAAAACCAAGGCGGCTCCGCCTTAAAGAGTGAAACGCCTGTACAGGCAGCAATTCGCGAACTTCGTGAAGAAACCGGTATTACAGTCGATGAATCGCAGCTTTACTTTGCATACAAAGAAATCCGAAAACCGAGTATATATAAATGCTTTGTGGTACTTGTTGACGGCAATGAAAAAATTTTGTTGCAGGAGGGCGAAACAATTGACTATATGTGGCTGACTTATGAAGAATATCTGGAGCTTATTAAAACGGATAAATTTATTTGTAAAGCAGCACACAGCGTAATGGAACATATTGACGATATAGAGAGATGTTTGCGGAAAGTCCCCTGCTGAAAAAAATAAGATGTCACCCACCTATGGATGTGACACCACGCTGTGCTTGCACATTTGCTTGTGCTTGCTATTCTCTCAAAATGACAGTAACAGTAGGTATGTTTCCGCTGTCATTATTACAAAAAGACGAAGCAACGGCATAGCCTAAACTATACCGTTGCCAAAATTTTACAGTTTTATGGGAACGCGTCGCGACGGCGGTTTTTTTATATCTTAATTTCTATGCCGAGGGCGCAGCGGCGGATCAGGTCGAGGGCGTGGAGCGAGACGCGCTCGCGAATGTTTTCCCTGCTGCCGTTTAAATTGAGCTTAAACGCTTTGTGGAGCCCCTTGGCGCATATTGAGATATAGACGAGGCCGACCGGTTTATCGGGCGTGCCGCCGCCCGGGCCCGCTATGCCCGTGACGGCCACGGCGATGTCCGCGCCCGAGCGTCCGCGGGCTCCGCGCGACATTTCAAGCGCGGTCTGCTCGGACACAGCGCCGTATTTTTTCAGCGTTTCGGTGCTGACGCCGAGCATATCAGCCTTCTGAACATTTGAATAAGTCACATATCCGCAATCGAAGCAGTCTGACGAGCCGGGGATCCGCGTTATTTTTTCGGCGATAAGGCCGCCGGTGCAGCTCTCAGCGCAGGTCGCCTTGAGCTTTTTATCGCGCAGGATACCGACAACGACGTTTTCCATTGAATTGTCTATCCCGGTTCCGTAAACTCTGTCGCCGAAAAGCGACTCGATTTTCTCACGCACGGGCTCAAGCATCGCCTTCGCTTCATCTACCGTATCGGCCTTAGCGGTTATTCTCAGCTCCACCTGACCGGTTTTCGCGTACGGCGCGACCGTCGGATTTGTCGAATTGTTTATAAGGTCGCCGAGCATTTCGTCGACCGCCGATTCGCCGAGGCCGAATACTCTGATCGACTTTGAGCGTATCACTCCGTCGGAAAACCGCTCAAGATAGGGGATAACCATATCGTCAAACATCGGCTTCATCTCGCTCGGCGGGCCGGGCAGCATTATGAATTTGCAGTTTTCGCTCTCGACGATCGCGCCCGGCGCGGTTCCGTTGTCGTTTTGAAGGATAATGCAGCCCTCGGGCATTTCGGCCTGCTTGAAGTTGCTCTCGGGCATATACATATGGCCGCGGCTGAAACGCTCGATTATCCGACGCTTGCTCTCCTCGTCCATAACGCACTTTAGGCCGCAGTAATCCGCGATCGTCTCTTTGGTAAGGTCGTCGCCGGTTGGGCCGAGGCCGCCTGTGGTTATTACCGCGTCGGCTCTGCCCGCCGCGATCTCAAGCGCCGCCTTGAGGCGCTCGGGATTGTCGCCCACGACCGTCGTGTAATATACGTTGAACCCGAGCTCGCTGAGCCTGCGGCTTAAATACTGCGCGTTTGTGTTCACGATTGAGCCGAGCAGCAGCTCGGTTCCAACCGATAAAAGTTCAAAAGTCATATCTATTCTCCTCTGTAAAAATATTCCGTTACTTATTTTATCACAAATGCTCAAAATTATCAATAGTTCACCTTTCCGATTTTTTCGCCGCGTCTCTGAAAGAACGGCCGAATATTTTTTTAAAAACCACCGCAAATTTTAAAAAAACACTTGCAAAATGGAAGATATAGGGGTATAATTAGATTGATATACTTTTTAAGGAGGTAAAATTTTATGAATATGCAGGAGTTCAGTCCGCTTATTTTGCTTGTTCTGCTGCTGGTTGTTTTCTACTTTATTCTGATAAGACCTCAGAAGAAGAAGGAAAAGGCGCTGCAGGACATGATCTCAAAGCTTAAGGTTGGCGATGAGGTTGCCTCGATCGGCGGTATTCACGGTAAGATCGCGAAGGTCAAGGATAATCTGTTCGTGCTTGAGACAGGCATAGGAACCACAAAGTCCTATATCTCTATCGAAAAGAGCGCGATCGCGCGCCTCATTTCCGAGGGTACAACCAAAGAAGCAAAGGATGCGGATGAGTCGGACGAGGAAACAGCGGCCGACGATAAATAAGAATAATTCCGCTGCGCCCGCATATAATTTACCAATAAATTATTGCGAGGTGAGCGTTTTATGTCAAACGGAGTTATTCAAAAAAAGGAAAACGCCGCAGCGGCAAACACTCCCGCGGCGGTGCTGCGCGGATTGATTTTCGGCCTTGCGGGGGCGGCGCTGGCGCTCTTGATAATATCGGCGCTTGCGGTGTTTTATGAAATTCCCGACAAGGTTATGAACATTCTGATAATTTTGATTTCCGTGGTTTCCATGTTCACCGCCGGCTTTACGGCCGCCGGGCGCAACGGAAAAAACGGCATGATCATCGGAATGGCCGCGGGGCTTATATACGCGGCGATAATATGCGCGGCGGGTATCTTTGTCTGCGGAGCCAAAGGGCTTTCGCCTGAAATGATAGCCGACTTCGCTATCGGAGGAGCCGTTGGCGCTCTCGGAGGAGTCGCCGGGGTTAACAGGGCCGCGGGCAAAAAAAGAAAACGCAAATAAAACAAAATTCAACATAAGGAGAGATTACCAATGAAAAGAATCAAGACATTAAACAGCGCGTCGCTTAAAAAAAGCGCATGCAAGGGCGGCTGCGGCGAGTGCCAGACATCATGTCAGTCGGCCTGCAAGACCTCGTGCACGGTTGCAAACCAGAAGTGCGAGAACGAGGATAGATAAACAAGGCTTAAAACGCCCGGGCGTCCACCGAGTGGGGCGCCCTTAGTTTAATTTAAAAGCAAATTTAAAATCAGGAGTTTTTATATGATACATACGTTTGAAATGTTTGACAAATACATTGCGCTCGACGTCAACAGCGGCTGCGTCCACGAGTTGGACAAGCTGAGCTATGACGTTCTGAATTTCCTTGACGTAAAGGGTCTTGACCCCGAGGATGACGAGGCTCTGTTTAAGACTATTGGCGAGTTTAAAAGAGAGTATGATTCCGAGGATATCGCCGAGGTCATCGAGGATCTGGCGGAGCTTAAACGGAACGACATGCTCTGGGCGGAGGATGATTTTGAGTATAATGACGACTTAAAGAAAAATGCACCTGTAAAGGCGATGTGTTTACACATAAGCCACGACTGCAACTTAAGATGCAAGTATTGTTTCGCTGATGAAGGACAGTATCACAGCGGCTGCCGCGAGCTTATGAGCGCCGAGACCGGAAAGAGAGCGATGGACTATCTCGTGCGCAATTCCGGGAGCCGACGCAATCTTGAGGTCGACTTTTTCGGCGGCGAGCCGCTTATGAATTTTGAGGCTGTAAAGGAGATCGTTTCCTATGCTCGAGAACTCGAAAGGCAATATGACAAGGTATTCCGCTTTACAATAACTACCAATGGTATATTGCTTGACGACGATAAGCTTGAGTTTATAAACCGCGAGATGGGAAATATCGTGTTGAGCATTGACGGCAGAAAAGAGGTAAACGACAGAGTGCGCTGCCGCGCCGACGGAACGGGCAGCTATGACAGTATTGTGCCGATCTTCCAAAAGACGGCCCAGAGCCGCGGTCAGGACAATTATTACGTTCGCGGCACGTTCACGCGGTATAATCTTGACTTTTCAAAGGATGTGCTGCATCTGGCCGATCTGGGATTTAAGCAGATCTCGGTCGAGCCTGTGGTAAGCGGCGAGGAGACCGATTATTCTTTGCGGGAGGAGGATCTGCCGAGGATCTTTGACGAGTATGAGACCTTGGTCCGTGAATATGTCGCCCGCAAAAAAGAGGGCAGGGGCTTTAACTTTTTCCATTTTATGATCGACCTTGACGAGGGACCGTGCATTATCAAGAGAGTTTCGGGCTGCGGCTGCGGCTGCGAGTATATCGCAGTCGCGCCCAACGGGGACGTTTATCCCTGCCACCAGTTCGTGGGCAGCGAGGAATATAAAATGGGCAGCATTTACGACGAGTGTGAGCTTGACCGCGATCTCCGAAATAAGTTCGCGGCCTGCAATATATACTCAAAGCCCGACTGCCGCGACTGTTTCGCAAAGTTTTTCTGCAGCGGCGGCTGCGTTGCCAACGCCTGCCTGATAAACGGCAGCATCAACAAGCCCCACAAGCTGAGCTGCGAGATGATGAGGAAGCGCGTTGAGTGCAGCCTGTACGCGAAAGCGGCATTGGCGGAATAATTGGTAATTGACCCCTCTCCGTCGCCTGCGGCGACACCTCTCCCCAAGGGGAGAGGCGGGACTCAACTAATCTCTACGTTGACCCCTCTCAGTCAGGCTTACGCCTGACAGCTCTCCCCAAAGGGAGAGCCTGATATTAGTTCCCCAAGGGGGGGAGAGACAGACTTACTATTCGCTATTCACTAATAACTAATCACTACGTTAGGAGGAATGATAAATGCTGAAAACATTGCTCCGTCTTATGTCAAAGACGGACAGAAAATACGCGCTGACAACGCCGCTGCTCATTGTCGGCGAGGTGGCTATGGAGACAACCATACCGCTTATGATGGCGCGCATTGTTGATGTAGGCATCGCTAATTCGGACATGGGCTATGTGTTCCGCTCCGGTATTATTATGATGCTTATGGCGCTTGTGTCGCTGTTTTTTGGCGCGGGCGCCGCGAGGACCGCTTCGGTCGCCTCGACCGGCTTTGCGGCGAGCATTCGTCAGGCGGTTTTCTTTAAGATCCAGGACTTTTCGTTCGGAAATATTGACAAGTTCAGCACATCGTCGCTGCTGACGAGGCTGACCACCGACATCAACAACATTCAGATGTCCACGATGATGGTCATAAGGACCTGCGTCCGCGCGCCGTTCATGTTCGCGATGGCGCTGTTTATGGCCGTTTCGATCAACGCACGCCTTGCCGCGGTATTTTTGGTGGCCGTGCCGGTTATCGTCATAGTCGTGGCGATAGTCTCAAAGCTTGCAATGCCCAAGTTCCGCATGCTGCTGCGCAAAATCGACGATCTAAACCGCGTTGTGCAGGAAAACCTCGCGGGAATACGCGTGGTCAAGGCGTTCGTCAGAGAGCCATATGAGGACAAAAAGTTCAACGAGACCACGACCGAGGTCAGGAACGCGCAGCTTTCGGCCGAGCGCCTGATCATTATCAACATGCCCGTAATGCAGATGGTTATTTACGCCTGCATTGTTGCTATTTTGTGGTTCGGCGGAAACATGATCATCGTCGGAGGCATGCAGACGGGCCAGCTTATCAGCTTTATTACATACGTTACTCAAATTCTCATGTCGCTGATGATGATCTCGATGATATTTATTCAGCTCGTCAACTCAAAGGCAAGCGGCGACAGAGTTGTTGAAATACTTAACGAGCCTCTTGAGATCAATGATGAAAATGCCAATCCGAGCCTTAAACTTGATGACGGCTCGATCAGGTTTGAGGACGTCGCGTTCAGCTATCAGCATGACATAATGAACTGCGCCGTGCGTCATATTGATCTTGACATAAAGTCGGGCGAGACGGTCGGAATCATCGGCGGCACAGGCTCTTCAAAGAGCTCGCTTGTTCAGCTCATACCGAGGCTTTATGATGTGACCGCGGGCAGAGTTATCGTGGGCGGTCATGACGTGCGCGAATATAAGCTCGACGTGCTCAGAAACGACGTCTCAATGGTGCTCCAGAAGAACGTGCTTTTCAGCGGCACGATAGCCGACAATCTGCGCTGGGGCAACGAACACGCCACAATGGACGAGATCAAGGATGCCTGCCGCGACGCCTGCGCGGATGAATTTATCAGCAGTTTCCCCGACGGTTACATGACAGATCTGGGCCAGGGCGGAGTGAACGTCTCGGGCGGCCAGAAGCAGCGTTTGTGTATCGCGCGTGCTCTGCTTAAAAAGCCTAAGATAATTATTCTTGACGACAGCACAAGCGCTGTCGATACCGAGACCGACGCGAGGATCCGCGGCGCTTTCAGAACCAAGCTCAAGGACACGACCACGATCATTATTGCTCAGCGCATAAGCTCGATCGAGGATGCTGACAAGATAATCGTTATGGACAACGGTCGGATAAGCGCTCAGGGAACCCATTATGAGCTCATGGAAAGCTGCGATATATACAGGGAGATCTATGACTCCCAGCAGAAAGGAGCTGAGTGATATGCCTCCCACAAGACAAACAGGATTTAAAAAACCAAAGGATACCAAAAAGACCGCTCTGCGCCTGCTGAGCTATTTTTCGGAATACAAGGCTCAGCTTATCGCGGTCGTGATCTGCGTTATTCTGTCAAGCGGCGCCAATGTTTACGGCACATATATGCTCAAGCCTATCATCGACGATTATATCGTTCCTCTTATCGGAGCGGAAAATCCCGCGATCTCGGGATTTCTGATGAGCATACTGCTGCTTCTTTTCGCTTATATCATCGGCGCGTTTTCATCATGGATGTATAACAGGATCATGGTTACGATCTCAAGCGGAGTGCTGTACACTATCCGCAACCAGCTCTTTGTCAAAATGCAGAAGCTACCGATCAAATATTTTGACACTCACACCCACGGCGATGTTATGAGCCGCTATACCAATGACGCGGACGCGATAAGAATGATGATGTCGCAGAGCGTTCCGCAGCTCGTGTCATCGCTGCTTACCGTGGTTTCAGTGTTCATTATGATGATTATTTTGAGCCCGCTGCTGACGATCCTGGTTATCGTCATGCTGTTTATCATTTTCGGAGTTATCAGCTTTGTCGGCAAGCGTTCGGCGCTTTACTTTAAGCGCCAGCAGAACGCTTTGGGCGCGGTGAACGGATATGTTGAGGAAATGATCGAGGGTCAGAAAGTCGTAAAAGTCTTCTGCCATGAAGATAAGTCAAAAGAGAAGTTCACGGATATAAACAACGCGCTGAGACACGCTTCGTCAAACGCCAATACTTTCGCGAACATTCTGTTTCCGATAATGGGCAATCTGTCATACCTTCACTACGCGCTGACCGCCATGGTCGGAGCGGCTCTGACCATACACAGCGGCAATTCGGACGCGGGATTTTTCGCGCTGACTATCGGAGCGCTGACCGCGTTCTTGCAGTACACCCGATCGTTCTCTCAGCCGATAACCCAGATGTCGCAGCAGATCAACGCCATACTTAACGCGATGGCGGGCGCCGAGAGAATTTTTCAGGTTATCGACGAGAAGCCCGAGGTTGACGACGGCAAGGCGACGATCGCGCGCGTGGTCGTCGAACCCGACGGCAGAATTATCGAGGTCAACCACAGGACGGGACGCTGGGCGTGGAAACGCTTTGGCAAAAACGGCGAGACCGTGTTTAACGAGGTAAAGGGCAGGGTCGAGTTCAAAAACGTCACATTCAGTTATGACGGCAAAAAGACGATACTCAGCGATATTTCTCTGGTGGCAGAGCCCGGTAAAAAGATCGCGTTTGTCGGCTCGACCGGAGCGGGCAAGACGACTATCACGAACCTCATAAACCGCTTTTATGATGTGCCCGACGGTAAGATCACTTATGACGGGATACCTATCAACAATATAAAGAAAGACGATCTGCGCCGCTCGCTCGGCATGGTGCTTCAGGATACGCATCTGTTTACCGGTACGGTTATGGACAATATCCGCTACGGCAAGCTCGACGCGACCGACGAGGACTGCATTGAGGCGGCGAAGATCGCCAACGCGCACTGGTTCATCACGCATCTGCCAAACGGCTATAACACCATGCTGACGGCAGACGGCGAGAACCTGAGCCAAGGTCAGCGCCAGCTCCTCGCGATCGCCAGAGCGGCGGTCGAGGACCCGCCCGCGCTTATTCTTGACGAGGCGACAAGCTCGATCGACACAAGAACCGAGAAGCTTATCGAAAAGGGCATGGACGGCCTGATGAAGGGAAGAACGGTGTTTGTTATCGCCCACCGTCTGTCGACCGTCAGAAACGCCGACATGATAATCGTGCTTGAGCACGGAAAGATAATAGAGCAGGGCAGCCACGACGAGCTTATCGCGAAGCGCGGCAAATACTATCAGCTCTATACCGGCGCGTTTGAACTTGATTAATTTTTGGAGGAAAATTTATGTCTAAAATATTGGTTTTGGCCGAAAAGCCCTCGGTGGGCCGCGAGCTCGCGCGGGTCTTGGGCTGCAAAAGAAAAGGCGACGGCTGTCTTATCGGCGACAAATATATCGTCACATGGGCCCTCGGGCATCTGGTCGAGCTTTGTGACCCAGAGTCATATGACGATCGCTACAAGACATGGAGCATGGACACTTTGCCCATGCTTCCGAAGCCTATGAAGCTTCAAGTGATACGCCAGACCTCAAAACAGTTCAGCGCGGTGAAAAAACAGCTACGCAGCAGTGAGGTCGCGTCGATCATAATCGCCACCGACGCGGGCCGAGAGGGCGAGCTTGTGGCGCGTTGGATCATCGCGAAGGCCGGAGTGAAAAAGCCGATAAAGCGGCTGTGGATCTCGTCCCAGACCGACAAGGCGATTCGTCAGGGCTTCGCGAATCTTAAAGACGGCAGAGAATATAATAACCTTTACATGGCGGCTCAGGCGCGGGCCGAGGCGGACTGGCTGGTCGGCCTCAATGTCACCCGAGCTCTGACCTGCAAGTTTAACGCGCAGCTTTCCGCCGGCAGGGTCCAGACTCCCACATTGGCGCTGCTGGTTCGCCGCGAGGATGAAATAAGAAAGTTTGTGCCGAAGGAATACTATACGATCGAGGCTGATCTCGGCAAGCTTTTTGTTTCGTGGTCTGGAGACAGCGGAGCCTCGATGTTCAGCCGCGAAAAAGCGGATCGGATCGCGAAGGATGTGAAGGGAAAGACTTTTAAACTCAAAAATCTCGCAGGCACCGACAAGCAGCAGGGCGCTCCCATGCTTTACGATCTGACAGAACTCCAGAGAGACGCAAACAAGCTCTACGGCTATTCTCCGAAACAGACGCTTAACATCATGCAGAAGCTCTATGAGCAGCACAAGGCGCTGACCTATCCGCGAACCGACTCGCGCTATCTGACGGACGATATTGTGCCCACCCTCGGCGACCGCCTAAGAGCGGTCATGAGGAATGAGGACGCCGCGAATGAGATTTTGCGGAAAAATTATAAGATAAACAAAGCGTGTATAAATAACGCCAAGGTTTCGGATCACCACGCGATCATTCCGACCGAGGAACGGGTGCCGATGATAAGCCTGTCGCAGGAGGAAAAGCGAATATATTCGCTGGTCGTCAAGCGGTTCTTGGCCTGCTTCATGCCGCCATACAGATACAAACAGATTAAGGCGGAGTTTGAGTGCGGCGGCCACAAATTCAGAGCCGGGGGCCGCGAGGAGATCGACAAGGGCTGGAAGGCGGTTTATACCTCGGACTATAATTTTGAAGAGGAGGACACCGCCGAAATACGCGTTGAGGAGCGCAGGCAGGTTTTGCCTAAAATGAAGTCGGGCGACGAGTTTGTCTGCAAAAACGTGTTTATAAAGACCGGCAAGACAAGGCCGCCCGCGCGCTACACCGAGGCTACCCTGCTTTCCGCGATGGAAAATCCGTCAAGGTTTTTAAGCGACAAAAATATGAAGGAATATCTGGGCGGCGGACTCGGAACGCCCGCCACAAGAGCCGATATAATAGAGAAGCTCTATTCGGCGTTTTATGTTGAAAAACAGGGAAACAGCATGGTTCCCACGTCGAAGGGTATCCAGCTTATCGACCTTGTACCGCCCGATCTTAAAGAGCCGTTGCTCACCGCCGAATGGGAGCGCGAGCTTGACAGGATCGCGAAGGGCGGCGCGGACAAGAACGCTTTTATCTCAAAAATCGAGGGATACGCGTCCGATCTGGTCAAGGCTGTCAAGAACAGCGGCGCGGTCTACCGCCACGACAATATTACAAAAAAGATCTGCCCGGAGTGCGGAAAGTTCCTGCTTGAGGTGAACGGCAAGAAAGGCAAAATGCTTGTTTGTCAGGACCGTGAATGCGGTTACCGCCGCTCGGTCAGCATTGTGACGAACGCACGCTGCCCCGAGTGCCACAAGAAAATGGAGCTGCGCGGTGAGGGTGACAAAAAAAGCTTTTACTGTGTTTGCGGCTACCGCGAGAAATACTCGGCGTTTAAGGAACGCAAAAATCAGGGCGGAGCCTCAAAACGCGATGTGCGGAACTATTTGAAGAACCAGAACAAAAACGAGGAGGCAAACAATCCTTTCGCCGCAGCCTTCGACAAGCTTGATCTGTAAAATTAATTTCGGCTTGAGGATCGGAGCCTTATAAATACGAACAAAATTTTTGCATATTTAACCAAAATACCTCTTGAAATCAATATGATTTAGGTGTATAATATACTAAGCTGTATTTGCTGAAAAATTAACACACTATATATTACGAAAGAGGTAAGAATTATGTCAAATTTCATGGAAACAATTAAGGCTAAGGCCAAGGCCGACCTTAAGACGATCGTTCTCGCCGAGGGCGAGGAGCAGAGAACCATTGACGCCGCGGCGCAGGTTCTGAAAGAGGGCTACGCGAAGCTTATTCTGCTCGGCGATCCCGAGGTCATCAAGTCAAAGGCGGCTAACGTTGACATCTCGGGCGCGGAGATCATTGACCCCGCGGCAAGCGAGCTGGCTCCCGAGCTGGCGAACGGTCTGTATGAGCTGAGAAAGCACAAGGGCATGACGCCCGAGCAGGCAAGCGAGATAATCAAGGACGTTTTGTATTTCGGCTGCATGCTGGTAAAGACCGGCAGAGCGGACGGCATGGTTGCCGGAGCGGTTCACGCGACGGCTGACGTTATGCGCTCGTCGCTCCAGACGATAAAGACCGCGCCCGGCACGAAAGTCGTTTCGGCGTTCTTCCTGATGCTTGTTCCCGACTGCGAGTACGGCAACAACGGTACGTTCGTGTTCTCTGACTGCGGACTTAACGAATATCCGGATTCCGAGAAGCTTGCCGAGATCGCGCTCTCATCCGCCAAGTCGTATAAGGCTTTGGTTGGCGACGAGCCCAGAGTTGCGATGCTTTCGTACTCCACCTACGGCAGCGCGAAGTCCGAGCAGGTAGACCTTGTGAGAAACGCTGCCGACATCGCGAAGAAGCAGGCTCCCGACGTTAAGCTTGACGGCGAACTTCAGCTTGACGCGGCTCTGGTTCCAAGCGTTGCTGCGCTTAAAGCTCCCGAAAGCACTGTTGCGGGCAAGGCCAACGTTCTTATATTCCCCAATCTTGACGCGGGCAATATAGGCTACAAGCTCGTTCAGAGACTGGCAAAGGCCGAGGCATACGGCCCCATGACTCAGGGCATGGCAAGACCGGTCAACGATCTGTCAAGAGGCTGCAGCGCCGAGGATATAGCGGGCGTTGTCGCTATTACATGCGTTCAGGCGCAGAACATGTAATCATATCAAATTAAATTTACGGAGGGTATACATATGAAAGTTTTAGTTATAAACGCGGGCAGCTCGTCGCTTAAATATCAGCTTATCGAGACGGACACCGAGGAGGTTCTGGCAAAGGGACTTTGCGAGAGAATTGGTCTTGAGGGCTCAAAGCTCACTCACTCGCCCGAAAATAAGGACGATTATGTCAAAGAGCAGGAGATGCCGACTCACACGACCGCTGTTCAGCTCGTGCTTGAGGCTCTGGTTGATCCCGAGCACGGCGTGATCGAGCATATCGACGAGATCTCGGCGGTAGGCCACAGAGTTCTCCACGCCGGTCAGGTTTACAGCGACTCGGTTATCGTAAACGACGACGTTAAAAAGGTAGTTAAGGACTGCTTCCCCTTGGGTCCGCTCCACAATCCGGCGAACCTTATCGGCATCGAGGCCTGTGAGGAGGCTATGCCCGGCAAGCCACAGGTAGCGGTTTTTGACACAGCTTTCGGCCAGAGCATGCAGCCCAAGGCGTATATGTACGCGATCCCCTACAAGTTCTATGAAAAGTACGGAATTCGCAAGTACGGTTTCCACGGCACAAGCCACAAATTCGTATCAAGCAGGACCATTGAGTTTGCCGATCTTGATAAAAATAGCTGCAAGGTTATCGTTTGCCACCTCGGAAACGGCGCCAGCATTTCGGCTTCGATCGGAGGCAAGTGCGTTGACACAAGCATGGGCCTCACGCCTCTTGAGGGACTTATCATGGGCACCAGAAGCGGCGATATCGACGCGGCTGTTGTTCAGTTCCTGGCCAACAACGAGAACCTCAGTGTTGACGAGGTCTTGAATATCCTAAACAAAGAGTCCGGCGTTTTGGGTATATCGGGCGTTTCCAGCGACTTCCGCGACCTCAGCGCGGCAGCCGAGGAAGGCAACGAAAGAGCTCAGGTCGCGCTTGACGCGTTTATTTACAGAGTTGCCAAGTACATCGGCTCGTATGTTGCGGCGATGAACGGCGTTGACGCTATCGCGTTCACCGGCGGTATCGGTGAGAACGACTGCACGACGCGCGGCAAGATCTGCGAATATCTGGGTTATCTGGGTATTAAAATCGACCCGGAGAACAACTCAAAGCGCGGCAAGGAAATGTATATCTCAACTCCCGACTCCAAGGTCAAGGTAATGGTTATTCCTACCAACGAGGAGCTCGCGATTGCGAGAGAGACATTGGCGCTGGTTAAATAAGACGTTTTTCATCGGGCGGCCAAAACGGCCGCCCTTTTGCCTCGCCTTCCCTGGATGGCGAGGTGGCTTTGGCCGGAGCCGCGCAGCGGCTTCGAGGCACTATCGTATTTCGATTGCACATGCAAATGAGGCCACAAATCATTAACGTGAGCGGACATGGCCGGAGCCGCGCAGCGGGTTCGAGGCACTATCGTATTTCGATTGCACATATAAATGAGGCCACAAATCATTAACGTGAGCGGACATGGCCGAAGGCGACGGAGAGGGAGGCGAACTCTATTCGTATGAATTATCAAAACTACACCGACGAGGAGCTGGCTGCCCTTGCGAAAACAGACCGCGCGGCAGCCGATTATTTATTAAATAAATATAAGAACCTGGTCCGCTCCCGCGCCAAAGCATATTTTCTCGCCGGAGGCGACAGTGATGATTTGGTGCAGGAGGGAATGATCGGCCTCTTTAATGCGGTTCGGGACTATAACCCCGACAAAGAGGCGTCATTTTCAAGCTTCGCGGAGCTGTGCGTGAGAAGGCATATATATACCGCCATAAGAACAGCGGGCAGACAGAAGCACATACCTCTTAACAATTATGTCTCGCTCAGCAAGCCGATAGACGAGGAGCAGCCCGACACAACTCTCTCCGACGTTATTGCCGGTCCGGTTCTGTCTGATCCTGAGAAGCTTTATATCAGAAACGAAAATCTGCGCGCCGTTGAGGCCGAGATTGAGGAAAAGCTGACCGATCTTGAGCGGCGTGTGCTTATTCTTCACCTTCAGGGCATGTCGTACAACGAGATCTCAGAAATAATAAACAAGCCCACCAAATCAATAGACAATGCGCTTCAACGCATAAAAAGAAAGCTGGACGAGAGTTAGTAATCGTTCAGCTTATTATTTGCAAAATATCTGTAATTTTGTGCTTAAAAATGTATTAAAACTCAAATTTTTTCAAATCACAAAAATTAAGAATTGTCAAGTATTAATTTCAAAAATATTAAAATTCAAATACAGTTACGTTAAACTTATATTATTTTCCACCGCTCAAAACCGCCGTAAAATAAGTTATCAACAGAGTTATCCACGTTATCCACCGATTTTTATGTGCGAAATATGTCAAAAATCCACTTTTTTAAGAGTTATCCACAATTAACGTTTTTACGGCACTTTTACGAGTATGTTAATTCGGAAACAAACCGATACGTCAGTTCGTACACAAAAGTAACGTCTTAATGATACCAGATTTTACTGAAATATTGCTATAGAAATATTTTTCAAAAATTTTCAAATAATATATATGCGGCTATTGACAAATACCCCTTGGGGGTATATAATATCAATATACCCCCAAGGGGTATAAAGGGGTGATATTATGTGCAAGTGTTGTCATAAGACAAAAAAGCGGAGCGAAGAGGAGTACAAGAGCCTCATCAACCGCCTGAGCCGCATTGAGGGACAGGTACGCGGTTTAAAAGGCATGGTTGAGCGCGACGCGTACTGTCCGGATATTCTGGTTCAGGCATCTGCGGTCAGCGCCGCGCTGAGCGCGTTTAACCGTGAGCTGCTTTCGAGCCACATAAAAAGCTGTGTCGTAAACGACGTCAGAGAAGGCAAAAACGAGACTATCGACGAGCTGCTTGCGACATTGCAGAAACTGATGAAATAGAGGTGATATAATTGCGTCAATATAATGTGACGGGTATGAGCTGCGCCGCCTGCAGCGCGAGAGTTGAAAAGGCGGTCTCAAAGGTCGAGGGCGTGACGGCGTGCTCGGTCAGCCTGCTGACAAACTCAATGGGCGTTGATGGAACCGCGAGTCCGGAGTCGGTCATCGCGGCTGTCAAGGCCGCGGGTTACGGCGCGTCGCTCAAGGGCGCGGAGACAAAAAAAGAGGCGGCGGAGGATATAACCGACGCGGGCTTCCGCGCGCTCAAATTGCGGCTTTTGTGGTCGCTCGGATTTCTGATCGTTCTGATGTATATTTCAATGGGGCATATGATGTGGAACTGGCCCCTGCCGTCGTTTTTAGCCGAGAACCATGTGGCGATGGGACTTACTCAGTTACTGCTGACAGAGATAATCATGGTGATCAACGGCAGATTTTTCATAAGCGGATTTAAGGGGCTTATCCACGGCGCGCCCAATATGGATACGCTGGTGGCCTTGGGCGCGGGAGCTTCGTTTATATACAGCACTTACGCGCTGTACGCGATGACCGCGGCGCAGGCCGCGATGGATCACGGGGCGGTCATGGGATACATGCATGAGTTTTATTTTGAGTCTGCGGCGATGATCCTGACTCTTATTACCGTCGGAAAAATGCTTGAGGCGCGGAGCAAGGGAAAGACGACCGACGCGCTTCGCGGGCTTATGGATCTCGCGCCGAAAACCGCTGTTGTGCTTCGCGGCGGAGCTGAGGCCGAAGTTCCGATCGAGCAGGTAAGCGTCGGTGACATATTTGTCGTTCGTCCGGGCGCCAGCATACCGGTTGACGGAATTGTTGTCGAGGGCGAAAGCGCGGTCAACGAGTCGGCTCTGACCGGCGAGAGCATACCGGTCGATAAAAGCGAGGGAAGCACGGTCAGCGCCGCCACGGTCAACACTTCCGGATTTTTGAAGTGCCGCGCTGCAAGAGTAGGCGAGGACACCACGCTCTCGCAGATAATAAAAATGGTGAGCGACGCGGCTGCGACCAAAGCGCCTATCGCAAAGGTGGCCGACAAGGTCTCGGGCGTGTTTGTGCCGACAGTTATCACGATCGCTGTCATCGTCACCGCGATATGGCTGATCGCGGGTCAGGGAGTAGGCTTCGCGCTGGCGCGCGGTATTTCGGTGCTTGTTATAAGCTGCCCGTGCGCGCTCGGCCTTGCCACTCCGGTCGCGATAATGGTAGGCAGCGGAGTGGGAGCGAGAAACGGAATATTGTTTAAAACCGCCGTTTCGCTTGAGGAAACCGGAAAATCAAAGATCGCCGTGCTTGACAAGACCGGTACGATTACCAAGGGCGAGCCGCGCGTCACAGACATTCTTGGGGCCGAAAATGTGAGCGAAAATGAGCTTTTGAGCCTCGCTTGCGCTTTGGAGAGCGCAAGCGAGCACCCCCTCTCCAAGGCGGTCATAAGCCGCGGCGCGGAGCTCGGAATTAAGCTCGAAGCTGTCAGCGGATTCAAAGCCCTGCCGGGCAGTGGGCTCGAGGCGGAGCACGACGGAAAAACGCTGCGCGGCGGCAATCTTAAGTATATAAGCGGATTTTCCAAAGTACCTTCGGATATAAACGCCGCCGCAAAAAATTTCGCCGAGCAGGGAAAAACGCCGCTGTTTTTCGCGGAGGATAACCGACTGCTTGGCGTTATCGCGGTCGCGGACGTGATAAAAGAGGACAGCCCGTCGGCGATAGCCGAGCTTCGGGATATGGGGATCGAGGTCGTTATGCTGACCGGCGACAACGAGCAAACTGCAAAAGCAATCGGCGCTCAGAGCGGGGTTGACCGCGTTATAGCCGGCGTTATGCCCGACGGCAAGGAAAGCGTCGTGCGCAGCCTCAGCGAAAAGGGGAAGGTTCTCATGGCGGGCGACGGAATTAACGACGCCCCCGCGCTTACGAGAGCCGATACCGGAATGGCGGTGGGCGCAGGGACCGACATAGCGATCGACGCGGCCGACGTGGTGCTGATGAACAGCAGCCTTTCGGATGTTCCCGCGGCGATAAGACTGAGCCGCGCCACACTCAGGAATATCCACGAGAACCTTTTCTGGGCGTTTATTTATAACATAATCGGCATACCGCTCGCGGCGGGAGTTCTGATACCCGTGTTCGGGCTTAAGCTCAACCCGATGTTCGCCGCGGCCGCGATGAGCCTTTCAAGCTTTTGCGTTGTCACCAACGCACTCAGGCTGAACTTTGTGAAAATAAAAAAGAAGGCTCCCGACGGAGTTTCGCGAACATTGGAACCGAAAAATAAAATAAATATTAATAATAAAAAGGAGTTAAAAACAATGGAAAAGACAATTAAGATCGAGGGCATGATGTGCCCCCACTGCGAATCCGCCGTAAAGGGCGCGCTCGAGGAGCTGCCCGGCGTTGAGTCGGCTGTCGCGAGCCACACCGCCGGAAACGCGGTAGTTACATTGAGCGCCGATGTTTCGGACGATGTGCTGAAGCAGGCGATCGAGGCCAAAGGCTACAAGGTAGTGTAAGAAAAAACAAAAGGCCCGCCGATACGCGTCGGCGGGCCTTTTGTTTCTATTTTTTTGTTATTTTGAGGAAGGTTTTCTTACCCTTTTTTACTACCATTTCTCCGTCGCCAAAGTAGGAGTTATCGATCACCGTTCCTATATCTTTGACCTTTTCGCCGTTGACTGAAAGGCCGTTCTGCTGAATAAGACGTCTGCCCTCGCCCTTTGATGGAATGAGCTTCACCCGGAGCAGCAAGTCGAGAATGTTTACTCCCGCCTCGATCTGTGACGCGTCAACCTCGGCGGAGGGCATATTGGCTGTGTTTCCACCGCCGCCGAATATCGCCATAGCCGCGTCGTTGGCCTTTTTGGCCTCTTCCTCGCCGTGGACCATTTTTGTCACCTCATAAGCCAGAATGCACTTTACCTTGTTAAGCTCTGCGCCCTCGCACTTCTCGTACTCGGCAATCTGTTCCATAGGCAGGAAGGTCACGAGCTTCAGGAGCCTGATAACGTCGGCGTCGTCCACGTTTCTCCAGTATTGATAGAACTCATAGGGCGAAACCTTTTCGGGGTCGAGCCAGAGCGCGCCTTTTTCGGTCTTACCCATCTTTTTGCCCTCGCTCGTGGTCAGCAGCGTGAATGTCATACCGTAGGCCTGTTTGCCGTCTTTGCGGCGGATGAGCTCGATGCCGCCGATAATGTTTGACCATTGATCGTCGCCGCCGAACTCCATGATCGCGCCGTAGTCCTTGTGCAGCTTATAGAAATCGTAGCCCTGCATCAGCATGTAATTAAACTCAAGGAACGAGAGTCCCTTTTCAAGGCGGGTCTTGAAGCACTCCGCGGTCAACATTCTGTTTACCGAGAAATGGACGCCCACCTCGCGCAGGAAGTCGATATAGTTAAGATTAAGCAGCCAGTCGGCGTTGTTGACCATGATCGCCTTTTCGCCGTCAAAGTCGATGAACTTTGACATCTGCTTTTTGAAGTTTTCGGCGTTGCGGCTGATCTCCTCCTTCGAAATCATCGGCCGCATGTCAGCCTTGCCGGTGGGATCGCCGACCATAGTTGTTCCGCCGCCCAGAAGCACGATCGGTCTGTGTCCCGCGTTCTGCATGTGTTTCATAACAATTAGCTGCATGAAGTGGCCGATATGCAGGCTGTCAGCCGTGGGATCAAAGCCGATATAGAACGTGATCTTTTCCTTTCCCAGCAGCTCTCTTATCTCTTCCTCGTGTGTGGTCTGCGCGATAAGGCCGCGCTCCTTCAGAATATCAAAAACGTTTCTCTCACTCATTGCTTTGCTCCTTTACTTCAATTCCTAATTCGTCAAGCTGCGCCTTGTCGACTTCGCTCGGCGACTGCATCATGATCTCCGAAGCGGTCTGCGCCTTGGGGAACGGGATAACGTCGCGGATCGAGTCGCGGCCCGCCATGATCATCACAAGGCGGTCAAAGCCGTAGGCCAGTCCGCCGTGGGGCGGTATTCCGTATTTAAACGCCTCAAGCAGATAACCGAACCGCTCCCATGCCTCGTCGTGCGAGAAGCCCAGCGCCTTGAACATTTTCTCCTGGAGCTCCGAGTTGTATATCCTCAGACTGCCGCCGCCGATCTCGTTTCCGTTTAATATTATGTCATACGCCTTGGCGCGGACGTTCTGAGGCTCGGTCTCAAGCTTGTCAATGTCCTCGTCGACAGGATGCGTGAACGGGTGGTGCTTGGCAACATATCTGTCCTCTTCCTCGGAATACTCAAACAGCGGGAAATCCGTCACCCACAGGAAGTTCAGTTTGCTCTTGTCTATCAGATCAAAGCGGCGGGCGACCTCAAGGCGGAGGTTGCCGAGCGCGTCGTATACGATCTCGTTTTTATCCGCGACGATCAGTATACCGTCGCCGGGCTCCGCGCCCGCGCGGTCGATAATGGCGCTGACCTCGCCGTCCGTGAGGAACTTGGTTATCTGCGAGCGCAGATTACCGTCCTCGACAACTATCCACGCCATGCCCTTTGCGCGGTACGTCTTGACATACTCGGTGAGGCTGTCAAGCGTCTTGCGCGTGAGCTTTGAACCGAGGCCCTTCGCGTTGATGCAGCGGACGCTGCCGCCGTTTTGGACTGCGCCCGAAAATACCTTAAATCCGCAGTCCTTCACGATGTCCGATATGTCGCAAAGCTCCATGCCGAAGCGCGTGTCGGGCTTGTCTGAGCCAAATCTGTCCATTGCCTCTTTGTAGGGCATTCTCAAAAACGGAGTCTCAACGTCAACGCCTATGCCCTCTTTGAAAGCCTTTTTCAAGAATCCCTCGTTTACTTTGATTATATCGTCGATGTCGACGAACGAAAGCTCCATGTCAAGCTGCGTGAACTCGGGCTGTCTGTCGGCGCGCAGGTCCTCGTCGCGGAAGCAGCGCACGACCTGAAAATATCTGTCGTAGCCCGCGAGCATGAGAAGCTGCTTGTACTGCTGCGGCGACTGGGGCAGGGCGTAGAATTTGCCCTGCTGAACGCGGCTGGGAACCAGATAATCTCTCGCACCCTCGGGAGTGCTCTTTGTGAGCATAGGGGTTTCGATCTCAAGAAAGCCGTTATCGTTAAAATAGTCTCTGGCGATCTTGGCCACACGGTGGCGCAGCATCAGATTGCGCTGCATGTCTGGCCTGCGCAGATCGAGATAACGGTATTTAAGGCGCAGCGCGTCGTTTGTGTCGATGTCCTCTTCAATATAAAACGGCGGAGTCTCCGAGGCGTTAAGCACTCGAAGCTCGGTTACGAATATCTCAATTTCGCCGGTCGCCATGTCTTTGTTGACATTCTCGGCAGTTCTCTTTATGACTCTGCCGCGGACGGCGATGACATATTCGCTCTTTAAATGCTCGGACTTTTCAAAAACGTCTCTCTCGCTCTCGTCGTTAAACGCGAGCTGAACAATACCCGTTCTGTCGCGCAGTGTGACAAAGTTAACACCGCCCAGGCGGCGGTTTTTGGCGACCCAGCCCGTGAGCACTACCTCGCGGCCCTCGTCGGCGGCGGTCAGCGTCCCGCACATGTCGGTTCGCTTCATGCCTTCCAAAGTTTCAAATTCCATAATTATCCCTCGCTTTGCTTAATAGTGTCAAATATTTTATTCGGCTCAAGCCCGCATTCGAGCGTCTCGCCTGTGTTCATGTTCTTAACCGCGGCTTTGCCCGAGCCGATCTCATCATCGCCGAGAACCATACTGAACTTAGCGCCTAATTTATTCGCGTATTTCATCTGCGCCTTGACGCTTCGCAAGCACAAGTCCCGCTCGGCGTGAACGCCCAGAGCGCGCAGAGCGTAAACAAGCTTTTGCGCCGCCGTGTCGGCTTTTTTTCCTATCGCCGCGATAAATATGTCGGGCGTTTCGGGTTCGCCGAGATTCATGCCTTGACTTTTGAGTATCATCATAATGCGCTCAATCCCGAGAGCAAATCCGATACCCGGGGCGGGTTTTCCTCCAAGCTCCTCGATCAGACCGTTATAGCGGCCCCCGCCGCAAACCGCCGACTGAGCGCCCAGATCGCCCGAGGTGATCTCAAACACCGTCTTGGTGTAATAGTCAAGTCCGCGAACGATGTCGGGGTCAACCGTGTACTCGATTCCGAGCGCGTCAAGATAACCCTTGAGGCTTTCAAAATGCTCCTTGCAGTCGCCGCACAGATGGTCAAGCATTTTGGGCGCGCCCTGCGCGATTTCCCTACAAACGGGAGATTTGCAGTCGAGTATGCGCATGGGATTTTTCTCAAGTCTGCCCCGGCAGGTATCGCACAGCTCGTCCGCGCGCTCCGCGAAATAGGCGCGCAGCTTTTCGTTATAGGCAGGCTTGCACTCCGGGCAGCCTATGCTGTTTATGTTAAGCGTCAGCCCCTTTATCCCAAGCGAGCTTAAAAAGTCAAGAGCCAGCGTTATAACCTCGCTGTCCGCCGCGGGGCCTTCCGCGCCGTAGCACTCGGTTCCGAACTGGTGAAATTCCCTCAGGCGGCCCGACTGGGGCTTTTCGTATCTGTAGCATGAAATAAGATAATACAGCTTGGTCGGCTGCGGGTCAGCGTAGAGAGAGTTCTCGATGTAGCTTCTCGCGAGCGAAGCTGTGCCCTCGGGACGCAGCGTGATGCTCCTGCCGCCCTTATCCTCAAAGGTGTACATCTCTTTTTGTACGACGTCGGTCGTGTCGCCCACGCCGCGGCTGAACAGCACAGTTTCCTCAAAAACCGGCGTGCGTATCTCTTTGTAGCCGTATCTGCGGCATATCTCGTGGGCGGTCTGCTCGATCCTGCGCCAGACTTCCGATTCGCCCGGAAGAATGTCCTCGGTGCCTCTGGGTTTTTTAATCATTGTCTTTCTCCTTTACTGTGTTTATAAGAGTTCCGATCCCCTCGATCTCAACCGCGACAGAGTCGCCGGGAAACATCGGGCCGATGCCCGAAGGTGTGCCGGTGGTTATTATGTCGCCGGGATAGAGCGTCATCACTTGCGAGACGAGGGAAACAAGACGGTTCGTCTTAAAAATAAAATTCGACGTATTTGAATGTTGCCTGACTTCTCCGTTGAGCAGCAGGCGTATCTCTGCGCTGTCGGGGTCAAGCTCGGTCTCGATCACAGGGCCGATCGGAGCGAAGGTGTCAAAGCTCTTGGCGCGCGTCCACTGTGAGTCAACAGCCTGAAGATCGCGGGCCGTCACGTCGTTTAAGCAGGTGCAGCCCAAAATATGATCCGGAGCCTTGGTTTCGCTTATGTAAGACGCGGTTTTGCCGATAACTATCGCGAGCTCCGCCTCATAATCGACCTGCTTTGACATCGGCGGATATATTATATTTCCCAAATGCGGAACGGCAGAGGAGGGAGGCTTTAAAAACAAGGCGGGGAACTTAGGGATCTCAAGACCCATTTCGCGGGCGTGGTCGCCGTAGTTAAGACCTACGGCCACGATCTTGCTCGGGTCGCACGGCGTGAGATATTCGGCCTTTTTCATGTCGATCTCGGTGCCTGTCTCTGTGAAAAAATCAAAAATATCACCGTCGAGAACGGTCCCCTTATTGCCGCTTACTTTGATATAAGCAGCTTTACCGTCAATGTTTACTCTTGCGAATTTCATGTTTATTCTCCTAACGAATTACTGATTAATTCCTGTATCAACTCCGCGACGTCTTCGCGGCCGGTGCGTTTTTCGGCAGAAAACGGAATGAGAACGCTGCTGTCATTCATTTCGAGCGTGTCGTAGATTATCTGCATATTTTTGTCGATCTGTGACTTTTTCAGCTTGTCAAGCTTTGTGGCGACCACAATCTGCGGAAAGTTATAATGGCTTATCCAGTCGCTCATCATAACGTCCTGCTTTGACGGAGCGTGGCGCGCGTCAACAAGCTGGATCACTCCGACGAGATTGTATCTGTCCGAGAGGTACGAGTTGATCATTTCCGCCCATTTTTCCTGTTCCGTCTTTGAAACCTTGGCGTAGCCGTAGCCCGGCAGATCAACCAGACGGTAGCTGTCGCCCGCGATCGAATAGAAGTTGATCGTGGCGGTCTTTCCGGGTGTGCTGCTGGTCCTGGCAAGCTTTGAGCGGTTTGTCAGGCAGTTGATAAGCGATGACTTGCCAACATTCGAGCGTCCAACAAAAGCGATCTCCGGCACGGTCGTGTCGGGGTACTGCTTAGGCTTCACCGCGGTCTTAAGCAGCGACGCGTCAATAAAATCCATAAAAATTCTCCTAAATTTTCGGTATTTCTCTTTGAGTTCCGATGTCGGTCATATTGTCGATAGGCACCATTCCGGCGTCGATCTTCGGCATCTGAACGATCGGTCTTAACGGTCGGCTCATGGCGTACTTGATAACATCGTCCATTGTGCTTACAAACTTAAATTCCATATTGTCCTTGACCACATCGGGAAGTTCCTCATAGTCGGGTCTGTTCTCCGCGGGGATTATTACCCGTTTTGAACCTATTCTCAGGGCTGCCAGCGTCTTTTCTTTAAGTCCGCCGATCGGCAGCACGTTTCCGCGGATCGTGACCTCGCCGGTCATTGCCGCGTCGTGGCGGACGGGAATTCCGCTCAGCGCCGAGATCATCGCGGTCGTCATGGTTATTCCCGCCGAAGGTCCGTCCTTCGGGACCGCGCCCTCGGGGATGTGAATGTGTATGTCGCGGGTCTTGTAGAAGTCGGACTTGATCCCGAGCTTCGCAGCGTTGGCCCTGATGTATGAATAGGCGGCCTTGGCCGACTCCTTCATAACGTCGCCAAGATTTCCGGTGAGCTCGAGCTTTCCGCTGCCGTCCATGACGTTGACCTCGATCAAGAGCGTCTCGCCGCCGACCTCCGTCCATGCCAGTCCCATTGCCGCGCCGACGCTGTCGAGCTTTTCACCCGAGCTCGCGGTGAATTTGCGCTTGCCCAAGAAGTCGGAAACATTCTTTTTGGTAATTCTCACATGATACGACGGGTCATCAACCACGCTGACCGCCGCTTTGCGGCATATCTTTGCGATCGCGCGCTCAAGTCCGCGCACACCCGACTCGCGGGTGTAGCCGTCAATGATTTCCTTGAGTCCGCTCTCGGTAAACGTTATGTTTTTTGAATTCAAGCCGTTCTTTTTGCGCTGCTTGCCGGTCAGATACTTTTTCGCGATAAGCAGTTTTTCGTTTTCGGTATAGCCCGAAACCTCGATAACATCCATTCTGTCAAGCAGAGGCTTGGGAACGGAAGCCAAATTGTTTGCGGATGCGATAAACATCACGTTCGACAAGTCAAACGGCAGTTCGATATAGTTGTCTCTGAACTCCTTGTTCTGCTCGGGATCGAGGACCTCAAGCATCGCCGACGACGGATCACCGCTGACGTCGCAGCTCATTTTGTCGATCTCATCAAGCAGAATGACCGGGTTGTTGACGCCTGTGCGCTTTATCGCGTCAATGATCCTGCCGGGCATTGCGCCGATGTAGGTCTTGCGGTGGCCGCGGATCTCGGACTCGTTGTGTACCCCGCCGAGGCTGAGGCGTGTGTACTTTCTGCCGATCGCCTTTGCCATTGAGCTGACGATCGAGGTCTTTCCCGTTCCCGGAGGGCCCGCCAGGCAGAGGATATTGCCGGCTGCCTTGCCGGTCAGCTTCCGAACGGCGATGTATTCGAGTATTCTGTCTTTGACGTCGTTTAAGCCGTAATGTTCCTTTTCCATGCGCGCCTTGGCGGCGTTTATGTCAAGCTTTTCCTTGCCCGCCTTGTCCCACGGCAGCGCGAGTACCGTTTCGATATAGGTCTGAATGAGCGCGTATTCCTGGGTGTGGGACGGGATCTTTGACATCTTGTCAAGCTCCTCGTTGAGTTTTTCGGTCACGGCGTCGGAAAGGCGCCGCCTTGACATCTCCTTGCGGAATTTTTCAATGTCCGCCGATGCGTCATCAAACTCGCCGAGCTCTTCCTGCAATACTTTGAGCTTCTCGCGCAGCACGTAATCACGCTGGTTCTCGTCAAGGTTCTGTTGAACTTGTTCCATAACGCTTTTTTCAATGTCCAGAAGATCAATTTCTTCCGAGAGGATTATAACAAGCCGCTCCATGCGGTCGTGAATGTCGGTGCAGTCGAGAATTTCCTGTTTAAGCGCGGGCTTGACCGGAAGATTTGAGATTATAACGTCGGTCATCTCGCCGGGATCCTCGATAGAGAGCAGTGCGGTCATCGCCTCGGGCGAGACGCGGTCGTATATGTCAAGATAATCCTCCATAAGGTGCTGGATCTTGCGCATCAGAAGCTGCGTGTAGGTGTCATCGTCTCCGATCTCGTCATAGAGCCTCTCAACGTCCACCTTGAGGAACGAGCCGGTATCGTAAAACCTTTCTATCCTGCCGCGGTATTTTCCCTCAACAAGTATCCTGACCGTGCCGTCAGGCATGCGCAGTATCTGACGGACCTCGCAAATGGTTCCGACATCCGCAAGATCAGACATTTCGGGAGCCTCGGTCATATAGTCGTTCTGATAGCACAAAAAGACAAGCTTGTTATGCTTCAGCGCGCTTTCGATCGCATCAATGGATTTGGGCCTTCCAACGTCAAAATGCAGTATCATTCCGGGAAAAACAATTATTCCGCGCAGGGGCACCAGAGGCAGCGTGTATATATTATCGCTCATATTATTACCTATCCTTACTTACAAAATTTTCACACGGAATTAATTATACTATTAAATCAGAAAAATTTCAAGTATTTATCGGCGTTTGATTGCATAAAAAAACAATATAACCCCGCGGATTTTTTGTGCAACGACTCTATTTGACAAATTTTGTTGCCCGTATTGAAATGCGCAGAAATATGTGTTATAATATTTCTGCGCAAAATTGATATATGAGGTGGGAATATGGACAATAATCTGATTTATAATGCGGCGGCGTTTTTCTTTATTTATGCTTTTTTGGGGTGGTGCACCGAGGTCGTTTACGCCGCTTTGGTCCACGGAAAGTTCGTCAACCGCGGATTTCTCAACGGGCCCGTCTGCCCGATCTACGGCTTCGGCGTGGTTATTGTGCTGCTTATCCTTGAGCCGATAAATCAAAACTTCGCTCTGCTGTATCTCGGCTCCGTGCTGCTGACCACGGCGCTTGAGCTCGTGACCGGCTTTGTGCTTGACAAACTGTTTTCCAAGCATTGGTGGGATTATTCAAAAGAGCGGTTCAATTTCAAGGGCTATATATCCCTCAAATTTTCCCTCATCTGGGGTTTCGCCTGCCTGATCGTGGTCGATATAGTTCACCCGGTCATCAATGAATTTGTGAAGCTTATGCCGGACAAGATCGGCATTGTTGTTCTGATCGTTCTGACTTTCGCTATCGTCTCCGATATGGTCATGACCGTTGTTGGAATAAGCAAAACGGGCAGGCATCTGCGGCTCATGCAGGCAACCGCCAAGGAACTGCGTGAAATTTCCGACTCGATCGGCAGCGGCCTATCAAGCAAGACGCTGCACGCCGCCGAACGGCACGAAGAAGCAAAGGCGGAGCGCGGACAGAAGCGCGAAGCAAGACGCGAGAAACTTGATGAGCTGCGTAAGCGCTACGACGAGCTGCGCGACAACATTCCGCTGACCGGACGGCGTATTCAGGCGGCGTTCCCCGACCTTGAACTTTTTGAGCGCCGCAGAGATAAGAAGGAGAAAAAATAATGACAAAAAAACTGTGCTGCGTGATACTCGCCGCGCTGATCTGCGTCACGGCTCTGTGCTCATGCGGAGACATTCCGGAGAGGGGCGGGAAGCCTTTGATCGTCTGTACCGTATTCCCGGCTTATGACTTCGCAAGACAGATACTTGGCGATACGGATAATTTTGAGCTGATGATGCTGCTTAAACCCGGCTCCGAGGTCCATTCATTCGAGCCGTCACCCGCGGACATCATAAACATCAAAAACTGTGAAATATTTATATACACCGGCGGAGAGTCGGATGAATGGGTGCGGAACATCCTCAACTCGATCGACACAAGCGGCATCGAGATCATCTCAATGATAGACTGTGTTGACGCGGTTCGCGAAGAGCTTGTTGAGGGCATGGAGGAAGAAGCGGAGGAAAACGATGATGCCCCGCAGTATGACGAGCATGTCTGGACCTCGCCCGTTAACGCGCAAAAAATAACCCGGGAAATATACGGGGCTATCGCAAAAAAAGACGAAAGCAGCCGAGATATCTATCGGGCAAACACCGAAAATTACGTTTCTCTTTTGAGCGATCTTGACGGAAAGTTCCGCGAGACCGTCGAAAACGGGAAACGCGGCACTCTCGTTTTCGGCGACAGATTTCCGATAAGGTATTTCACCGAAGAGTACGGGCTGACTTATTACGCGGCGTTTCCGGGCTGTTCCGCCGAGACAGAAGCCGACGCGGGAACCGTGGCGTTTTTGATCGACAAAGTCAGAGCCGAACAAATCCCGGTCGTGTTTTATCCGGAAATGTCAAACATGAAGGTGGCGGTGACTATATGCGAGTCCACGGGAGCCGAGCCGATGCGGTTCAATTCCTGCCACAACGTTACAGACGATGAGTTCAAACAAGGCGCGACTTATCTTTCGCTTATGACCGAAAATCTCGCCGCGCTGCGCGCGGCTCTGAATTAGGAGAAAATCATGCCAAAAAAAGTTATTGTGATCGGCGGCGGCCCGGCCGGGATGATGGCCGCCGGAACCGCAGCCGGGCGGGGCTGCGCCGTGAAGCTGATCGAGCAGAACAAGATCCTCGGAAAAAAACTCCTAATCACCGGGAAAGGACGCTGCAACGTGACCAACGCCTGCGAGGACGTTGAGGATCTGATCAGCAATGTGCCGCGCAACCCGTTGTTTTTATACAGCGCGTTTTACGGTTTTCCCAACACTGCGGTGATTGAGTTTTTTAACGAACTGGGCGTTAAAACCAAGGTCGAACGCGGGAACCGCGTGTTTCCCGAGAGCGATAAAAGCTCTGATATCGCAAACGCGATGCGCCGCTTTTTGACGGAAAACAACGTTGAGATAATACACGACCGCGCGGATGGAATTCTATCCGATAATTCAGGCGCAAAACCGAAAGTTATCGGCGTAAAGTGCAAAAAACGCGGCAATATTTATGCCGACAGCGTGATAATAGCGACCGGAGGAATGTCTTATCCCGACACGGGCTCGACCGGAGACGGATATTACTTTGCCGAGGAGCTCGGGCACACCATAACCGAAATCGCTCCGTCGCTGGTCCCGCTTGAGGTGAGCGAGGAATGGATCAAGGATTTGGCGGGCCTGACGCTGAAAAACGTGAGCATAAAGGTTTATAATTCCAAAAATAAAAAGATCTACGAGGATTTCGGCGAGATGATGTTCGCGCATTTCGGACTCACCGGTCCGATAATACTGAGCGCCAGCGCACATATGCGCGATATGAAAACCGATAAATACACAATAAGTCTTGACCTCAAGCCCGCGCTCAGCGAAAGCGAGCTTGACAGACGCATCCTGCGCGACTTTAGCGAGAGCCTAAACAAAGCTTTCCGCAACAGTCTCGGAAAGCTGCTTCCAAAACGGTTGATCGGCCCTATCATTGAGCTTTCGGGCATCGACCCGCTGAAAAAGGTAAACTCTGTTACTAAACAAGAAAGAGCTGCGCTGGCGGCCCTTCTTAAAAACATATTGTTTCACGTGACGAACTTTTGCGCTATTGACCGCGCTATAATAACATCGGGCGGAGTATCGGTCGATGAGATCGATCCGTCAACCATGCGCTCAAAGCTTGTTGACGGACTCAGCTTCGCGGGAGAGGTGATCGACGTTGACGCTTATACCGGCGGCTTCAATTTACAGATAGCGTTTTCGAGCGGCTTTCTTGCGGGTTCGTCTTGCTGACGAACGGGCGAGGCTCTGCTTGATATTGTTGTGCATTGTCGCCCAGAGCACACAAATTATTATTGACAGAGCGTAGGTCGAGACGGCAGTGATAATGAACCTTATCATCACGTCCTCAACACCGACGTTGGTCAGAATTTCCTGCGCGGAAGTGATTATCAGACAGTGAACGAGATATATATTGTACGACGCGCCCGAAATGCTGATAAAAAAGCCTTTGCCGCGGCTCTCAAGAGACTCGGTGAGCCCGTAGGCGTATTGATAAAAGCCGAAGGTAGAGAACAGACAGAAGAATATAACAAAAATCGCAGATAGCGAGTTGTTGATAACGCCGCCGTATTCCATGTATGACGTGACGCAGTGGAGAACGGCAAACACCAGCCAGCCCGCGTACACCGTCAGCCGCGAGCGGCTCAGGAACCGTATAAACTCGTTATAGTACATGCCCGCGTACATTCCGAGCACCCAGAACACGAGGTAAGACGGGAAAATTTTGTGTGTGTAATCCGCGCCCGAGAGTATCATTCGCGCCGCGATCGAGCAGACGACCGAGATTATTACCACGATCAGGCTGAACGTTTTGTTTTTGTTTTTGCTGAGCAATATCCAGACCGGCATCAGCAGATAGAACTGCATGATAAGGACTATGAAATAAAACTGAGCCGACAAGTCGCCGTTTAATATGTATTTTATAAGCGAGACGGGATTGAACTCATAAATATGAAAGGCATAAATATAGACGATATAATAGATAACTACCATGATCACGTATGGCAGATATATTTTTTTTATGCGGTCAAGAAGGAAGGGTATATACGAAAATTTACGCTCGCTGAACTTATAAAACAGTTTGAGCGCGCTGGTAAAAATAAATGCGGGCACGGCAAAAGTGGTGAGCCTTGTGACCGTATAGAACACGATCGACAGCACACTCCATTTCGGGAATACATTAACGCCCTCGGAGAGCAGATGTATTAAGATAACGAACATACAGAGGAAGAACTCAAAAACCGAGACCTCTGTTATTTTTCTCTTCATAAGCCGAACCTCAATAATAAGTTTGGCTATATTTTAAACTATTTTTTGAATTAAGTCAATACTTGTCACAAAAATTTAAGGTTATATGCTGTAAAGTGAATAACTTTCGTTTAATAAATGTAATAAAGTGAATTACTTTACACATAAGCGCTCTCAATAATGCAAATAAACACACATAAATTCAAAGAATTTTGCATATAATATCCTGTGATGAAAAGTGAAATTACTTTACAAAAATACCATAAAATTTTATATAAATTTTCGCAGATTTTCCGTTAATTTAAAATTTTACTAAAAAAATCATTGACAAACGCCCCAAAAGGTAGTATAATAACCATTGTTGAGCAAAGATTTAAACAATATTCCTCTATAGCTCAGTTGGTAGAGCATGCGGCTGTTAACCGCAGGGTCGTTGGTTCGAGTCCAACTGGAGGAGCCAAGAAAAGCCTCGGATATCCGGGGCTTTTTGATTTGTAAAAATCGGCAAAAATATAGTTTTGAGGGCAGCCGTGGTCGTCCCCATACAGGTTTGATACAATTCGTACGGATTGCGGCGATCCGATATATTAGGTGCCCGCGGGGCGGATATTATCCGCCAACTCTAATCTCACTATGTTATTTTTTCAATAGCGGTTTGCGGAGTTATTGCGGGTATTACGCTGTTAGAAAAATCTTTAATATTTCGGGTTATTATATAATCGGCCTTTATTCTGCCCGCGCAAATGCTTTGAAGAGCGTCCTCATAATCACTGAAATCCAGATCGACGGCTTTTTGAATATCGCCCGCTTTCAGATCCGAGATCTTAAAAATCATTGACAGCCGTTTAATAATATTTTTTGTTTTTTCGTTATTCAGCTCTTTTCTCAAAATATAAACAATATTCGGGATCGACAGAGCCGAGATATATCCTTCGATCAGTCCCACCTCGGACAGTTTGAAAACTTTGCTTGAGCTTTCCGAAAGTCCCGCTCTGTCGCACAGGACATCGAGTATAATATTTGTGTCAATCAACGCTCTCATATTTTGTCATCCTTTCAGTGCGCGCGACCTTGTCGTCGTAATCACCTTTTAAAATTCCGCGGAGGGAATCGGTCATGTAAGATACGCTTTTATCATGCGAAATAAGACGCGCGACTTCTTTGCCGTTTTTGAGAATAATTATCTCGTCGCCCGACTGCACGCTTTGTAGATATTTTCCGAAATTATTCTGAACCTCTGTTGCCGTCGCTGTTGTCATAGAAATTCTCCTTTCAAATTAGCTAATATTATTATACACTGTTTTAGCTAAAATGTCAATAGCGGTATCAATATGTTTTTTTAAGCGATTGACAAAAACGGTAAAAGTATGGTATAGTAAGCGCATAAAAAGTGGGATTATATTTTGAGGCGTGGATATGAAAATGAAGAATCAGGAATTTATACATCTTGCCGGGTTATTGAACAGGAAACTTGATATTGTGCCGCTGTTGTTTGGTTCACTGGGACTGGAACAAAGTTAACAGGGACCTGAATGCGGATGATATTGACGTGTTGATCCCGGAGATTTTTTTGAATGAAAAATGGGACAATATTATTGAATTAATGAGCAATGCCGGTTACACTCTCCGCGATTTGCGCGAGCATGAATTTGAAAAATCTGACTTGCGCGTTGCTTTTGCCGCTATCGAGAGTCTGGCGTCGTTTGCGGGTGTAGATTTAAAGCAAATTCCAGTTATTAAAGAAGATAGTGTCCGCTATTATTTGCTGAGTTTACACGACTACTTAAAAGTGTATAAGGCGTCGGCAAAGGATGGATACAGAAAGAATGTAAAAAACAAAAAAGATGAGGAAAAAATTTAATTGATAAATAACGAATTACGAAAACATAAGGAGGCAAAGCGTATGGCAGAACTTTTATATCAGGGGCACGCGAGTTTTCGACTGACCCTCGGAACGGGCGAGGTTATCTATATCGACCCGTTCGCGGGCGATGGATATGACAAAAAGGCGGATCTGATAATCGTGACGCATCAGCATCCCGACCACAACAGGATCGACATGGTTCCGCGCTCCGAAGGCTGCGTGATATTCCAAAACAGTGACGCGATAACAAAGGACGGCTATAAGACGCTCGATTTCGCGGGGGTCCGCATTGAGCCCACGCAGGCGTATAACAAAAACCATGACGCCGGGGAGTGCGTGGGATATCTTGTCACGCTCGGCGGAAAAACGCTGTACTTCGCGGGCGACACTTCAAAAACCGATCAAATGTCGGAGCTTAAAAACAGAAATATTGACTACGCGTTTTTGCCGATCGACGGGTATTTCAACATGGGCATACCCGAGGCGCTCGAGTGCGCCGAGCTTATCGGGGCGAAGCATACCGTTCCGATCCACATGTCGCCGGGCAAGCTTTTCGACCGCGAAAAAGCCGAGTGGTTCAAGGCGCCGTCCGCACTGATAGTCGAAGCGGGAGAAGTAATAGAACTGTAGCTTAAAAGCGGAAAAGCGATTTTAAGAGGGTATATTATGCATGATATTTGGAATCCGTGGCACGGGTGCCGCAAAAAAAGCGAGGGCTGCGACAACTGCTATATGTTTTTCCTCGACCGTATGCGTGACAGGGACGGCTCGGATATTTATAAAACAAAGTCCGGCTTTAAATACCCGCTGCAGAAGGACAGACAAGGGAATTACAAGGTAAAAAGCGGTGAAATGCTGCGCGTGTGCATGACTTCGGACTTTTTTCTCGAAGAAGCGGACGCGTGGCGCGGTGAGGCTTGGGATATAATAGCGTGCAGGCCCGACGTTAAATTCTTTTTGCTGACAAAGCGCCCGGAGCGCGTCGCCGAGCATCTTCCGCGCGACTGGGGAGACGGCTGGGAAAACGTGTTTTTCAATGTCACCTGCGAGAACCAGAATCGCGCCGACGAGCGGATACCGATAATGCTTGGGCTGCCTTTTAAGCACAAGGGCATAATGTGCGCGCCGTTTATCGGTCCGGTCAGCATCAGGAAATATCTTGAGAGCGGACAAATAGAGCAGGTGCTGTGCGACGGCGAGAATTACGACGGTGCGCGCCCATGCAGCTACGATTGGGTAAGATCGCTGCGCGAGGAGTGCGTCGATTATGATGTGACGTTTGTTTTCTGCGGAACGGGGCGGAGATTTATAAAAGACGGCAGGCTTTATAAAATCGAGGGAAACTCGCTGCAGAGCAGTCAGGCGTATAAATCCGGCCTCAGCTACCGCGGCAGGCCGATTGAGTTCAAGCTGTATGATGAGTGGGGAATGCCGATACCCGAGGATAAGCTGTACGTTCCGCATTTTCGCGAGCGCTGCGAAACGTGCGGCATGAAAATAAGCTGCAACGGCTGCAGCGACTGCGGCAATTGCGAAAAGGCGTGAGCATATCTTATGTTTTTTGAGGATTTTTTTGTATTAACCGCCTTGCCAATACCGCGCCTACAGCGGCGGAAGCGGCGCACACAGCAATATTCAGCGCGTACGGCAGAAGCGCATAATATCCCAGGATCGCCGCCGCAGCGAACCAGAACAGCACAGCGCCGAGTTTTGACAAGACTATAGATGAAATTCTCAGCCCGAATTCCCGGGCGTTTATTTTTCGCAGTATAAGCCTCGCAAGTTCAGAAATACCAAAAACGACAAAGCTTATCACCGTGGCGAGCAGATACGTTTTTAGCATTTTCGGGAACCTTCCCACAGCGCCCGCGATCGACGAATATCCGCCGCCTGCTCCGGTTTGCATACACACGTCAATATTTGACAGAATAATCCCAAAAACGCCCTCGCCGCTGATAGGGGGAAATTGAATGGATTTAAACAGCGCGGTTCTGGCGAACTGCGAGCATATTATGTGGGTCGCATATGATAAAATAAAGACAAAACCACCGGACTTTGCGGCGTTTTTAAAAGCTCGCTTCGTTCCCTTGCCGCCTCGGAGGCTTAATATCAGTGACGCGGCGGCGCTGATGACAAACAGTACCGCGCAGCGCACAAAACCCGAGGCGCAATCGTAAAGCAGGGATTCGCGCGTGAATGGCGTGCAAAGTTTTACCGACTGCTCATATGTAAGGTCGCTCGCGCGAACAAGATCTTCGGCTCGGTTCTCGTCCGTTACTCCGGGAACCTTTCCGTCAGCGATCCTGCGGCGCATCTCACCGACCGCGGCGTCTCTGAGATCTTTTGGAACTTCAACCGGCATAGGCTGTCCGTCCGGGCCGATATATTTATACATCCCGCCGTTTTCGCCGTCAAAGCACGCTGCGGCGCAGCCTTTGCCGGAGTTATAGAATTTCGTTTGAATATATTCACCGTCAACAAATCGGTCAGCGCCGTTTTTGGCGTTGTCACGGCCCACGACCTCTGCGGTTTTTCCGTGCAGACGGTCAATGATCGTTTGCGCTTCCTCAGCCATTATGCCGTGTCCGCTCTTTGTGTTGTTGATCGAATAGTTCGCGGGAATGACCGCGTCTTTTGCGGCGCCGAGAGCGCCCGCCTCGGCTGTGCCTGCGGCAACTGATTTTTCTTTTGAAATCATTTTTACGATCATCCCTTTCTCCGACATCTTGTTTTCGCCCGAAGAGTCTATATCGCACAAGCAAAACGCGAACATATACGAGTCCGCGCTTTGTGTTTTATTTTATGTTAATAATATCGGCATCCCCGATCGCCTTTTCGATCATGGCTTCAATGTCGGTAAGCGACTTTTCCGCCTCGATTATCTCATCAAGGCGCGGCTTGGTTTTGGGGTGCTTGGGCACGAATATCGTGCAGCAGTCCTCATACGGCCGGATCGAGATCTCGTATGCGCCGATTTTTTTAGAAACCGCAGTGATCTCCTCTTTATCCATGCCGATGCAGGGCCGGAACACCGGCATGCTGACCGCAGCGTTCGTGCAGTAAAGCGCCTCCATGGTCTGGCTGGCGACCTGGCCTACGCTCTCGCCGGTGACAAGCGCCATATCGCCGTTTTTCTCGGCAATCTTTTCCGCGATCCGCATCATGATCCTGCGCATAATGATCGTGAGCATATTTTTGGGGCAGTTTTCGATTATATCAAGCTGAATGTCGGTGAACGGAACCGAGTATAGGCGAATTCCGCGTGTGTAGGCCGAGAGTGTCTTAGCAAGATCGACCACCTTGTCCTTTGCGCGCTCGCTTGTGTAGGGCGGACTGTGGAAGTAGACCGCGTCAAGCGTCACGCCGCGCTTGGCGATCATCCAGCCCGCCACCGGGCTGTCAATTCCACCGCTGAGCAGCAGAGCCGCGCATCCGCCGCTGCCGACAGGCATTCCGCCCGCGCCGCTGATTATGTCGGCTACGATGTAGGCGCTGTCGCGTATCTCGACCTGAACCAAAATATCCGGATCATGCACGTCGACTTTGATGTTTCCGCCCGCTTTGTTGACCGCGCGGAGGACGGCTCCGCCGACCTCTCGGGAAATCTCCGGAGACTTGAGCGGGAACCGTTTGTCCTCGCGCTTTGTTTCGACCTTAAAGCTCTTGCCCTCATAATCCATATCAAGCACACACTGCGCCGCAGTCTCTTTTATGCTGTCCATTCCCTTTTCGCAGCGCGTGGCGGGGCAGATATTCACAATGCCGAACACCTTTTTGAGGCGCTCAACGGTCTCAATACTGTCAATATCATCGTCGAGCGCCTCAACATATATCGTTGACTGCGCTTTTTTCACGCTGAATTTGCCCAAAGGCGCCAAGGCCGAATTGACATTGTCGATCAATTTCTGCTCAAATTTCGGACGGTTCAGGCCCTTTAAAGCGATTTCTCCGTATTTTAATAAATATAAATCTGTCTTTCGCATTTCTCTCTCCTGTTTATCTTTTGTATTTTTAATTATCTCATGTTGAGCCGTCTCAGACGCGGCACGATGTTGCTGACCGCACGGATAGTCTCGTCTATCTGCTCGGCTGTGGTGAACTCGGACAAACTGAAACGTATGCTGCCGTCGATCATTTTTCTCGGCACGCCTATCTCGGTCAGCACATAGCTCGGCTCCTTTTTGTGGCTGCTGCACGCGCTTCCGCTTGACACGAAAATATTCTGCATTTCAAGCGAGTGGAGCAGAACCTCGGACCTGACGCCGCCGAACGAAACGTTGAGAATATGCGGCGCGCAGTTTTCGGGTGTGTTCACTCTTATATTGTCAAGCCGGCGCACTCCGTTCTCAAGCCGCTTTCTGAGCGCCGCCATGCGCTCCGCCTTCTTTTCAAGATCCTGCGAGACAAGCTTTGCCGCCGCGCCGAAACCGACGATCCCCGGGACGTTTTCGGTGCCGGATCGGATATTGCCCTGCTGGCCGCCGCCGTGTATGATCGGCTTTATTCCCGTGCCCTTTCTGATATACAGCGCGCCCATTCCCATGGGGCCGTGTATCTTGTGCGAGCTTATCGAGATCATATCGAGCGGCGTTTTGCGAACGTCGATCGGTACCTTGCCGAAGCCCTGGACCGCGTCTGTGTGGAAAAGCGCTCTCGGATTTTTCCGCTTGAGTATTGTTGCCATCTCCACGACGGGCTCAACGGTTCCTATCTCATTGTTGACCAGCATAGCGGACACCAAAAACGTGTCGGGCCGTATCATCTTTTCATAAGCGCCAAGCTTCACGCTGCCGTTCTCATCCACGGGCGCGAAGTCTATCTTGTATCCTTTCGTGCGGAGTTCCGGCAGTACGCTCATGATCGCGGGGTGCTCAAGAGGCGTCGTGATCATGTGCCTGCCGCGGCTCGCGGCGGCCGCTCCGAGCAGCGCCAGATTGTCAGATTCGGTTCCGCCGGAGGTGAATATGATCTCGCCCGGGGCTGCTTTAATCGCGGACGCGACCTGTTCCTTGGCGGTTGTGACCGCGCGTTCCGCCTCGATCCCCAGCGAGTGGAGCGAGGACGGGTTCCCGTAGTTTCCGCTCATAGTGTCAAACACAGCGGCGCATACCTCGCCGTAAGGCTTGGTCGTGGCGCTGTTGTCTAAATATACTTCCATACTAACTCCTCCATAACCGCATGCGCGGCTTTTATATATTCTATCATATAAATCGAAAGTTTTCAACCGTCAATTTAAAAACTCCCGCAGTACAGTATATTCGACACCTTTCGATTAGTGAAAAATATCTGCGCATTTATGGCGCAGGCGTAAATAATACTTGATTATTCGCCAAAATTATGTGATAATATTTATATGAGAAAGTTTATCATATCACAAAGCGACAACGGAATAAGGCTTGACAGATTTTTGTTTAAGACAATGCCCGCAGCCCCCGCGGGCGTGGTCTTTAAAGCTCTGCGCAAAAAGCGCGTCAAAGTCGGCGGAAGACGCGTGACTGACGGCGCGGCTCGCCTTAAAGCCGGTGACGAGCTCGAGCTTTATATTAACGACGAGTTTTTTGAGAGCGAAAACGCGAGAGAGCCAGACTGGATGCGCTCTGAGATAATACCCGAAATCATCTATGAGGATGAGAATTTAGCGGTCATGCTAAAGCCATCGGGGCTGCCCTCGCAGGATCAGCCGGATTTACCCGCGTGCTCGCTTGAGAGCGGATTTCGGAAACTGCTCTGCGGACGCGGCGTTATTGACCCGGGTGCGGCGTATATCCCGTCGCTGTGCCACAGGATCGACCGCAACACATCGGGTCTCGTGATCGGCGCGAAAAACCTTGAGACGCACCGGATCATAACCGAAAAAATCGCGAAAAAAGAAATAAGAAAATTTTACATCTGCCTCGCCGAGGGCAGGATTGAGCCGAGGCGAGGCGAGATCAGCGGATATATAGAAAAGACCGGGCATGACAGAGTGCGCTTCAATAAAGAGAAGAGGGGGAAGCTCGCCGCGCTCAAATATAACGTTACAAAATACGCAAACGGATCGAGCGAGGTCGAGATCGAGCTGCTTACTGGCAGGACGCATCAGATAAGAGCGATGCTCGGCGCACTCGGACACCCAATCGCGGGAGATGTCAAGTACGGCGCTCAAACACGCAGAGACGGCTATCAGGAGCTTACCGCAAACAAAATAGTATTCGACTTTAAGACCAACGCGGGCATACTCGATTATTTGAACGGAAAAACAATAGAGATTTAAAAACGGAAAGGAGCAGTATATGGCGAACGTTGAGCTGCGCGGCATTGTGACCCGCGAAATTAAATACGGCGAAAACAGCCGCATCTTAACTGTGCTTGCCAAGGATCACGGCAAGGTCTCGGTCCTCGCGAGCAGAGCGCGCTCGAACCGATCGGGCGTGCTGACAGCAACACAGCTTTTCTGCTATTCCGATTTTGAGGTGTTCATGGGCAGGGAAGGCAGCCTGCTGCGCCTTAACGAGGCAGAGGTCATCGAGCCGTTCGGCGGGCTGAGGATCTCACTCGAAAAAATGGCTTACGCCTCGTATTTCTGCGACGTCGCCAATCATTTATGCTTTGAAGGAACCGAGCAGAACGAGATACTGCGTCTGCTTTTAAATTCTCTCAGCGGTCTTGACAAGGGGAAGGATGATGACGCGGAGCGGCTTGAGTCCGTGTTTCTGTTCCGCGCATTAAAAGAGGCGGGAGTCGCGCCCGACTGCGGCGGCTGCGTGTGCGGAGAGGAAGAGGATATAAGTATGCTCTGTCCCGCCGAGGGCGTTTTCCGATGCAAAAAATGCAAGGAAGGACATATGGGAATTGACGTGAATGCCACTCTGTTTAAGGTGATCGCCTATATTATCGAGTCGAACCTTGCTTCGGCTTTCGCTTTTAAGCTCGGTAAGAACGGCGCGGAATATTTGGCATATATTGCCGAGGAATATATGCGCTGCCACCTTGAGAAGGACCTTAAAACCTTGGACTATCTGCGAAATGTCCGCACTCTTTAATTATTTAAAAACCGATAATTCAATATTCTCAAGATCGCTTTCGCGTATCGTTGAAATCTCCGCTGAAGCGATGTTTTTTGCGGCGCAGACCGAAATAATGTATCCGTCTTTTTCGATCGTGCGTATCCGCTCGTCGCCCATTGTTGAAAACGAATATAAAGGACCGCGTATTCCTGTGCCGATATATTTCAGATACGCCTCCTTGCGGGTCCATATCTCAAAAAAACGTCTGTCAGCGTCCTGACAGCCAAAATTGACGTAATCCAGCTCATCATCGCTGTAATTTTTCTTTGCTGTTCGGCGATCGGCTTCGACTATCCTTTCGATATCAATTCCCACGGGCGCTGATGACAGCGCCAATACAACAGCATGCTTGGTGTGGGATATGTTAAAATGAAGCGTTTCACAGCCGCGAATATGGGGTTTGCCGTATTCGTCAATGTTAAACTCGATCGCCGTATTCGGAACATTCAGCGCTTTCGCGATCTCGCTCCGAGCCAAAACCTCGGAAAACAGCTTTGCTTTTTTGTCAAAATCATGCTTAAAGCCGCAGATCTTCGCCCTGCTTTCGCACGGTACAAGCTCAAGCAGACGTTTAAATGCGGTCTCGTTTATCTCGGAGGTCAAAGGCATAAAAACAATCTTTGTCACATTCCCACTCATCGCTTTATTTTATAGGTCATTATGTAATCATCCATAACATATCCGTGCCCGATGTCGGTGACAGCGGTGGAGGATGTTTCAAATCCGAACTTTGTGTAAGCCGCAATCGCCTTTTCGTTATGCTTGTTGACCGTCAGATAAAATTCACCGTATTCGCCGCCGAAATCCTGTTTTACGCGCCCAAACAGCTCGGAAGCTATCCCGCGCCGCTGAAACTTTGGCAGGACGTAGATCTTGCTTACAAAGAGCCTGTCCGCCTCGCGCTTGACGCCGCAAAAGCCCGCGGCCTCACCGTCCAGAAAATACAAATAATAGGTGTAGCCGTTATTTTTAATGTCGTTTTTGATAACGTCAAAGCTCTGGTACTTTCCGAGCATATATTCCACCTGCCCGTCCGGAAGCAGAGGATCATACGCATCGTGCCAGGTTATTTCCGCGCATTTTTCGATAGTTCTTATATCTTCGTCGGTTTCCGCAGTCTTAATTAATTTGCTCATAAATCACATCTCCGTTCTTGAATTTAAAGCTCTGCCGAGGGTTATCTCATCGGCGAACTCAAGCTCTCCGCCCACAGGCACACCGTGGGCGATCTTTGTTATTTTAACGCCGAACGGCTTTAAAAGCTTTGAAATATACATTGCCGTCGCCTCGCCCTCAAGGTTGGGATTGGTCGCCATTATTACTTCTGTGATGCCGCCTTCCGAGACGCGGGCCAGAAGCTCTTTGATCTTAATATCGTCGGGTGAAATGTTGTCCATAGGCGAGATCGCGCCGTGCAGCACGTGGTAAACGCCTTTAAATTCATTGGTTCTTTCCATCTGCATAACGTCCCTCGGGCTTTCCATAACGCAGATGACGCTGTGGTCTCGGTTGGGAGCGGCGCAGATATTGCACAATTCGGACGCCGAGAGGTTCTGGCATACCTTGCAGTATCTTATCTCACGCTTGGCGCTTAATATTGCGTTTGCGAGCTTCTCGGATTTTTCCGCCGGCAGATTTATAACGTGAAACGCCAGCCGCTGCGCGGTCTTTATGCCGATTCCCGGCAGCTTGTTAAATTCCTCGATCAAATCTCTGAGCGGGGCGGCATATTGTTCCATATTTCATTTCTCCTTTCAAAATAATCAATATATCCTTAGCTTATCTTTAAGTCCTGAAAATCTGCTTTGAACATTATCGTTTTTAACATAAAAATTCATCACTTCCTCAAGCCCCACAAGCACCACCAGAGACTTTGCCCTCGTGATAGCTGTGTAAAGCAAGTTCCTTGTCATAAGCAGACGGTGCGCCGGGAACATTGGAATGACAACCGCGTCGAACTCGCTGCCCTGGCTTTTGTGCACGGTGACGGCATAGGCAAGCTCGATCTCGTCGAGCTGCAAAAAGTCGTAATCCACATATCTGTCATCGTACAAAACCTCGAGTTTACCGCGTTTTTCATCAATTTTTGTGACAAATCCGCAATCGCCGTTAAATATCCCGCGGCCTTTTTCACCGTCTCTGCGCCATTCGAGCTGATAGTTGTTTTTTGTCTGCATCACCTTGTCGCCCTCGCGGAACACGCAGCGGCGTGTAAAGTGTTCGGCCTTGTCGGGTTTTGGCGGATTGAGACATCTTTGAAGTATTGTGTTAAGACTCGTTACGCCGATAGACGACTTTCTTGTCGGGGTCAGGACCTGGATCTGAGACATACTGTCAAAGCCGTAATACTCGGGCAGCCGCCTAAGGCAAAGATCGGCGATCGTGTTTGGAAGCTGTTCCGGATCGTTGCGGTGTATGAAGAAGAAGTCGCCGTCGTTGTCATTAAGGTGCGGCTCCATACCGTGGTTGACCCTGTGAGCGTTGACCACGATCATGCTTTCTTCGGCCTGCCTGAATATTTCGGTCAGCTTTATGCACTCGATCGTGCCGCTGTCTATTATATCTTTAAGAACATTGCCGGGACCGACTGAAGGAAGCTGGTCGCTGTCGCCTACCATGATCAGCCTTGAACCGCGCGGAACAGCGTCGAGCAGGCTGCTCATAAGCATTATATCGACCATCGACATCTCATCGATAATAAGCACGTCACATTCAAGCGGGTTGTCGGCATTACGCGCAAAGCTGTTTCCGACCTCGTCTGCGCCGGGCACGATCTCAAGCAGGCGGTGGATAGTTTTTGACTCAAAGCCGCAGACCTCAGTCATGCGCTTTGCCGCCCTGCCCGTTGGGGCGGCAAGCATAACCTTTTGGTCGTCGCTTTGCATTGCGCGGATTATTGTGTTTATAATTGTTGTCTTTCCGGTTCCCGGGCCGCCGGTTATCACCATAGCGGAGTTGCGGAACGCGCAGCTCACCGCGTCGCGCTGGCTCTCGGAAAGCTCGAGCCCCTCGCTGCCTGCGTCCGTCAGTCTGTCAATATAGGCAGAGTCCACATCAAAGATCACGCCCGACATTTCAATAAGCTTTTGTGCCACGGCCTTTTCGGCGTCATAGTACATTTTAAGATATATCGCCTCATAGTCGCCATGATCCTCGCTTATAAGTTCGCCATTCAGCAGCAGCTCCGAGACCGCGTCCTCGACCGGGCCTTGTTCAACGTCAAGCATGGCGCAGGCGCGGGCGGTTATCATCGGACGCGGCGCGAATGTGTGTCCGTTAAAGAAAGATATCTGCTTCATGGCAGCCTTGACGCCGGAAGCGATCCTCATCCGAGATGTATGGGAAAATCCCAAAGACATGGCTATCTCGTCCGATTTTTCAAAGCTTATGCCGTCTATTTGCTCAGCCAAAATATAAGGGTTGGTCTGAACGAGCGCCAAAGTGCCGCTGCCCAAAGTTTTGTACGACTTAACAGCGTAAGAGGGGGATATGTTAAATCGCTGAAAGAAAATCACGATCTCTCTGACGCCGATCTGTTCCAAAAAAGCTTTGTGGATCGCGCTGACCTTGGCTCCCGTCAAACCTTTTATCTCAAACAGACGCTCTTGTTCGTTTTCGATCACATCAAGAGCTTCGGCTCCGAAAGCCTTTACGATCCGCCGCGCAGTCGTTTTGCCGACATACGGAATAATACCCGAGGCGAGATATTTTTCGATCTCATCCTCGGTGGATGGCAAAACGCGCTCCACAAATTCAGCCTTGAACTGATCGCCGTACTCGGCGTGGGTAGTCCACGAGCCCGAGGCAACGATGTTCTCGCCCTCGGCAATATTCGGCATTGTTCCGGTCACGGTAATAAGCTCGCCGGAGGACGACACGTCGCAGACGGCATAGCCGTTTTCGGAATTATAATAAATAACCGTCTCAACGGTCCCATTGAGCTTAATCATCGCCGAAGCTCCTTTCATCAAAAAATTTACGCTTAAATAATTATATAATAACAGAATTTGAATATCAACATTATCAAGGCACTAAAATTGATTTGTAATAAATTTTTAACATAAATGCTCTGGAAATTTAACATGAAAGAAGATATAATAAGATATATATCATTGCACAAAATAAAAATTTTGTGCAATGTTGAAGAAGGAGATGCGGGTATGGAAAGCATTAAATACGCGCCCGAGCCGATGCGATCGTTTTTGATATATCTTGAAAGTATTCAGGGAAAGTCGCGCAAAACCGCGCTTGAATATTTTTATGATCTGCGCTGCTTTTACAGATTTCTGAATTTGCAGTCCGGAGTTTCGGATCGCGATTTTAATTTGATCGAGATCGACAATATTACTATTGACAATTTGCGCGCGGTTGATTTAAACTTAATATATGAATACGCTAATTTCCTGAATCACGATCTGGCCAACAGTCCGCGCACCCGCGCGCGCAAGCTGTCGGCCCTCAAGTCGTACTTCAAATATCTGCACACCAAGGTCAAGCTGCTCGATGAAAATCCCGCCGCCGATCTTGACACGATCAAAATCGAAAAACAGCTCCCGAAGCATTTCACGCTTGAAGACAGCTTACATTTACTTGACTCGGTTGATAAGCGAAATTACGAACGTGACTACTGTATATTAACGTTATTCCTCAACTGCGGCATGAGGCTCGCGGAGCTTGTGAGCATAAACCTGACGGACATACACGGCGACAGCCTTGTGGTCATGGGAAAGGGCGGCAAGGAACGTACGATATACTTAAACCAAGCCTGCATTGACGCGCTTGATGCTTATCTGCCCGTAAGACGCAAAATGAGCCCCGAATTTAAAGACAGAAACGCCTTGTTTCTGTCCGAGCGCTGCGCAAGGATAAGCCGCAGGACCGTTCAATACACGGTCGAAAAATACGTCAAAAAATTAGGCCTTGACTCGCACAAATACACCACTCACAAGCTTCGGCACACCGCCGCGACGCTTATGCACCAGTCTGGCGTTGACATCCGCGTGCTTCAGGAGATCCTCGGCCACAAGCAGCTCAGCACGACCGAGATCTACACCCACATTGACAACAACGAGCTGCGGAGCGCCGTTGCGAAAAATCCGCTTAATACAAAAAATAAAAACTAAATTTATTATACTTCAAAGGAGAAACTACATGAAAACACTGCATTTTGACTGCGCGATGGGTGCCGCGGGAGACATGCTGATGTCGTCTCTGATCGAGCTTCATCCAAATCCCGAAGACTTTTTGAGCCGAATGAACAGCATGGGTCTTGACGGCGTTACCTTAAAATGTGAAAAAAGAAAAAGCTCCGGCATATCCGGAACACATACCAAGGTTTATATCGACGGAATGACCGAGGGCGGCCCGCATCATCACCATCATCATGAGCATTCGTCCGAGCATCACCATGAACATCACCGCGAGCGCTCGTCCGAACACTCGCATGAGCACCATTCCTCATACTACGGCCACCACCATCATCACAGGAGCCTCGCGGAGATCGACAAGATCATCAGAGGTCTTAATATTCCCGAGAGCGTCAAAAACGACGCGATAACGGTTTATCGGGTCATAGCCGCAGCCGAGAGCGAGGTCCACGGCGAGAGCGTTGTTGACATACATTTTCACGAGGTCGGAAGGCGTGACGCGATAGCCGACATCGTGGGCGTGTGTATGCTGATCAACGACTTAAAGCCCGATCTAATAACAGCATCGCCGATATGCGTGGGCTTCGGTACGGTGACGGCAGCCCACGGCGTTCTGCCGGTTCCGGCGCCCGCCACGGCTCTGATCTTAAACAATGTGCCGATCTACAGCGGCTCGATCGAGGGCGAGCTGTGTACTCCCACGGGCGCAGCGCTTATAAAGCACTTCGCTAAAGAATATATCCAGATGCCGCCGATAAAGATCGAAAAAATCGGATACGGGATAGGCAGCAGACAATTCAGCGGCGCGCCCAACTGTGTCCGCGCGATAATGGGCGAGACCGACGGGGCCGAACTCGGTATAATTGAACTGTGCTGCAACCTTGACGACATGACACCCGAGGAGATCGCCTTCGCGTCGCAAAAGCTGCTTGCCGAGGGCGCGCTTGACGCGTTCACTATGGCGATCGGAATGAAAAAAGGCCGCCCGGGAACGCTGCTTTCCTGCCTGTGCAGGGCACAGGACCGTGACAAAATGCTCAAAGTGATCTTCAAGCACACATCAACGATCGGAATACGCGAATACTCCTGCAAACGCTACGTTCTGGCACGCAAGGAACAGCAGATCGAAACAAAATACGGCGCCGTGCGCCAAAAGACATCAACCGGCTACGGCGTGACAAAAACCAAGACCGAGTATGACGACCTTGCCGAGATCGCGGAGAAAAACGATATTTCGATCTCCGAGGCTAAGAACTCATTATAATATCAAAGATAATATCAAAGGCCGTCTTTGAGAGACGGCCTTTGATATTTTAAGTCTCAAGCGCCTTCCAATCTATAACGGGGCGCAGTGACGTCCATATTTCATATCCGTCATTCGACCGCTCGCTGTAGTGCGAGTTGGTAGCCTCTTGAATATCAGCGTAATACCACTCGTTTTTGTTATTGTCGGGCCATACTGTCATATCATCGAGCATATGACCGGCCGACGGCTTTCTGTTAAGTACTCTGTTGACAAGAGCCGTTGCCTCGGCCCTTGTTATATTTTGATCCGGCCTGAAAGTTCCGTCCTCATATCCGTTGATCCAGCCGTGCTCCGCGGCTCTGTTAATATACTCGCTCGCCCAATGTCCGCTGACATCGCTGAATTTATCGGGGCCGTCATAAGCCGATGAGTCAAAGTTGGCCGCGATCACCGCGAATTCGGCGCGTGTTATAGGATCGTCGCCGCGGAAAGTTCCGTCCTCATATCCGTGAATTATGTCCGCGGACGCCATAGTCGAGACCGCTGTGTTGAACCAGTCGCCCGCCGAGACGTCGTCAAAGTCGTTTGTCTTTGAATAATATCTGTCACGCGAATTATCGGACAGCATCCTGAAAAATATTGTCGCGACCTCGGCTCTCGTGATAGTTCCCTCCGGTCGGACCGTGCCGTCTTCGTATCCGACTATGTAGGCGTAATGGTCGTCGTAATTCAGCGTCGGCGCTTCCGGATGCCGATCATTGATCTGATCGGCAGCGGCGCTCTCGTCGTAACGGTTAATAATTCTGTAGCCGCCGAATGATGAGACATACTGCGGAGTGTAATGCTTCACCTCTTCTTCCGCTACCGTATACTCGGCGCCGTTCCGCAGGCTTGAGAACGTGTGCTGCCAATTATTTTCCGCGGAAAGTACGCACTGATCGATCGCTGTGCCGTTTTGGAGAAGCTTCACGGTTATTGATTCCGGTCTTTCGCCGCGGCTGTCATTATCATCTTCCCATTCTTTTACAACGCGGATCGAGGTGGTGCCGCCGGTGCCGAAGGTTCCCCCTCCGAAACCGCCTCCGCCGGAACCGCCGGGTCTTTTGGTGGGTGACGGAGAAGCAGAAACTTCGGGTTCGGGCGTTGTCGTCTCAGCGGGAATCGGTGTGGCAGTCGCGGGTGGATTTGTCGGCTGCTGCGGCTCGCTTGTCGTTGGCGGATTTGTCGGTTCCTGCGGTGCGCTCGTCGCGGGCGGATTTGTCGGCTGCTGAGGCTCACTTGTCGCGGGCGGATTTGTCGGTTGCTGCGGCTCGCTCGTCGTGGGAGGAATTGTGTGTTGCGGCTGCTCGGTCGGTACCGTGCCGGGATTTATAGTAGGCTGCGAAGTAGGCTCTGTAGTTGGTTCCGTGCCGGGATTTATAGTCGGCTGTGAAGTTGGTTCGGGCATATCATGATTTTCGGACCACTGCGCAACAAATATGATCCCGCTTTCCGGCATCGTAAAGCTGCCGTTTTCGCCTCCGCGTCTATAGACAGGGCCGTCGGTTCCCTTCACTATCCAGCCGTCAAATTTGTAACCGTCACGAGCGGGCTCGCGCTCGGGTATATCATATACTTCGCCGCGCTGACCGTTGATAGGGTCGGGCATTCCCGTCACGGTCCCCGGAGCTCCGTCATCTGCGCCGTCTTCAAATACTGCCTGAACATTGCCGTCTCCGCCGCCGTTTTGTTCAAAGACAGCGTTGTATCTGTCCGAGCCGCCCGGGCCTTCGGCGCGGACCGCGGCTGTGCCGCACAAAAGCGTCGAGGCACATAAAGCGAAAATTAGCATAATTAGAATTCCGCCGCGTATTTTACTCATAATAATCACCTTCACTCAATATATATGTTAATTAAATAATTTACCTGACCGCCGAACAAAATTTTTCCCCGTGAAATTTTACTTTCGGGATGATATAATATTTATCGTCAGTATTATGACATAAAACAAATAAAATTACAAGTGTTTTTATAATAAATATTAACGAAAAATTAACATATTTTACTCGATCAGGGGAAAGCAAAAAAATGAACTCACAAAAAAAGTCATGCATTGCATGACTTTTTCGCAAACAGACTGATATTAGGGCTCCCGCGAAACGCATTACGTTGGCGTTTCGCGGGATAAGAATCTGCGGCCTTCAGAGTCTGAGTGACGATAAGAACTTACGGCGGCAAAACGGGTTAAAACCGTCTTGCCGCCGCAGTTCATTTTTTTAAGATTCAAGCTCCGCCCAATCCATAACCGGACGCAGAGACGTCCAAATCTCATAGTTATCGTCCGTGCGCTCACTGTAGTGCGAGTTGGTGGCCTCCTGAACATCAGAGTAATACCACTTGGTCTTGTCGCTGTTGTCGGGCCATACTATCATATCATCAAGCATATGATCCGCAGAGGGCTTTCTTTCAAGTACCCTGTTGACAAGAGCCATAGCCTCGGCTCTCGTAATGCTTTGATCGGGCTTGAATGTTCCGTCCTCATAGCCGTTGATCCAGCCGCGCTCAGCCGCTCTGTTAATATACTCGCTTGCCCAATGGCCGCCGATGTCGCTGAACTTATCGGGGCCGTCATAGGCGGATGAGTCAAAGTTGGCCGCGATCACCGCGAATTCGGCGCGGGTTATCGGAGCGTCGCCGCGGAATGTTCCGTCCTCATAGCCGTGAACTATATCGGCTGACGCCATAGTTGAGACCGCTGTGTTGAACCAGTTGCCGACCGAAACGTCGCTGAACTTGTTGCCCTTGGTCATATATCTCTCGCGCGAGCTTTCGGACAGCATCCTGAAGAATATTGTCGCGACCTCGGCTCTTGTGATAGTTCCCTCAGGTTGAACGGTGCCGTCATCATATCCTACTATATACGCGTAGTGATCGTCGTAATTCAGGGTTGGCTGATTCTCTGGAGTCTTTCCGCCCGAACCGCCGCCTCCGTTCGGCGGACCGACCACAACACTCTCATCATAGGTGTTAACAACTTTGTAACCGCCGGAGATCGACTCATACTTTGGAGCGTAATGGTTGACCGCTTCCTCGATAACCGTGTAATCTGTTCCGGTTTTCAGATTTGAGAATGTGTGCTGCCAATTGTTTTCGGCCGAAAGTGAGCATTGGTCAACCGCGTTGCCGTTTTGCATGAGTTTTACTGTTACAGACGAGGGTCTCTCGCCACGGCTGTTATTGTCATCATCCCACTCTTTCACAACGCGGACCGAAGCGGTGCCGAAGCCGCCGCCACCTCCGCCTCCGCCTCCGCCTCCGCTGCCACCCGGCTTTTTAGTCGGGGATGGCGACGGGGACTCCGAAGCCGTGGGCTCCGGTGTGCTTGTCGCAGGAGCATCCGTCGGCTCCGCGGTAGGCTCGCTTGTCGGCGAGGGAGATGGCTGAGGCTGATATTTCGACCACTGCGCCACAAACACAATTCCGTCATCGGGCATTGTGAAGCTGCCGCTTGTGCCGCCGTATCTGTAAATGGGGCCGTCGGTTCCTCTCTCTGTCCAGCCGTCGAAAACATAGCCTTCGCGGGCGGGCTCGCGGGCGGGTATTTCGTATACCTCGCCGCGCTCTCCGGTGATCGCGTCGGGCATATCCGTCACGGTTCCGGCCGCGCCGTCGTCAACGCCGTCATCGAATATCGCCTGAACATAGTCGGCTGCGCCGTCGCCGTTCTCATCCTTAGCCCATACCGCGTACAAATTCATATATCCGCTCGCGGGCGGGCTGTCGATCCTTGTATGATCCTTCAAAATTTCCGCGTTTTCAGCGTCAAATCTCGTGACAACCACATTATTCGCCTTTTTGCTCCAGCCGAGGAAGGCCGCGCCTTCCTTGACGAGCTCGGGTTTGCCGTCGTTGCCGAGAACGGGAACATTGTCAGTGCCGTCAATAACGTACTTGTTATCGTCAAACGGAACAACGCCGTAAGTCGCGTGGTTCTCGCGATAGATCACGCCGTACTCGTCAGGAGGAACGACCGCCTCCCAAACCGCGTAGAGCACATCCGGGCCGGCCGACTTCCTGAACGCACTTTCGCCTATCGGATCGCCGTCAGGATCGTTAAGGCTCCAGCCGAGGAAATTGTAGCCCTCTCTTACGGGCTCTCCCGGCTTGATGTCAACGTCGGTTCCGTCAATATAGCTGTTGGTGTCAGCCTCGGGCATGCCCGAAACATCCTCGCGTCCTGCGTTTGAATTATAGAACACCTGATAATAATCGGCCGTTCCGTCCTCAACCACGGTGTGCGTGCCGTCGGTTATGTCAATTCCCCATACCGCGAACAATGTCATAACCGAGCTGTTGTCTCCAAGATCAAGCGGAATGATCTCGCCCGCGGACAAAATTCTCTCTGAAAGCTCATCCTGGGTCATGATTATCTGCTCGTGAGCGTTCTTCGACCAGCCGAGGAATACCGCGCCCTCTCTCGTCATTTCGCCTCTGTCCATAAGCTGAACGTCTCCGCCTATCGGATAGGTCTTTTCGTCAATCGGAACACTGTCGTTTCCGCCGTTGGCATTATAAACGACTCCGTATTCCGCAATGGGAATTTTATTCCATACCGCATAGACTGTAACATCCGCTCCCGCGATCGTGACGCTTTCCTTGACAACACCGTCGGGAACTTCAGTAAAGATCATCGGGCTACCGTTTTCATCGGTGATGGCGTTTTTGTCGTCGCACCAGCCGAGGAACTCACATCCCTGCATACTCGGCGCAACCGCTCCGTCAAGAGTGACAACGTCGCCGTCAAGCAGGCCGGTCACGGGCTCGGGAACCGATCCCTCGCCGCCGTTTCCGTCATATGTCAGAGTGTAAGTCTTTTCCTCGTAATCCGGTATATCGTTGCCATTCTCATCCGCGGCCCACAGCGCGTATACAGTGATGTCGCTGTCCGCGAACGTTAGATATGCGCTGTCGGCGGAGAGTTCCGTAAGCTCGGCAGCCGATTTCACAAGCTCTTCGTGAGCTTCCTTGCCCCAGCCGACCAAAACGGCTCCGTCGCGCATAACGCGCTGTCTGCCCTCATCGATCGAGATTAGCTCCGCGGTCTGACCGCTGAGTTTGTAGCGGGTGTAATCCTCAAAGAATATGCCGTCTGTTGTCTTCGGGAAGGTTCCGCCGTTTATATGGTACTTCACGAGATACATATTGTCAGCGTAATCGGGAACCTTGTCGCTGTTCTTATCCTCGGCCCATACCGCGTAAACCGTCTTGTCGCCGTTTTGCAGCGTAACGCTTGTGACGATCGTTCCGTAATCCGGAGGCGCGGTCAGCGCGTCGTCTATCGGCGTCTCGCTCCAGCCGACAAACACAACATCGTCCTTTGTCGGTCTTTCGTCCGCAAGCGGGATATAGAGCGCAGCGTTCTCGTCAAAGGCATAGGTCCTGCCCGCGTATTCGTCGGGAACCGTTCCGCTTCCTCCGTTCATGTCATATACAACATGATACCTATCGGCGCTCCATACTGCGTAAAGCGTTACGTTCGCGCTGTTTATCATAACATCGCCGCCGACCGCTATAATATCTCCGCCGTCCGCGTTCACGCTCCAGCCGAGGAAGTAATGCTTCACTTCGCTCTCGTCAGTGTAATAGCGTCCGTTTGTATCGGACTCAAGGCCTTCGGTTATGTCGCCCGTCTTGACTGATGCGTTGTACGCGAGGCCGGTCTGCGCTTCGGGCATCTTAACGCTGTTGGGCGCGCCGTTCGCGTTATATGAAACAGTATAACCCTCATTATAATCGGGGGTTCCGTTGTTGTTCTTATCCGCCGCCCATGCCGCGTATACCGTCACATCATTTGTGGTTATCGTCACGCTGTCGGTGATTATACCGCTTTCGGGCGCGGCGTCAAAAATTTTCGCTCCGCCGTTCTCATTTTGAACCTCTGCCTTATTTTCGCTCCAGCCGATGAACACAGCGTCTGCAAGCCTCATGTCGGAGCCCGGCTGAACAAGCCTTATAACGCTTCCGGTTGAATATTTGTTAGTGTCAACGGGTGCGCTTCCCTCGGCTCCGTTTTTGTCGTACGTCACCGAATAGCGGCCATAATCGGGCACGTTGTCGCCGTTTGAATCCGCAGCGTAAAGCGCGAATACCGTGACGTCATCAAAGCCCATTGTGTATGTGTCATTCTTAATTCTCAGTGCGGCTTCTTCCTCAGCGCTTGTCATAAGCCTTGAATATTTTGTCAGGCTCCAGCCGACAAATACTCCGCCGCTATTGGCAAGACCGGGCGCCATGTCAAGTTTGACATCCGTGCCGGGAAGCAGATCGGGCACCGCCGAGGGAACCGTTCCCTCGCCGTCGTTGGCATTATAGCTCAACGTGTGAGCCGCCTCTTCATAGTCGGGCGTTCCGTTGTCGTTCGTGTCGGCGGCCCATACGGCGTATACCGCCGCATCCGAAGCCTTGATCACAACGCTGTCAACAATCACGCCGTCCTTGGGCGGAGCGGAAACGAACACAATCGGATCGCCGTTCGCGCCGCGAACATCCTCCTCGCTTTCGCTCCAGCCTATGAACACCGCCTTATCCATCGAAAGCTCCGCTTTTTGCTCAAGCTCAACGCTTTCGCCGTCAAGCAGGCCCGTCACGGGCTCGGGAACCGTACCCTGACCGCCGTTTTCGTCATATGTCAGAGTGTAAATCTCTTCCTTATAATCCGGTATGTCATTGCCATTCTCATCCGCGGCCCACAGCGCGTAAACCGTTATGTTATCGCTGCCGAACGTGAGATACTCATTGTCCGCAAGCAGTCCCACAAGCTCCTCATCAGAGGTCACAAAAGCACTATGTGCCTCCTTGCCCCAGCCGACCAATACTGCGCCTTCCAGTGAAACGCGCTGTCTGCCTTCGGTTTCAACATCAATAAGCTCGGCTACGGCGCCTGTGATGTAATATCTTGTATAGTCGGCGAAGAAAATGTGATCCTCGGGATCGGGGAAGCCGCCGTTTGAATGATATTTCACAAGGTACATGCTGTCGGCGTAGTCCGGAATTTTGTCTCCGTCCTTATCCTCGGCCCATACTGCGTAGACCGGAACATCTCGGTTCGGGATATTCACGCTCGTAATCAGCGTTCCCGCAGCGGGAACCTCGGTAAGCACCTTTTCGGCGGTTTCTTTGCTGTCCGTCCAGCCGGCGAATACGGTTCCCGCAGCGCCCGCGGGAAGCTGCGCCTCGCTGACGGGCATCCACAGAGCAGCCGTCTCGCCGTAAGCGTATGTTCTGCCGCGGAAGTCATCGCTCACATATTCGGTATCAAGCGCGCCGCCGATGTAATACAGAACCTTAAATCTGTCGGCTCTCCATACGGCATGCAGCGTAACATTCGCGCTGTTTAAGCTGAGATACTTTCCGGGCGCCAGATCAGCGTTCGCTTTTTCGGCATGAATGTCCGTGCTCCAGCCCTCGAAGTATACTTTAACCCCGTTTCCGTCGGTATAGTATCTTCCCTCGTCGTCTGTCGAAAGTCCTTCTGAAATATCTTTTATTTGAATTATTCCGTTGTGCGCGAGCCCGGTGTGGGCGGTCGGCGTTTTAACGCTGTCCGGAGCGCCGTTTGTGTCATAGTCGACCGTGTAGAATTCGTCATAATCAGGAGTACCGTTGTTGTTGGTGTCCGCGGCCCATACCGCGTAAACCGTCACATTCGCGCTGCCGATCATAACTTCTGTCTCAACAATTCCGTCCGCGGGAGCCGCGGTAAATATCACCGGTTTGCCGCCGCTCGTGCTCACGGCGTTTTTGTTCGAGCTCCAGCCTATGAACATCGCGCCCTGCAAAGTCATGTCAGCGTCGGGAGTTTTAAGCGTTACCGTCGTTCCCGTCGAGTACCAATTATTGTCGATCGGCGCTTCTCCGATTTCGGCTCCGTTCTTATTATACTCAACCTTAAATCTGCCGTAGTCGGCCTCGCCGTTGTCGTCAAGATCGGCCGCGTAAAGAGCATAAACGGTCACGTTCCGGTCGCCCATTGTGTACTCGTCGATCCTGAGCGCGCTCTCCTCCTCAAGACTCGTGATAGGCTTTGAGTATTTTGTCAGGCTCCAACCTACAAATACCGCGTTCTCTTTGGTGAGATCAACGTTATCCTCAAGATCAATGTTAATTCCCGGCAGAACCGTCACGGAAGCGGGCACCTTTCCGCTTCCCTCGTTTGCGTCATAAGTCAGAGTGCGCGGCGTCTCGTTATAATCGGGAACACCGTTATGGTTAATATCATCGGCCCATACCGCGTAAACGGTGATTTCGTTTTCATCGTCATCGGCGACGGTCACGCTGTCCGTGATCACGCCCTCATCCGGAGCTGATTTAAAGATCACGGGTTTTCCTTCCGCGCTGACAACGCTCTGCTGTCTGCTCCAGCCTATGAATACCGCATCGGTCAGCGTTATGGCGGGAGTCTTTTCAAGCTCAACGCTGTCGCCGACCAAAAGGTCGCTCACGGAAGCGGGAGTCTCGCCGCTTCCGCCGTTTATGTCATATTTCAGCGTTCGCGGATTTTCTTTGTAATCCGGTATGTCGTTGCCGTTCTTATCCGCGGCCCACAGCGCGTAAACGGTGATGTTCTGATCTGTGAACTTAAGGCTGTCTTTATCCGTGATCAAAGCGTTAAGCTCCTCATCCGATTTCACAAGCTCTTCGTGAGCATCCTTGCCCCAGCCGACCAGAACAGCTCTTTCTCTTGAGACGCGTCTCGCGCCCTCGTCAAGACCAATGAGATCTGCTGTCTGATCTTTTAAATAAAATCTTGTATAGTCGGCGAAGAATATGTGATCAACGGGATCCGGGAAACCGCCGTTTGAATGATACTTCACGAGGTACATATCATTGGCGTAATCCGGTATATTGTCGTTGTTCTTGTCCTCGGCCCATACCGCGTAAACCGGAACATCCCTGTTCGGGATGCTGACGCTTGTAACAAGCGTTCCGGCGGCGGGTATTTTGCTGAGGACGGTGTTTTCCATGCTCTCATCCGCGCTCCAGCCCGCGAAGACTGTCGCATCAGCGCCCTGCGGATATTCCGCCTCGCTGACGGGCATCCACAATGCCGCTGTCTCGCCGAACGTGTAACTCCTGTCTCTGAAATCCGGATCAACCTTGGCGGTGTCAAGCTCGCCGTTTATGTAGTAGAGAACCTTATATCTGTCCGCGCTCCAGATCGCGTAGAGCGTAATATCGGCGCTGTTGAGTTTTACCGAGGAATTCGGAGCGTATTTGTCGTCTCCGGTCTCGGCGTGCTTATCCTCGCTCCAGCCGAGGAAATAATGCTTAACGTAGTTGTCGTCGGTATAGTATTTTCCCTTTCCGTCGTTGTCATCCGAGAGGCCCACGGTAATATCGCCGATCGTGACCTCGGAGTTATAGTCAAGACCCGTTTTGTTTTCGGGCAGCTTAACGGTGTCGGGCGCGCCGTTTGAGTTGTACGTCACGCTGTAGCTCTCGTCATAATCCGGCTTGCCGTTTCCGTTGCCGTCCTCGGCCCATACCGCGTAAACAGTCACGTTATCCGCGTCGATCTTAACGCTTTTTGTGATCACGCCTTCCGCGGGGGCGGCGTCAAACACCTTGGCGCTGCCGTCACCGTTCTGAACCTCACTCTTTTTTTCGCTCCAGCCAATAAATACCGCGTCCGTCTTTTTCATTGAAGCGTCGGGTTCTTTAAGCGTAACTTCCGCTCCGGTTGAGTATTTGTTATTGTCGTCAGGCGCAGAACCCTCATCCGCTCCGTTTGCGTCATATTCCAAAGTGTAACGTCCGTAATCCGGCGTTCCGTCTCCGTTATTATCAGCGGCATACAGCGCGTAAACGGTAACGTCCTCATTACCCATAGTATATTCGTATATTCTGAGGGAGTTTTCCTGCTCCGCGCTCGTCACAAGCTCAGAGTAGCTGTTAAGGCTCCAACCGATAAATACCGCGCCCGTCTTAGTGAATGTCTTTTCGGCGTCAAGCTTGATCTTGATCTCGGGCAGAACCTTCACAGGATCAGGCAGTGTTCCCTCGCCGCCGTTAGCGTCATAAGACAGAGTATGCGGCGTCTCGTTATAATCCGGTGTTTTGTTATGGTTAATATCCGCCGCCCATACCGCGTAAACGGTGACATTTTGATCATTGATCTTAACCGTATCCGAAAGCACACCGTCCTGCGGAGCGGCATCGGTGAATATCTTAGCGCTGCCGCCATCGTTTTGAACGGCCGCTTTGTCCGAACTCCAGCCGATAAACATCGCGTCGGTCATGGTGAGCCCGGGATTTTTCTCAAGCTCAACGCTGTCACCCGGAAGAAGATGTTCACGCGCAGCGGGAACAGTTCCCTCGCCGCCGTTAGCGTCATATGTCAGCGTGTATTCCGTCTCGCTGTAATCGGGTTTGTCATTGTTGTTAAGATCCGCCGCCCACAGCGCGTAAACCGTGATGTCCTTATCACTAAATGTCAGATACTGTTCGTCGGCCTCAAGGGTTTTAAGCTCCGCCGCGTTTGATACAAGAGCTCCGCCGTTGTCGCTCTTGCCCCAGCCGACCAGAACAGCGTTCTCTTTGGAAACTCGCTTCTTTCCTTCATTGATCGTGATAAGTTCGGCTTTTTGGCTGTTTAAGTAATACTTTGTGTAATCGGCGAAGAAGATTCCATCCGGTTCGGGAGCAGGAAATCCTCCGTTTGCGGCATAGCTTACAATATACATATTGTCGGCATAGTCGGGAACGTGATTTCCGTCCTCGTCAACCGCCCATACCGCGTAAACGCTTACATTGTCGCTCGGCATAACAACGCTTGTGATGAGCGTTCCCGCCGTAGGAACTTTGTCGAGAGCGGTCTTGGCCGTCTCGGGATTTTCTGTCCAGCCTGCGAACACGAGCTTATCCTTAGCCGGAAGAGCCTCTCTTGAGGCGGGCATCCAAAGCGCGGCTGTCTCGTCAAAATTATATGTTCTGTCTCGATAAGCTTTGTCAACTTTGTTTGACTCGTCGGTGTCAAGCTCGCCGTCAAAGTAGTACAGTACACTGTATTTATCCGCGCTCCAGATCGCGTACAGCTTGGTCTCACCTTTGATCGTGATCTTCCTATCCGTCACCTTGTGAGAGGTTCCGTCCGCCGAATACTCGGGCGTGTCGGAATACTTATTCTCGCTCCAGCCGAGGAAATAGTGCTTAACTCCATTATCATCGGAGTAGAAATATCCGTCTTCATCATTCTCAAGCTCGGTTCCGTCCGCCTTTTTGGGCTGTTCGGCCACATTTGTCTCGTTATCATAATAGAGGTTGTTTACGCTTTCCGGCGCGGCGACCTTATCGGCGGGCGCTCCGTTTGTGTCGTACTCCAAAGTGTAGCCCTGCGTGGCCGCGATATTGAGATCGCCCGCAAATCCCTCTTTCGGCGAATATTGGAATGTTATCGTTCTGTTGTTAACATTAAGGATCTGAAGCTCCATGTCTTTAGCCTCAACAGTTCCGTCAAGGCTTACAAAGCTGTGAGCGTCCTTTAGGGTTCTTATAACAAAGCTTGTGTTGTCGCTGACAGTGCCATCAAGCGTCAATGTCATTTTATATTTTCCGGGCTCGAACCAATTTATAAACGCACTTCCGGTTCGTGCATCGTCGGTTCCTTTATCGGTCAGCGGGAAACCTTTTTCAAACGCCTCTTCAAGATCGCCGCCGTATGATTGAGTAATAACCTCATACACGCTATCGATCGTAAAACCTGTTACCAAGCCCTCACCCGGCTCGCACACGCCGTCTCTGTTCGCGTCGTTGTAAACTCTGACATTGACAGCGGCCGGGACGATCTTTCTCCATATCGCGTAAAGCGTGTCGGGTCTGCCCGAGCTCTTTTCAAAGCTGTAGGCCCTGCCGAGGCCGTTTGTGGGGCCCGCGTAGAACATGCCGTTTTCTGCCTTGCCGTTCGCGCCGGAAGGATCGTTCACGCTCCAGCCGTCAAAGGCATAGCCCTCAACCGCCAGACTGCTCGATCTGATATACGCTGCCGCGTTATCATCCGAAATTTCGCCTGCCGATGCATTTTCGTAATCCTTTTGGCGTATAGCGTCAGCGTCAGTGTTTTTGAACGTTTCAAGAACACTCTTATTAAGTGTGTATTTGCCGTCAACGCCGTATGTCACCGGATCAACATTGAGGCTTCCGCTGAATTTAGCGTCCGAGGGAGCGTTAAACTCATAGAATACCTGCAGGTAATCGGCAATTCCGTCACTTTCATGCTTTATCAGCTCGCCGTGAGCACAGTCGCTGTGTCCGTCTCCGTAGTATACATTCGGAGTGTCGCAGCTTCTGCCCTCGCTATCGACAAGCTTGCCGCGGGTGTCCTCGGCCCATACCGCATAAACTGTGTTGGCGGTCAGCATCTGTATTGAGCTGAGCAGGCTGTCTTTAACCGTGTTATAGTCGCTGACAACTCCGAGCGCCGTGGCCGACCAGCCGATAAACACAGCGTCCTCGCGACTGATTTCCGGGAACGTGACTTTTTCTTCCGCGTTTTTGTAACCTGGACGGTTTTCCGAATTTTCGTCAAGCGGAATTGAAGCATCCTTTTCGGATACGATAACATAGCGCTTGTTTAAATCGATCAGAGTTCCGTTTAAAGCATCCTCGCCGCCGCTTTCATATTGACCGCCGTTTGCGTCAAACGTCAGCGGGTACTTATTAAATCCTCTGTCCCAAACGGCGTAGAGCGTCAAGTCGCCCGCCGGCATTTCCTTAAATGACTTATTTCTGTAAGTTCCGCCTTCGGCAAGCTCTGATACAGACATGCCCGTATCCGGAGCACTCGCGTCGGAATTGATCGACCAGCCGAGGAACTCATGCGTAAGTCCGGCTGAGTCGGTGAATATATACTTACCGTTACTGCTGTCAATAGTCTCGTTCAGAGAGTCAGCGCCGAGTACCGCGATCTTTCCATCATATTCTCGTCCTTCGGAGTCAGTGTAATACGGAACAGTGTCGCCGTCATGATAAGCATAATCCTTATCTGGAACCGCGTCTGTTTTTAATCCCACCTCGACCGGAGCGCCGTTCATGTTGTAGATCACATCATAAGGACGTGTCACGCCGTAGCGTATGGCTCCCGAGTAGTCCTCATACGGGATAGTGATATCCTGATTTATTGTCAGCTTTGTTCCCTCAAGTTTTGTTGTTATCGTTCCCTGCTCGTCTCCAAGCGCGTAGTTCACGCCGGTATATCTGTCATAAACGTTAAACTGATCCTCATCGATCGTTATTGTCAAAGTGTAATCGCCGGGCTTGAGCATAGCGCTCGTAAACTGAACTCCGCCGCCGTCGGTATGCTCAACGCTTTCTATCGTGTCTCCGCTGTTCTTTGGCGTGAGCGTGATCTTTTCTGTGCTTATTCCCAGCAGCGTTTCTTCTCCGCCGTATGTTCCGTCATTATTCGCGTCGTCAAATACCTGAATTATAAGCGACTGCTCATTCTCCGCCCACTGAGCGTAGAAAAGATCAAGCTTATTTGTTTTTGGGCCCCAATGCATACCGGGCTGATAGTAGATCGTATCGTCAGTCGGTGTCTCAACATCAGTCCAGCCGAGGAAACGATATCCGTCAAGGCTCGGAGCCGTCAAGAGGGACACATAAGACTCGCCGGGTATATATTCGTTTCCGTCAACAGGAACGCCGACAACCTCTTGGTCAGCATCCGTCGGTTTGTTGCCTCGGTACGCTACCTGCTTGTAGTCGGGAATTCCGTCGCTCGTCTCCGGACCGGGAGTCGCCGTGGGAGACGGCGTGGCGTCGGGATCAGCCGTGGGCCTCGGCGTTTCATCCGGGCCGAGCGTGGGCTCGGACGGAGGCAATACCTGACCGCCGTGCGTGTCACCGGCCCATACCGCGTAGACGGTAAGAACCTTTCTGCCGTCTTCTCTTGACTTTATTAAGTCGGTATTTTTCATCAATTCCTCGGTAAGATTAATTGATGAAATAAGTCCGGACAAGTTTTCTCTTGAGAACACGCCGGGATACTCATCCACTACCGGCGCTTCTTTATAGGAGCTCGCGAGGCTCCAGCCGATAAACGCGGGATTGCCGCTGTCGGGCAGACTGAGTTTTACCTCTGTTCCGTTCACCGTTACGGTATTTCCATTGTGGCTCAGGAAATCCGCATCGGTGCCCGCGACATGGTGGTGCTCGCATGTGTAGAGTATTTTATTAGTTTTGTCGGCATACACGCTGTCGGGATCAACTACCGCGTTTCCTATATAATACTCAACGCTGTAACCGTCCTCGGCGTAGTCGGGTGTGTTGTTGCCGTTGGCGTCGATCGCCCATACCGCGTAGAGGATCGCGTTAGCATCGGGCATTTTGAATACGTTATTTTCGGTATTGCCGGGGTTTTCATCGGTTCCGTCGTCATCGGCCGACAAAATATTCAGCGCTTTCGCCTTCTCGGCATCCTCCGCCGTGAGCGCGGCGGTTCTTTCCTCGTCGGTATAACCACCATCTTTCTCGTAAGTACTCCAGCCGACAAACATCTCACCCTGATTACGTGTAAGGGCTCCCTCGGTTTTGTGAACCGTAATTTCCATGTTCTTTTCGTACTCGGTCTGAGGCGGAAGACTGTCGCCGCCCGCAAGAGCGCCGTTGGGATTATAATTCAGCGTGTGCCGCTGCGTGTAGCTGTTCACAAACACAATATCAGTTGCACTGATATTTTTATCATCGCGTTCTTTATAGCCATCCGGCATATGAGGATCGTCAAGGCTTTCGTCAAATTCGCCGCTCCACGATCCGCCGAGTGAGCTTCTCCACTGAACCGACGGAGTAATTTTCATATTGCCTTGTAAATCATCCTTGACGTCAAGTGTCAGCTTATACTGATAGGTATCGTATGTATAACCGTCCTCTCCGTCGATACCGTCCTCGGCGGGCGTAACCTCGCGGATGAGATACTCGTATGTTCCCTCGCTGTCAAACATTAACCTTGTGCCGTTAAGCTTTGTGCTGTCAACTTCATACGAATTGTCTTTATCAAACACAAATTTGCCGCTTGCATCAATATTGAATGTGACATATCCGTCCTCGTTGATAAATCCGGGAGGAAGCTGGCTGTTGCTGCTGTTGAAGGGCTCGAGTTTTACTTGGAACTGACCTTCGGTAAACTCCGGAGCGTCAACATTCTGCGTCGTCACCTTTTTGATGATCTTTAAGCTATCCGAATTGCTTAAATCAAATTCGCTGCCATTCGGATTGTATGTGTTTACAAATGTATAGTCAATGTTGGCATCTTTATACTCGCTGTGTTTTTCGGCTATTTTAGCAATATCCTCGGTATCGTTCAGCGCCACAGTCACATACTGATTGTCACCCATTGTGTCATCCGTAAGCATATAAACGCTCAGGAAGATATAACGATCTTTTTCATCATAAGTAACGCCGCCGCGATTTTCATTATTTTCTTTAATCTTATAGATATAAACCTTGGCGGTTGCTTTAGTGATGCCCGCGTCCTCAGACTCAAATGACATGTTTTTGAGGTCGATCAGACCGGTGCTGTCGATATAGAAATCTTTGCTTCCCTCGGTGTATTGCTTGCCGACATCGGGCATAGGCATATTCGCCTCGGACTCATATCCTTCACCGTCTGTCTTCAAAACACCCGCTTTAAACGGTGTTAATTCACCAACGCTTGATATATCATCTACAAATCCTATCGGCGTCAGCGTGAAGCCGAAACCTTGGTTCATCTTATCGGTGCCTGTCTCCGTTCCGAAGAATGTCGTGAAGTCACGGTTAAATGACTTGTTCGCCGAAAGAGGTACATCGATCTTGTTGGGGTCATAATTATTAGTGAATTCAAGTTCGGGCATTGCAGCAGGATTTTCGTCCGTACTTTCATTCAGCAGCTCACCTTCCGATTCATCCGTGATCTTGTACACATCAATTCCGGTCTTGCTTTCGCTCTTTTCGGTGTCAAGCACTAACTTACCTTGCGCCGTGTCGTCCTTAACATACACGCGGAGCCTGTATCTTGTGCCGTCATAGCTGATTCCGGGCAGCGTAGTAACCGAAGCGTCGCCGTAAGGATTCAGCTCCCTGATCGTGTATTCATAATACGGCTTATCTGTGGTGTTAGCCTCGATAAATTCGATCTTATCACCGCTTGCAAACTCAATATCCGACTTTTCGGTTTGACCGATAGCATCACCCTCGGGCCCAAATATAAGCACTCCCGCGGGTCTGCCCTCTGCGCCTCCGGAAATGGCGGGCGCGCCGTTCTCGGGCTCAATGACAAATCTGAACTCGTCGCCGTCCTTAAATTTGCGGCTTGAGTCGCCCTTTGATATAAGCGTCTTTTTGAGCTTGAGACCGAGTGAATTATCTCCCGACAGTGAAAGCTCAAGATTTTTGGCGGTGTACGAGTTAGTAAACGCAAATCCGCTTGTGGAATTGCCGTCCGCGTCGCACTGGAGCGCGTGAACGATTTGATAGAACTGACCCTCATTATCCGGATCGGCCACAACCTCTTTATATACGCGCACATATACGTCCTGCTTTTTCGTGTCATACTCAACGCTTGGCTTAACTGAGTCATCCTCGGGCTTGATCTCGCTGATCTGATAATGATAAATTATCGCGCTTGCCTCATCTTCACCGGCATCATCCTCGGTAAAGGTAATGGGATCAAACTTAATATTATTGGTACCGGTCGCGGCGGTATTCCACGTTGTGTCCGATTCGGGTGTAGGCATGGAAGCTACCGCATCAGGAGTTTTGTTTTCTGTGTGACCGATTTCATATTTTCCCACAGGCTCGATCTTAAACTCAAACTCTTTATCTCCCAGCGCTCTGCCGTTTAAGATCTTGGTGCCCTCAAACGCCACCTCGGGCGGCGCCAGATCATACGTGTTATTAAACACCAGCATCGACTTGCCGTCTTCTAACGGAGTCTTATTGAACGCGTTATCAGCGCCGCCTGTGCCCGAACCCAGTATCCGCGTGTTCCATTCCAAATCCCAATCATCAACGCCTTCTCCCTTTTCATCAAATCCGGTTCTGGCGCGCCAGAAATAGTTGGCGACAACAAGGTGTCCCGTTCCCGCTTCGGTTTTTCCGGCGTTTGCGCTTACAATATCCGACGCGTCATCGTTAACCTCGATATAGAGCTTATATGTCTCGGGCGCGTACTTGATTCCGGGGATCGGATCAACGTTATCGGTTGTGAACGGTTTTCTTTCGCGCAGCACGTAAGTGTACACTCCGGGCTGAGTGAAAGTCATTGTGTATTTATCGTCAAATGTAACGGTCGCCTCATTGCTCGGCGTTTCGGGCGTTTCAACGTCAATGATATTATGAGTGTTCTTTTTTCCGTCATCGGTTATTTCGACCACATCCGGCGATAAACCGTCCTGCGGAGTATGTTTGTCTCTATTATTTATATCTTCATCTCTCGTGAACCATGTTGACGGCTCCAGTACAAGACTGAAATTGTCCGACTCCAGAATATTACGTACCGGTTCTCCTTCATTTGTGTTTATCAGCACCCGAGCTTGTATATTAATAGAGTTATGATTGATTGACGGATTTATTTCTTCATCCCGTTTCTTCTCGGGTTCCTTGCCGCCGTAAGCCGTGACAGGGAGCGGCTCATACCTGTTGGTAAAGTTTAGCATGGAAGTCCTTGCCGTGTCGGAAATTTTTCCCTTGCGTGTCTTCGGGTTTCCGAGAGCCGCCGAAAGCCCAAATCCTGTGCGCATATTCTTTTTTGTGTCAAACAGTTTTTTGAGATTGTCGTCTTTTATTGACTCGTCATAAATACCGTCCAGCAGAGCGTCTTTGATATCAAGCTCCGTGACCTCATATTCGGTTCCGTTGGGAACATTGTTGATCGTTATGCGCTCGCCCGCCGACAGCGTGAATACCGCCGCGGCGGAACCGTCACTCTGCTTTTTGAACGTAATGGTTTTGTTCGGGTCACCGGGGCCTTCAACTCCGACATTGGGCGAAGAAAGGCTCAGTTCGGTGACAGCGTCCTCAACAGGAAGCGTGACCGAAGTTTCAGGCTCTTCAATGGTTATATTGCTCATCTTGAGCTTAAAGGCAAACAATGACGGCTTTACATATCTTTCAATAGATTTATTCGTCGTGTTGTAGGCCTCAACGCTCTTGCGGATCGACAGATCAGCCATATATGAATACGCGGCTTTAGCCTGTACCGAACCGTCCTTTCCGGTTTCCTCTGTTCTGTCTATCGCGTTTGCGGGAACATCTATGTACTGAATAATCTGATTGTGCTCCTGATCAAACTCCGCGATTATCAGGCTCGAGTTGTTAGGCCCGTCAGGCATTCCCGCGCCCGTATACGCCGCTGAATTGTATGTGCTGCCGGGAGGCAGAGTTATTGTTAATCTGTATGTACCCGCGATCAGGCCCTGTATTCCGACGTTATCGGCCATTGGGTTAACTTCTTCGGTTATCTCGTTGGTGTCGGGATTATATGTGTAGGAAGTATTGCATACTTCTCCTTTTTCATTTGTTACAAAGGCCGTGGTTGAACTGTCGATAACCGTCTTGTCCAGCGTCCATTCGTCATCAGGATGAGTTGAATCGTAATCGGGATCATCTGGTAGGTTTTTCTTAATGCGCTGGAATGATTTTTCGTAGTTCTCGGGCTGGTTCAGATCGCCGGATATATTGGAATTTCTTTTGGCGATCTGCACTCTGGCGCCGACTATCGGCTGCTCGCCCTCATCAAAAATCGAGTTGTGGTTTGCGTCAAACCAAACAGTCTCTTTTATTGTGGACGGATCGGTCTTTATTGTGTATTCCCAGTTGTCAAAAGTTCCGCCGCCTTCGGCCTTGTATTGATTTCTTTTAAGATCAATGCTGTCCGAGGGAGCGGTGCCGTTATAGAACACCCTGTATATTATCTTGTCAGCCTCCACAGCCTGGGTCTTTTCGCCCGATTTTTCCGTCTTAAATACAATACCGGGCAGATCCTCAATAGTTTCAACGGCAGACATTTTAAGGTCAAGCTCTATATCTTCCTTAGAATATACATTATTTTTAGTATCTTGGAAAAACGCCTTCAGTTCATCGCGCTCCTTGGGCGCCAACGGCACATATTGATCATTATATGTATAACCATCGTTATGAGTAGGCAGCTCTTTTTCAAGAAGCTCTTTAAATTTACTGTTTTCACTCTTCTCTATCGTGCTTTTATATACACCGTACACGCTGAAATTGGCGGCCATTGACATATCCTTGAGGCAGTCGGGCGTCCACTGAGCGTGAATACGCAGCGAGGTTGAGGGCGAGATAATATAACCCACGTCATCTGCGTAGATCTCTTTCATTGATTCGGATTTATTGCCGGTGCCGTCCTTTTTCAGCTGTATCTTCTGCACGCTGACATTCGCGTGACCCTCTTCCATTTCCTGTGAAACGGTGAACTGTCTCACCTTTTTATCAATGGTTGTGACCTTGTGGGTAACCGCCGCGGGGCCCGCCAAAGGATCGGAATACGTGACCGTGACGGTTATCTCCTGTTTATCACCGGCATCATCGGAAAAAGCGTACATATTGATCGGAACGCTGTAATAACCGTTTGAGTTGGTGCTGGTTTCAAAAGTAACGGGTTCATCAGGACTTTTATCTTTATATGTCGCGTCATCAGGGAGCTTTTTCTTTATATTTCCGTATGTGCCGTAGCTCACAACAACCTTCGCGCCGGGAAGCTCGCGGTCATCGGTCAGCTTGTCATAATCGCCCTGTACCGTTCCCTTAACCGGTGTGTCAAGGAACACAAAGCCGGTGAGTATCTTCTGATAATCAACATTGTTAATTGTCACATTTGAATCAAGATACACTTTCGCGCTCTCGGGAGCGGCGGCATATGTCCACACGTCCACAATACCGTGGTCACAGCCAAAATTATTGCTGTCATCAGTTGACGTGCCAATACTTGTATCATTTGTGAATTTCGAGGCAAGATTTGTTGGCGCACGATCTCCGGCTTTTGAGGTGTCATATTTATATGAGGGTGTTCCGTCTATGCTCATGTCCTCAAATATAGTCTTATCCGTAACCCAACCTCTGTTTATCTTGCTACTGTTTGCCTTTACCTCACCTGCACGTATATTACTTGTGTTATTGGGCAGATTCCATATCCAAGTATTATTTATCATACCATTATTCGCAACGGTATCGTTATATTCAAAATCGCGCAACAGACTCATATCAAGGTTATTGTAATACAGTCTGGAACGATAGTCTATCTGCTGCTGTGTCGTTGAAACATTAGACATCCAGCCCTGTGGCTCACTCTCGAGCCAGATCGCAACGCCGTTTATCATTTGCTCAACATCACCGAGAGGGAAGTGGATCTCACCCGCTTTGGGCTCGGCGTATACCTCGCCTCTGCCGGTTGAACCGAAATATGTACCGATAGGCAGGATCCTGCCGTACTGGTCGCGTCCGTCCCACTTTATTCTGTTTGTGCCGTCAACAGCCGCGTTGCCCAGCATGATCTTGCCGAGGGATTTATATCCCGCATTTTCAAGTATCTGAGCATTCTCCGAATTTGAAGGATCATCTGTGACGGTTATACCTTCGCCGAGGTTAATGCCGCCCGTTAATTTTTCATAAGTTACATGATTTTTCATAGCCTCAGGCTGTGTAAGGTCTTTGTCATTGGACGGATGGCGGCTGGACTCATGTGTTTTTATGCTGTACCAACCAACGCCATCGCCTTTGGCGCTATCGTCATTATAGTATATAAAGTTAAGGTCACTGTCTGTGCTGAGACAAATCTCATCGTCGTGATTTCCCGTGCTTGAACCATCAGTGTCATATTTTCCGCCGTCAACCGCCTCGTTATGATAATGCTTGGCGTACATCTTGCTCATATCAATAATGATCCTGTATGATGATGCGCCCTCGGTCTCAACTTCAAAAGATCCGCCAACTCCGGCATAACCCGAGGATGTGTTGACGGTGTCGCTCAAATCGTTCGATTTGCCGTCAAATTGAATGTTTTTGACCGTTCCGATCGGCTTGGGCTGAGACAATACTATGCTTTCGGATATGGTGGTATCCGGAGGATTTACAAACATATGATAGGGCGAGTCAATATCGGTAACATCGTTATCCGGTCCCAATATTTGAATACCGTCCGGATTTCCGTATTTATCAACTCGTTCTTTATAAAGTTTAAAATCGGTATAATTTGTAAGAGGCGAGTGAACCGAATGATATGCCGAAGCATTAGTTCCGGTTCCTATGCCGCCTCTTGAATTGGCATACATGGCAAATGTATTGGGCTCAATACCGTTTAAGCTGAATCTCCAGATATATCCGTCACGGGTCACGCAATACAAATCACCATATACTCTGCCCATATTCTGCATGGCGATCGCGTCCATCCACACGCGTCCGTTAACAGCCACATAATGTGTTATATCATCACCCGATTTTTGAGGCTGCGCCACGGTTACATCCCATGCGATAACATGGGCATTTGAATGAGCGCCGTCTAACTCTGTATTAAATTTAATATTTCCTACGGTTCCTTTTTCTGTTCCACCTCTAGCCGGTAGAGTTGTAGCTTTACTTGTATTCGTATAAAATTCAAGGACATAAACACCGGAAATCGGAATATCATATTTATAAGCTACATATCTGTCGTTAATATCTGTATCATATTGAATATTTCCCGTTTCGGTTGTTTCAGCTTTGGGAAGCCAAATCGACTTGTCATCTTTGGTCTTTGGCCCTGCCTTTTCGTTTGCTGACGTTTTAATAAAGCCCTCATCTGTTTTAAGATCAACATTTACAACACTTCCGTCCGGTTGAGTCATCTTAATATCAACGGAGTTCTCAACCTCGTTTGAAGCAAGAAATACTGTCTCGCCTTCAAAGGCATAAAACTTTATCTTTTGCTGCCGATTAACGCCCATAAAGTTGCCGCTTTGAGACATAAGCGACCAACGGGCTTGATTTACGCCTGTTGTTCCGTCACTACCGGTGACAGCTTTATAATTTTCGGCCGAGGTGCGCACTATGTCCCTCGAGCCTTCGGCGTGAACCGCGGCTGTGCCGCACAAAAGCGTCGCGGCGCATACAAGCGTCATAATGATCGTAATTAAAATTCCGTTGCGTGTCTTACCCATAACAAACTCCTTTACAATATATCTAAAGCTTTTATATATTTACATTTTTATTTATAAGCATTATAATGTTAACACGTTCACCCATGAACAAGTCAATAGCTTAGAAGTGTTTTTTTGAAAAATTATTCACAGTAGGTCAGGTGTGCAAATGCCGCGGCGTCTCACGTTCGACTGTTTCGCGTACGGAGAGCAGAGGTCTTTTGCCCCGCGCGCGTCGTTGAAAATTCAGGTATCGCTATTACGATATTCATAACGCGGCAAAGTTCTTGCATATTCATTAATTAAAAATTAAAATAAATTACCCCCCCCGAAAGAAAATTTCACAATGCAAAATTTCCTTTCGGGAGGGTATAATATACTTACTATTTGCACGAATATTATTATGCCATAAAACAAATATGATTTCAAGTGTTTTTATAACAAAAATTAACGAAAATTTAGCATATTTTTATACATTTGTGTTTTTTATCCCATATCAACACAAAATCCGCCTGTCAATACTCCCCTCAAAGCGCCGAAAAAGGCAGTCAAAAAAGAAGGCCTTGCTTCGCAAGGTCTTCGTAAAAAACTGCGCAGGGCTCCCACGAAACGCCGGCGAAGCGCGCTTTTATCAAGGAAGCTCTTGGTCAAAATTGCAAGCAATTTTGAAAGATAGCTTTGAACCCGCAAGCAAAGCTTGCTGATCAGGGAAAAGCGCCGAAAAAGGCAGTCAAAAAAGAAGGCCTTGCTTCGCAAGGTCTTCGTAAAAAACTGCGCAGGGCTCCCACGAAACGCCAACGCAGTGCGTTTCGTGGGAAAAGCGGAAAAATGACCGCACCAAAAAGAAAGTCATGCTTTGCATGACTTTCGTAAATAGGCGGTCATTTTTCCGCTGGTATGCCCGGCGGGATTCGAACCCGCGACCTTCAGAGTCGGAGTCTGACACTCTATCCAACTGAGCTACGGACACATATTCACAATATGGTATTATATCACAGCTTTTCGGCTTTTGCAAGTCCTAATTTGAAAAACCGGGCGGAAATTCCGCCCGGCAAATTTTTCGGGAGCCCTAAACGACTCAAAGCCGTCAGCTTTGAGTCGCGGCTCGCCTTATTTTTATTAATGGTGGAACAGGCGGATGCCGGTGAACGACATCGCTATGCCGTACTTGTCGCATGCCGCAATAACGTTGTCATCTCTGATCGAGCCACCGGGCTGTGCAATCGCGGTCACGCCCGACTTGTGGGCGCGCTCAATATTGTCGCCGAACGGGAAGAACGCGTCGCTGCCCAGAGCCACGTCGGTGTTCTTTTTGAGCCACTCCTTCTGTTCCTCTTTGGTGAACACGGGCGGCTTGGTCTTAAATATCTTCTGCCACTCGCCCTCTTTGAGCACGTCCATATACTCGTCCGATATATAAACGTCTATCGCGTTGTCGCGGTCGGCTCTGCGTATGCCGTCGACAAACTCGAGCGCCAGAACCTGAGGCGACTGTCTGAGCCACCAGATGTCGGCCTTGTTTCCCGCGAGGCGGGTGCAGTGTATTCTCGACTGCTGGCCCGCGCCGATGCCTATCGCCTGACCGTCCTTAACGTAGCACACGCTGTTTGACTGGGTGTATTTGAGCGTGATCAGCGAGATCATCAGATCGCGCTTTTGTGCCTCGGTCATCTCGGTGTTTTGTGTAACGACGTTCGACAAAAGCTCCGCGTTGATGTCGAGCTCGTTTCTGCCCTGCTCGAAGGTCACGCCGAACACCTGCTTGTGCTCGATAGGGTCGGGAGTGTAGTTTTCGTCAATTTGGATTATGTTGTAGTTTCCGCCGCGCTTGCCCTTTAATATCTCAAGCGCTTTTTCCTCGTAGCCCGGAGCTATTACGCCGTCGCTGACCTCTTTGGCGATGAGCTGCGCCGTGGGAACGTCGCACACGTCGGACAGCGATATAAAGTCGCCAAAGGACGACATTCTGTCCGCGCCTCTGGCTCTGGCGTAGGCCGAGGCGAGAGGCGAGAGGTCGATCGACTCGTCGATGAAGTATATCTTTTTGAGCGTGTCCGAAAGTTCGAGACCGACCGCCGCGCCCGCGGGCGAAACATGCTTGAACGAGGTCGCGGCGGGAAGGCCGGTCGCCTTTTTGAGTTCCTTAACGAGCTGCCAGCCGTTCAGCGCGTCCAAAAGGTTGATGTAGCCGGGTTTGCCGCACAGCACGATTATCGGCAGATCGCCATCGTTTTCCATATACACCCGCGAGGGCTTCTGATTGGGATTGCAGCCGTATTTTAATTCCATTTCATTCATTTTATTACTCCTTTCACAAAAGTTCATCGGGATTGTTCTTTTTCCAAGTTGGCAAGTCCATATTTTATTTGTTTTTATTAACAATTCTGGATTCGGTTTTGCCGGTTTGTATGTTTATGTATCTCACGAACAGCGAGACTTTGTTGTCCTCGTTAAGGCTTGTCCACAATATGTCGGTGAACTCGTCGATCGAATTCGGGATCCCGACTTTCTTGGGCTCGCCCTCAAAGCTCGGCAGCGGATCGCCGTCGCCCTTGTAGGTGTGTATAAAATGTCCGTATCCGCTCTTCGGGTTTGAATACGCAAACGTAAATCTCTGACACGACTCGGGATCGCCGTCGGCGCTTTTTAATATCGACATTGCGTAATTGTAGGTTCCGTCTGACACCTTCATAACCGCCGAAATTCTCGGCGTATAGTTCGGGGCGTCAGGCTCGAACTCGCGGCCGCGCAGCGACTGCTCGAATGTCATCTGCTTGTTCATCAGGTCGTATATCGTGTCGGTCTGGTCGCCGTTGGTGACGATCGTCTTGTTGCCGAGTACCCGAACCGGCGCGTAGATGATGAGCGACGGGTCCTCAAGCTTTGACTCGTCAAAAGCCTTGGTCCTTATTCCGTCTCCGTCCTCTACAAATACGCGGTTGCGGCTGTTTGAGCTTCTGCCCATGATAAAATAGGCGCATACCGCGCTTTTCCCGTCGGCTGATTTGCCGACGATAATTCCCCGTCCGGGGTATGAGTTGTTTTTCAGCTCATCGCTGATGTTTATTGTTTTCATAATTACCTCCATAAATTTTTAACGCGGGCGGATAATATCCGCCCCTACTAACGCGGGGCTCTCGGGCGGATAATATCCGCCCCTACAAAGTAATGATCAGGGAACCCCTCTCAGTCCCTATTTTCTACTGACTGCATAACATTTCAACGGCGCGGGGCAGTATTATCCATTCGGCCTGCTCCATAACTCGCTTTTGCAGAATTTCAGGGGTGTCGCCGTCTTGAATTTCCACCGCTTTTTGAAGCAGGATTTTTCCGCCGTCGACAACCTCGTTAACAAGGTGCGCGGTGGCTCCCGTCACTTTGACGCCGTAATCAAGCGCCGCCTCGTGCACCTTGAGCCCGTACATCCCCTCGCCGCAGAACGAAGGTATCAGCGACGGGTGAATGTTCACGATTTTGCCCGCGTATTCTTTGAGCAGTTTTCCGCCGAATATCGCCAAAAATCCAGCAAGCACGATAATATCGACGTTCATCTCCTTCATATATTCGCATATCTTTTCGCTGAACTCGTCAATGTCGCCGCCGCAGTCCGCATTCTTGCGGATGACTTTTGTCGGGATCCCGGCCTTTTCGGCTCTTGTCAGTCCATACGCACCCGAGCTGTTTGAGCACACGCATACGATCCTGCCGCTCTTTATGATCCCGCTTTTTTCGGCGTCGATAAGTGCCTGAAGATTGGTACCGCCGCCCGAGATCAAAACTCCTATGTTCTTCATATTATGTCCACGCCTTTCTCGCCGGCAACTATTCTGCCGACAACATAAGCCTTCTCGCCCGCGGCTTCTATCACCTCAACGGCCTTGTCCGCCTGATCTTTGGGCACGACAAACATCATGCCGATACCCATATTATAGGTGTTGAACATATCATGCTCGGAAACGCCGCCCAGCTTTTGCAGCTTTTTAAATATCGGCGGAGTTTCAAAGCTGCTCTTATCGATCTCGGCTCTTGTGCCGTTCTTGAGCATGCGCGGAATGTTCTCGTAAAATCCGCCGCCCGTTATGTGCGAGATCGCTTTCACGTCAACCGCTTCGATCGCCTTGAGCATCGGCTTTACATATATCTTGGTCGGCTCAAGCAGCGTCTCGCCGATCGAGGCGCCCAGCTCGTCATCGTACTTTTTAAGGGTCTCGGCGCACTCCTCGGTGTCATCAATGTTAAATATCTTTCTGACCAAAGAGTAACCGTTGCTGTGAACGCCCGAGGACGCGATGCCGATTATCTTGTCGCCAACTTCTATTTTCCCGCCGTCAATGATCTTGCTCTTATCGACTATGCCGACGGAAAATCCCGCCAGATCATACTCCTCCGGATCATAAAATCCGGGCATCTCGGCCGTTTCGCCGCCTACCAGGGCGCAGCCCGCCTTGACGCAACCGTCGGCTACTCCTTTTACTATGTCCGCGATCTTCTCGGGGGTGTTTTTCCCGACCGCTATGTAGTCAAGAAAGAACAGCGGCTTCGCGCCTCCGCACACAATGTCGTTCACGCACATCGCCACGCAGTCCTGACCCACAGTGTCGTGCTTATCCATGATAAACGCGAGTTTAAGTTTGGTTCCGACTCCGTCGGTTCCCGAGACAAGGACGGGTTCCTTATATTCCCCGCCAAGCTCGAACAGGCCCCCGAAGCCGCCTATTCCCGAAAGAACTCCGGGTATGTTTGTTCTTTTGACGTGCTCCTTGATCAGCTCGACCGATCTGTAGCCCGCCTCAACGTCAACGCCGGCGTTTTTATACGCTTCGCTCATTACATCGCCTCCCTATATATTGTCATAAAGCTCTTTTTGCAGTTTCTTGTCCTTTTCTTCAACAGATGCGGCCATTTCGGCCTTGAATTCCTGAAGCTTTTTTGCAAGCTCGTTATCGCTGATGGCCAGCATCTGAACAGCCAGAATCCCCGCGTTATCCGCGGCGTTAACGCCGACAGCCGCTACCGGTATACCCGCGGGCATCTGAACCATAGAGAGCAGCGAGTCAAGTCCGTCCATAAACGACGACTTGATCGGCAGCGCGATGACCGGCAGGGTGGTGTACGCGGCGATGACTCCGCCCAAGTGAGCCGCTTTGCCCGCAGCCGCGATTATTATTTTAACTCCGCTTGAGGCAGCTTTTTTCGCGAATTCCTCAGCCTTTGCCGGAGTTCTGTGAGCCGAGATCACATGCGCCTCAAAATCCACTCCGAATGTTTTGAGCACGTCGATCGCACCGCGAACAACAGGCAGATCCGAATTGCTTCCCATTACAATTGCAACTTGTGACATTAGATTTCCTCCTCTTATAATGTTAATTTGATTGTATATCAAGTTTAGCGGTTTGTCAATATTATATACCCTTAAAAATGGTAATTCCCGTGAATATTTTATTATGTTACAGCCTCCGCTTTTCTGTGAAAACAGCTAAAATATTGCCGTAACAATTGACTTTTATTATCCCGTATGATAAAATAAATTGATAAGTTATTTGTAAAATCAATCGCGAATGATGTTAAGGAGCATAAACATGTTTAAAAATAACCGATTCGGCAAAATAATCCTGCCGCTTTTGCTGTGTTTAGTCGCGGCCGCAGTCCTTTTGATCGGGATAGTTTATTTTAATTTTATTTCGCAAAAGATATACGAGGACAGCACCGGTCATCTTGCCGAGATCTACGGTCAGGTAAACCGTTCTTTCGGCGCTTTCGTTGACAGGAACTGGGGCCTGCTTGAGAGCTGGGAAGATTATTTTGAAAGCGAAAGCTCCGACCCCGCCGCGGTCTCGGAATATATCGCAAAAGAAAAGGATCGCTGGGGTTTTTCCGACTTTTATTTTCTTTCGGGCGGAAATACATATATGACGATAACCGGCGAGAGCGGAACAATGGATCTCGGAGCTGCCGAAGCCGATCTGACGCAGCGCGGCGAGCCGGTCATGGCGGGCGACACACTCTCATCAGGCCGAGAGGTAATTGTTTTCGCGGCTCCCGTGCGTCCCGCCGCCTATAACGGATTTGAGTACGACGCTTTAGCCGTCAGTTACAACAACGCCGACATGGCGAGCTCGCTGAACGTTGACGCGTTTTCGGGCAAGGCGAAATGCTTTGTGATACACAATGACGGAAACGTGCTGCTTTCCACTCAGACCGGAGGCAGTGTTTTCGGTAATTTTCTGGTTTATATCAAGGCCGCCTCGGACATTTCCCCCGACAGCATAGAAAATATCCAAAGTGACTGGCAGAACGGACTGTCAGGGCAGCTCAGATGTATGATAGGCGACATAAACTATTGTATTCTTTACCAGCCGGTCGGATATCAGGATTATATTCTGCTAAGCGCCGTGCCGCAGAGCGTCCTCAGCGCTGGATTTCTCTCGGTTCAGAAGATCACGATGAATGTTCTGATCATAATATTCCTGCTTATCGGCGCTGCTGTGATCGCTCTGCTTATCCTGCGCGGACGCAGACTTTCAAAGCTCAACAAGACCGAGATCCGTTACCGCGAGCGCATGTTTGACGTTCTTTCAAGCAGCGTGGACGATATATTCATAATGCTTGATTCCGAAAATCATAACGTTGACTATATAAGCCCGAACATAGAGCGGCTGCTCGGCATACCGCTGAAAGACGCGCAGGCCGACATCAGAGTGCTTGAAAAATGCGCGCTCGGCGGCGATATTGTGATCCCTCACGACGAGCTTGAAGCGATACCGCTTAACGGCAGCAAGCACCGTGATTATGAATATATGCACCAAAGCAGCGGCGAGCGCCGCTGGTACAGGATGACGGTTTACCACATGAGCATAACCGACGTTAACAAGTACATAATAGTGCTTTCCGACCGCACCCGCGATCAACTGATGAACCAAAAACTGCAGGAGGCACTTGAGGCTGCGAAAAGTGCAAATGAGGCGAAAAGCAACTTCCTTTCAAACATGTCTCACGACATACGAACGCCGATGAATGCGATCGTCGGATTCTCGGTGCTGCTTGAGAAGGACGCGGATGACCCCGGCGCCGTTCGCGAATACTCGCGCAAGATAACCGCCTCGAGCCACCATTTGCTGAGCCTGATCAACGATGTGCTCGACATGAGCAAGATCGAGAGCGGAAAAACTTCTCTCAATGTTGACAGCTTCAGTCTGCCGGTTCTTCTTGAGGAACTGAACATTATACTTATGCCGCAGGCGAAAGCGAAAAATCAGACGTTTAAGACGATCGTCAAAGGAGCGCCTCCCGAGCAGCTTATCGGCGACAAACTGCGGCTTAACCAGATCCTGATCAATCTGCTTTCAAACGCGATAAAATATACTCCCGAAGACGGGACAGTTGAATTTATTGTCAGCGAGATTGAAAATTCCGCGCCTCAATACGCGAAATTGAGCTTTGTGGTACGTGATAACGGCATCGGAATGAGCAAGGAATTTTTGGAGCAGATATTCAATCCGTTCAGCAGGGAGATAAGCTCGGTCACAAACAAGGTACAAGGCACCGGCCTCGGCATGGCGATAACCAAAAATCTCGTTGACCTTATGGGCGGCATAATCAACGTCGAGAGCGAATCCGGAAAAGGCAGCACTTTCACGGTTGAACTGACATTTTCGGTACCCGACGCGAATGAGCCCGAAACATGGCTTAGCCAAAAGGTACCGCGCATGCTCGTCGCCGACGATGAGAAAGACATATGCCTGAGCATCAAAGAGCTTATGCGCGGTACGGGGGTTGACGTTTCCTTCGTAACCGACGGCGCATCTGCCGTGGAGGCGGCTGTGAGGGAATTTAAGAGTGGGAAAGGGTTTAACGTTATCCTGCTTGACTGGAAAATGCCCGGAATGGACGGGGTTGAGGCCGCGCGCAAAATCCGCGCTGAGATCGGCCCCGGCGTTCCGATCCTGGTGCTGACGTCATATGACTGGAGCGACATAGAATCCGAAGCGCGAAAGGCGGGCATTAACGCGTTTATGCCAAAGCCCTTCTTTGTATCGACGCTGAAACTGACCTTAGAGCCTTTATTTGCCGACTATAGCGAAAATGAGGACAAAGCAAAAGATCAAGACGATAATGTTCTTGAAGGACTGCGCTTCCTTGCCGCCGAGGATAACGCGCTCAACGCCGAGATCCTCAAAGAGCTGCTCGGCATGGAAGGCGCGGAATGTGAGATCGCTGCAAACGGCCGCGAGGCTGTCGAAATGTTTGAAAAATCAAAGCCGGGCGACTATGACATGATACTTATGGATGTTCAGATGCCGGTAATGAACGGCTATGACGCGGCAAGAGCCATCCGCTCGCTTGAGCATCCGTCGGCAAAAACGATACCGATAGCCGCGATGACCGCGAACACCTTCGCAGAAGATGTGCGCGACGCGCTCGATTCGGGCATGGACGCCCACCTCTCCAAGCCGATAGACATGGCGGCTGTAAAAGAGCTTATTGCGAAGCTTGTGAAAAAGAACGGCAAAAACAACTCGGGCGATGCCCCCGAAAAAGAAAACGGCGGTGATTAATATGAAAATTTTTAAGAAAAAAAGCCTTATATTTTTGCTAGCCGCAGCCGCGGCTGTGTTTATGACGTCATGCTCGGGTTTTGTGTCCGACAAAAATTCCGATAAGGTCACGCTTTCGATCATGGGCAAGGAAAGCGATCTGAACAAAAGCTACATGACAAAAATATTCGACATGTATGAAAAATCGACCGGAAACGAACTGGATATAATATCATTCGAGGATAGCGAATATGAGACGGAAGCCGTCAAAATGTTTGCCGAAGGCGATGTTCCGGATGTGTTCCTGCATTTCCACAACGCGGATCTGAACAGATTTAATGTGGCCGATAATTTTCTTTATCTGAATAGCTGCGAATGGGTCGGCGATCTCACAGACGGCGCCTCGGCTTACTGCCGCGACAAAGACGGCAATCTTCTTGGTCTGCCATTCTGGGAAAACTCGGTTTCGGGCTGCTATTACAACAAGACGATCCTCGACGGTTTAGGCCTCAAACCCGCGACAAATCAGGCGGAGTTTGACGTTCTCTGCCAAGTCCTTGCCGACACGGGCTACACCCCGATCTGCTGGCCTGCCGACGGCTGCTCATGGATGGCACAGTTCGGGCTTGATCCGATCTTCGCCGACGATCCGGCGCTGCTTGAGAATCTTAATAAAAACGAAGTGTCCTATGCCGATATTCCCGAGGTCAACAATATGATCGACTGGATCGCCGGCGCGGCAGATAAGGGCTGGTTCGGCACGGATTATCTTGAAACCGGCTGGTCGGATATCAGTCCCGCGATCGGCTCCGGCGAGGCGGTCATGACTTTTATCTGGGACACATGGTTCGACACAGATTTTGAACCCGGTGGCAAATACTCCAAAGAGGACTTCGCCGTTATGCCCGTCTTTATGAACACCGCCGACAGCGGCACCTACGAGGGCGGCAACCTCAACATGATGATGGTCAACAAAAACAGTGAAAATCTTGATTCGGCCCTTGATTTTTTAGAATTTTGCGCAACTCCCGAAAACTATAACAAAGCCTTTGACGGGATCTCGACCGTCAACTGTTTTAATGGCCAGACGACCAATATCCAGTCGAAGCCCGTTATCGACGCCGCGGCGTCGATTGCGGCAAACGAACGCGTCTCAACCGCGGCATCCAGAATTAACGGCTACAGCGCCGACGACGTCGCGGCTGCGCTTTATGATATGCTGAGCGGCAAGACCGACGCGCGCGAATGCATAAAACGCATGGACGAGTACAGGATAACAGAGGCGCAAAATCAAGTTTCGGATGAGTTCTAAATTTCAAAAAAATTAAGCCGCGGATGTAACCGCGGCTTCAGACTGTCGAAAAAGGGAAGAAAAAGCTCAGAAAAGACTGGGCTTTTTCTGTATTTTATGATAAAATATAGGTA